>CAMXOP010000073.1 GCA_947245665.1 uncultured Clostridiaceae bacterium
ACAATCTCATACAATATACTATCCAAAAGGAATACAGTATAATGGAAAAATATACTATACAACAATGAAATTAGATACTATAGAAATTAATCATGATTTAGATATAAAATTAGAAATAAGTGAAGTGAAAAACAAAACAGTACTTTTAACAGCTAATGGAATAGATATAGGAGCAGTAGGTATAAAATCTTACAAATTTTATATAGATAATAAACTAGAAAGGCAGATAGATACTGATAATAAAATACAAAGCTTTAGTGTACCAACAACCTTTGGAGAGCATGAAGTATATGTTATTGTAGAAAATAAGAAAGGTGATATAAGAAAATCACAATCAATTAAATTTTCAGATTACACAATAAAAACAATAGACGATATAAATACTTTTACAACTTTAGCAAATAATGGAGAAACTTTTAAAGGAAAAACTATAACATTAATAGAAAATATAGAACTAGATGGAAATTTGGAAAATCAATGGCAGACTATTGAAAATTTTGAAGGAATATTAGATGGGAAATATCACAGTATAGATAATGTATATATAAGTGGAAATTCAAATCAGACTATGTCTATGTTTAAAAATTTAGCAGAAGGAGCAATAATAAAAAATATAAAATTAAAAAATGTATATATAAATAATGAATATAGTATAGAAAAAGAAGATACATATACAGCATGTTTAGTATGTAATAATAGAGGAAAAATAGAAAATATAGGAATTGAAAGTGGAGTAATAAACACAACAAAAACAACAATAAATACACAAACAAACATATATCCTGGAGCGAAAATAGGCTCGATAGCTGCAATGAACTTAGAAACAGGGGAAATAAAACAGTGCTATAATAAAGCAAAAATCACTTCTAAAACACAAATAGAAGGTTATGCTATGTCATGTGCAGGAGGAATAATAGGTGTAAATTTAGGAACAATAGAAAATAGTTATAATATAGGAAAAATAGAAACCACAGGAATACAAACTTTTGCAGGTGGAATTATAGGATATAGTAATAAAGGTGAAATTAATAATAGTTATAATATAGCAGAAATAATAATACAAGGAGAAAATAGCATAGCTGGAGGTATACTTGGAAGAAATGAGACCTCAGCAGAACCTGTTACAATAAATAACTCATATTATAGTGTAGGAGATTATGCATATTATGATTGGTCTGAAAATGGGTATATAGGTATTGTAGGAAGTAAAATATCAAATGAACAATTAAAAACATACAGTTCAATACTTGGAAACTCGTATAAAGAGGATGAAAATAATATAAATAATGGTTATCCAATATTAAAATGGCAAGAATAGAATGTATTAAGAATTATATAGAGTGATAATTCATAGTTAAAAAATATTTTTATAATGTAATTGAATATATTAAGAATAACATATGTAATAATTTACTAAATTACGCTTAAGTGATATTTTAATATTATTTAAAAATTAAATTTATGTAGCAGTCATAACTTGTATTCTGCACTAATTTAAGGTACTACAGTATAAAAATATTTTCTAATCATCAATAGTAAAACAAAAAATAAAAAAATAAAAAAAATACTTGCATAAGGACAGAAAGTATGTTAATATAATAAAGTATTAACATATAGGGGTATAGTGTTAATGGTAGCACATCAGTCTCCAAAACTGCCTGTGTGGGTTCGAGTCCTACTACCCCTGCCATAGTAGAATATATGGGGCTAGAAAATAAATATATTTTCTAGCCTTTAGTATATTAAGAAAATATAATAAATATATAAGGAACAAAAATGGAAAAAATAAAAGAAATAATAAAAAAAGCATGTACAAAAGAAGTGATATCATACATAATATTTGGAATATTAACAACAGTTGTAAATATAATAGTTTCATACATATTAAAAGCAGTATTTAAAATAGAGGGAAACATTGCTAGTACAATAGGAATAATATGTTCAATCTTATTTGCATATTTTACAAATAGGGAATGGGTATTTGAATCTAAAGCAAATAAAGCTAAAGAAAAATGGGAAGAATTTGGAAAATTTATATTAGGTAGAGTACTTACAATGATAATAGAAATATTAGGAGTATATATATTAAATGATATTATACATATATTCTATGGGATATTTAGTGATAATACAGCATACTTAATAAACAAATGCATAATTACAGTAATAGTAATAATATTAAATTTCTTTATTAGTAAATTTTTTGCATTTAAGAAATAAAAACATACAGAAATAATTGAGATGAGGGTGAATAAAAAACAAATAGGGGCTAAATAAAGGAGGTATATCTTTATGTTAGGCTCTTTTTTAAAGCCATTTTATTATATAATTTTTAGTCTAATAATTTTAATCGTAATAATTTCATGTTTTTTTATGCCTATTATATCAGGAAAAATTATATTAGATTATGATTTGAATGCAATAGAAAATATGCAAATAAGTAATTTACGGTTTTGTGTGGCCAAGTCCAGGATACACAAAAATAAATTCATATTTTGGAAAACGAACATCTCCTACGGCAGGTGCATCATCGTACCATAAGGGAATAGATATAGGAGCCCCAGAAGGAAGCAAATTAATAGCAGTAGTAGATGGAACTATAACATATACAGGTTTTTTAGGAGGAGGAGGCTATACGATAACACTATCAAGAGATAATATGAAAATAACCTATTGTCATGTATCACCAAATTACATAGTACAAGAAGGTAATGAAGTTCTGCAAGGACAAGTAATTCGGTTTTGTAGGTCCGAAAAATGTATATGGAGTACCACGGAAACCAATATAAAGATTCAAACCGGAAATCCAACAAACGGAGCCACCACAGGAGCACACTTACATTTAGGAATACGAATAGATGGAGAATATGTTAATCCATTAAATTATTATTAGAAAAATAAATATAAAAGTAGGGGCATGGGGCACCATACCCAAAAATATTATATAAAAATGTTGCATATAAAAGAATAATAATATAGAATATAAATAAAAATAAGAATATAAAAAAGGAGAAAAATATTTTGAAAATTACAGAAATAAAAGAATTAGAAAAAATTTCTAATAAAATAAGAAAAAATATAATAGAGCAAGTATATATTGCAAAATCAGGTCACCCAGGAGGTTCACTTTCATGTGCAGATGTACTAACAGTATTATATTTTAATCAAATGAATATAGATGAGAAAAATCCAAAAGCACCATTAAGAGATAGATTTGTCCTATCAAAAGGTCATTGTTCACCAGCATTATATGCAGTACTTGCAGAAAGAGGATATTTTGAAAAAGAAAAACTAAAAGAATTTAGAAGTGCAAGTGGTAATTTACAAGGGCACCCAGATATGAATAAAGTACCAGGAGTAGATATGACAACAGGATCATTAGGTCAAGGACTATCAGCAGCAAATGGAATGGCATTAACCTCAAAACTAAATCATGATGGATTTAGAGTATATTGCCTTTTAGGAGATGGAGAAATAGAAGAAGGCCAAGTATGGGAAGCAGCAATGACATCATATAAATATAAATTAGACAACTTATGTGTAATAATAGACAATAATAATTTGCAAATAGATGGAAACATAGAAAATGTAAAAGGACTAGACAATATAGAAGGAAAATTTAAAGCATTTGGTTTTAATACAATAATAATAGATGGCAACAACATAGAACAAATAATAGATGCTTTTGAAACAGCAAAACTAACAAAAGGAAAACCAACAGCAATAATTGCGAAAACAATAAAAGGGCAAGGTGTATCTTTTATGGAGAATCAAGCAGGTTGGCATGGAAAAGCACCAAGTAAAGAAGAATACCAAAGAGCAATTGAAGAGTTAGGAAACTAGTATAAGGCATGGTTTGTAGTAAAAAACAAGATAGAGATAACCACAAGAAAAAAATAATCTAGCTAGATTAGGAATTGTCTCAAACGTGGGAAATAGTATTAACTAAAAAGGAGAAAAAATAATGAATGAAACAATAAAAAAAGCAACTCGTCAAAGTTACGGTGAAGCCCTAGCTGAGTTGGGAAAAGAAAATAAAAACATTGTCGTGTTAGATGCAGACCTTTCTACTGCAACAAAAACAAATATATTTGCAAAAGAAAATGCAGAAAGATTTTTTCAAATGGGAATTTCAGAACAAGACATGATGTCTACGGCAGCAGGATTTGCAGCATCTGGTAAAATTCCATATGCAAGTACATTTGCTGTATTTGCAGCAGGAAGAGCTTATGATCAAATACGAAATAGTATATGCTATCCAAACCTAAATGTAAAAATATGTGCAACACATGCAGGAATAACAGTAGGAGAAGACGGAGCAACACACCAAATGTTAGAAGATATTTCAATGATGAGAAGCTTACCAAACATGACAGTTATTGTGACTTCAGATGATACACAAACAAAATGGGCAGTAAAAGAAATATCAAAAATAAAAGGGCCAGTATATTTGCGATTATCAAGAATGGAAACACCTATAATATATGAAGAAACACAAAAATTCGAGATAGGAAGAGCAGTTCAAATAGGGGAAGGAACAGATGCAAGCATAATAGCAACAGGAGATGTAGTATGTGAAGCAATAAAAGCAAAGAAAGAGTTAGAAAAACAAGGAATAAATGTAAGAGTAATAGATATTCACACTATAAAACCAATAGATAAAGAAATGATAGTAAAATGCGCAAAAGAAACAAAAAAAATAATAACATTAGAAGACCACAACGTAATTGGAGGATTAGGCTCAGCAGTGTGTGAAGTATTAGCTGAAGAATATCCATGCAAAGTAATAAGAATGGGAATAAACGACCAATTCGGGAAATCAGGAAAAGCAGAAGAATTGTTAAAATACTTTAAGTTAACAAGTGAAAATATAATTGAAAAATTCTAAAATAAATAGTCTTGAAAAATAATTATACCTATGCTAATATATAAATATAAATATATAGAAACTATTAAATAATAATTTATTTAAGGGGGGAAAATATGAAACTTAATTATAATGGAATTAGAGATTACCAGAGTTATTGGAAAGAATGTGATAACTTAACTCGTGAACAAAGAGAAGGACTTATACAATTATCAAATGAGCTTATGAAGCGGGCAACGGAAAAAGATGGAGAGTTAGATGAAATTACATTATTATATCCAGAAGATTTTAAAGGTAGTCATAGAGTTTTTTCAGAATTTGCAGATTGTATGAACGCTTATGTTAGCATAAGAGAAGAAGGTGGTTCTAAAATTAGTGGATGGGGCTGCCATCATGAAGTTAAAGTAGAATAGTAAATGACGCGGAGATGATGAATCTTCGCGTATTTTACTAAGTAAAATGTATTCTATTCGTTTATTATTTTTTATAAGTCATATTTTAAAAATTAGCTATTTTTCCTTGCAAATATAACATAGTAATGATAGAATTAACCTATAAAAATAGGGCTATTATATAAAAATATAGATACATAAGAAAGGAAAATTGGAAATGGCAAGAAGTAAAAGAGGAAGAAAGAAAGAAAAAAAAGTAAGCTTAGATGTAGCAGTAGTTTCAATGATAATTATGAGCATTTTACTCGCAGTATTAATATATATGAAATCAGGTTTTGTAGGGGAACACTTAAGCCCAGCATTAGGCGGCATAATGGGATATATAAAATATATACTACCAATAGGAATTTTTGCAATAGCAATATACTTAGCATGTAATAAAGAAAGGGATATCTTAAGTACAAAACTTTTTCAATATACAATTTTTTTAATATGTATATCAATAATACTTAGTGTATTTCAAATATCAGCAGGAAATATAAAAATTTCAAAGAGTATAAAAGAAATAGTAGAACAAGCATATTATTTAGGTGAAAGAGATATAGGTGGAGGAGTTATAGGAGCAGTTTTAGCAGCACCACTTATAAATATGTTAGGTTCTTTGGGAACAATAATATTAACTATTGGTATAGCAATAGTATTGGTAATATTTATATTTGCTATAAAACCAGCAGAATTAATAGCGAATACAGTAGATAGTTTAGAAGAAAAAAGAGAGATAAAGAAAAAAGAAAGACGAGAATATAAAGAGAAAGAAAGAAAAATATCAAAAACAAGTCCAATAAGAGAAATAAATCAAATAGAAACAAGAAGAGAAACAGCAAGAGAAAGACGTATACGAGAAAAAGAAGAAGCTAGACGAAGAGCGATGGAAATTGATGAAGAACAATTAACAATAAACTTAAATGGACTAGAAGAAAACAAAAAACTAAAAAAATATAATCATGATAAAGATGAATTAATACCTTTAGGATTAGAAAATGAGCAATTTAAACCAAATGTAATAGAAAGTAATCTATTTAAACAAGAAGTAGAAACAAAAGAAGAAAAAGTAAAAGAAGTATTAAATTTAGAACATACAATAGCAGTAGAAGAAGAAAACTATGAATTTCCACCAGTAGAACTTTTAAGTCAAGGAGAAACAAAAGGTCCAAGAGGAGGAAAAAAAGCAGTTACAGATACAGCAACAAAACTTCAAAAAACGTTATATAGTTTTGGAGTATCTGCAAAAGTAGAAAATGTATCGGTAGGGCCAGCAATAACAAGGTATGAATTAAAACCAGCAGAAGGAGTGCGTGTTAGCAAAATAGCAAACTTAGCAGATGATATAGCACTAAACCTAGCAGCAGAGACAATAAGAATAGAAGCACCAATACCAGGAAAACAAGCAGTAGGAATAGAAGTACCAAATAAGGAAAATGAAGTAGTACATTTTAGAGATATAATAGATACAGAGGAATTCAGAAGTCACAAATCAAAACTAGCATTTGCACTTGGGAAAGATGTGGCAGGAAAAGAAATAGTAACAGATATAGCTAAAATGCCACATGTAATGATAGCAGGTGCAACAGGTTCAGGAAAATCAGTATGTATAAACACATTAATATCAAGTATAATATATAAAGCAAAACCAAGTGAAGTAAAACTAGTAATGGTAGACCCAAAAGTAGTAGAATTATCAGTATATAATGGAATACCACACCTTCTTATACCAGTAGTAACAGATCCAAGAAAAGCAGCAGGAGCATTGGCATGGGCAGTTCAAGAAATGGAAAATAGATATTCTACATTTGCAGCCAAAGGAGTAAGAGACTTAAAAGGATATAATGAAGCAATAAAAAGTGAGGATGGAATAGGTCAACTTCCACATATAGTAATAATAATAGACGAACTTGCAGACCTTATGATGGTAGCAAAAAGCGATGTAGAGGATGCAATATGTAGACTAGCACAAAAAGCAAGAGCAGCAGGAATGCACCTTGTAATAGCAACACAAAGACCATCAGTAGATGTAATAACAGGTCTAATAAAAGCAAACATACCATCAAGAATAGCATTTGCAGTATCATCACAAGTAGACTCAAGAACAATATTAGACATGGTAGGAGCAGAAAAATTATTAGGTAAAGGAGATATGCTATTCTACCCAGCAGGAGCACCAAAGCCAACAAGGGTACAAGGTGGATTTATATCAGATAATGAAGTGGAAAAGATAGTGGACTTTGTAAAAGCAAATGGAGAAGTAAAATATAATGAAGATATACTTGAAAGTATAGAAAACTCAAACAAGTCAGACAAAGAAATGGCAGAAGAAGCGTCAGAAGATGAAACAGATCCATTCCTAATGGATGCAATAGAAGTGGTAGTTGAAACTAGGCAAGCCTCAACTTCGTTTATTCAAAGAAGGTTTAAAGTAGGATATGCAAGAGCAGGAAGAATAATAGACCAAATGGAAGAAAGAGGCATAATATCAGGCTACCAAGGAAGTAAACCGCGTGAAGTATTAATGCCAAAAGAAAGATGGACAGAATTAAAAATGAGTACAACACCGGTAGCTACAGCAGCTGAACCAACTTCGGAAGTGGCAAAAGCAATGGATACAATAAAGAAAATAGGAACATTAAATTCAAATGCAGAAGAGTACTAAAATATATTGCAAACATTTAAAGAATTGTAGTAGATTAGAATTGTTTAAATGTGATGGTGAGTGTATGGAATAGTGCAATGGGTGAAATTGTGATAAATGCTTTTTGAATGATTGATATAATTATTTAGATAGATTTGTGTTAAAGTATCTGCTAATTATTTATATGGATTTGTGTTAAAGTATCCGCTAATTATTTATATAGATTTGTGTTAAAGTATCCGCTAATTATTTATATAGATTTGTGTTAAAGTATCCGCTCCCAGGGAATTTGATTTATTTTTTTTAAATTGATTTTCTACCCTCCCACAAAGAGTAAGTACAAATATTGAGTTCCATTTCATTCCACTCACTATTTTACTTACTCTAAGCGGTCCCCACCGG
>CAMXOP010000074.1 GCA_947245665.1 uncultured Clostridiaceae bacterium
CTATTTTATGCAAATGTAAATTATTACTTTTTTGTATTTTTTTGTTTATTTTTTTATTATTATTTTAATTCGTCAAATTGTATATATATTACTTTTCTAGTTGTTTTGTTTATTTCTATATTACTAATATAATAATATCTAGTTTCTAAGTCATTGTTTTTCATATTGTTTTCTTTTATAAAATTTGATAATTCCTCTTCATTTAGTTTTTGTACTTTTTTATTAGTTCTATTTGTATATATGATGAATTCTGATTTTTTCCATTTTGTGTTTCTATTTGATTTTCTGTATTATTTTTTTTAGCTAAATTTGCAAGTGTTACAATATCATGTGTTGTAACTTTTATTTTTTGCTTTTCATATCTGTTTTTTTCTTCGTTATATTCTGTCGTTTCCCCATAATATTTTAAGAATTGTGTATTGAATTCTTCTATTTGTCTTCTTTCTATTTCACTTGTTATATCTCGGCTAAATCCTCCGAAGGAATTAAATAGTGCTACACCAACAGATATAATCATTATTCCTAATAATACACTTGCTGCCATTATTAGTGCTTTTGATGCATTTTCCATTTTGTTCCTCCTTTGTTATTCTGATATTTTAATTTTCTTTAAATACCATTTTTGTTATTCTTCCATTGGTATCATCATATTCAAATTTTTCTTTTTTAAATGTTTTTGCTTTTAGTGTAGTTAGTGCTGATTTATACCCTAAGTAATAATTTATTTTTGTTTGTACTTCTGTTATATTTTCTGTTCCTAATAGTTCTTCTAATTCATTTGTTCTAAGTCCTGATAGCGCTTCTATTGTTTTGCCTGATACTTTTTGCTTTCCATATTTTTGTATATTACTGTCTATATATTCTATTTTTTTCTTTATTGTATTTGAATTATATATTTGCTTAGTTTCTATTATAACTTCTGAATTATATGCTATTATTTTTGATTTAAATGTTACTTCCATATCTAATTTAGCATATGCTTCTTCTTCATGTTCTCTTTTATTATAGTCGTATATTTTATTTGCTAAAGACAATATATCACTTCCATATAAATTGTCTCTATAATATACATCATATTGTTTATTAAATTCTGTTACTTGATCTGATACATCTACTTTATGTTCTATATTCATTAGATGTTTTATATTTCCAAAAAACATTACTAATAATGATATTACTATTAGTGCTATTAGTACACCTCCAGCTATTATTAGTGCTTTTGATGCATTTTCCATCTTATTTCTCCTTTCGGAAGTCACATTATTTTGGCAGTTTTTTTGAACGAAGGACGTAATTTAATATTTTATTTTTTAACTTGATGTCATACTACTAAATGATGTTGTCATACTTGTTAGTCCTATGAATACTAGTGGTACTATTAGGTATCCTACAAATAGCAATATCATTGGTGTGAATCCTATTGCTTTTCCTATCATTCCTTTTTTAGATATTAGTCTTTCATTTGATTCTTTTCTTTTTGCTTGATAATAGTCTCTTTCTGTATCTAGTTCATCAAATGCATCTTGTATAGGTATTTTTTCTACTGCTGCTTGCATACTTTCTATTATTCGAATAAATTCTTGATATGTAACATCTTCTTTCATTGCTTCTAATGCTTCCCAAGGTCCTGCCTCATAGTTATTTATACATTTACTTAATGGATCTTTGAATATGTTTGCATATCTTTCTAACCATTCTAGTATTATTTCAACATTTACTCTTTCAATTCTCATAAGCATTAGTATAATTGTTTGGAATTGCATTACTTCATCTTCCATTTCAAGTGTTCTCATTCTTACTTGGAACCTTAACATCCATACTGGTGCCATGTATGCAATCATAGCCATTACCATTGCTCCTAAAACTTCTGTCCAACCTAAATATTCACTATTTACTATTGCTATTTTGTCTATTATTCTTTCTGCTGCTACTTTCCTGTCTCCATCTGTGCTATCAACATAGTCTTTATTTACTTTTCCTTGTGTCATTACTTTAGTAATATCTGTTACTTTTAAGTCTTTTTTATCTTTAAAATATTTTATATATTCATTATCTGATTTTGTTATTTCCATGCCCTTTTTTCGGTCTTTTTCTGACATTTCACCTATTATATCATAGGTTGTTGTTGGGTCTTCATATACATTATTAATTGTTATTGTATGTAATTGTCCAAATATGAATACTGATACTATAAATGCTACAATACAAAGCATAATTCTATTTATATATATCCACTCTATTTTGTCTTTACTTGCTGCATCTTTCATAAGAGTTTTTAGTTTTCTACTTTCTTTTGTTCCTTCTTTTGGTATAAACATGTCTATTATTTTTTTAATAGATTTTATTCTATATAGTTTTTCTTGCCATGGATTTTCAGTATTTTTTGTGTTCATTGCTGTAGATCCATTGTCTTTTAGTTTTCTTGTTAATATATAACATACAAATGTTGCAATTAGTATTAGTATTTGAACTAACATTCCATTTTTTCCATTATAAAATGATTCAACAAAACTAAATTGTGATATTGCCCAATTTTTTATTGGTTCTAAACATAACATTGGTACTATTGCAATTACTGATAAACTTTGAAATACATAGTCTAGTTTATCTCTTTTTAGTATTTCTAATTGCATTTCTTGCGTTATATTATTTAAGTTTTTAAGGTATAGTGATGCTCCATCTACTTTTCTATCACCAAATTCTTTTGTTAGGTATGATACTCCTGCAAATTCTTTTAAGTAGCTATTTGGTGCTACATCATAGTATTTTTCTAATTCAGATTCTGGGTCATCTGATATTAATACTTCATATATTTTCTCTGCTTGTCTTGACATTTCTGGATTTTCGTCATCTTGGGCAGTTTGATAAATTGCTTCTTCTACCATGTTAAATTCATGATATGCATGTCTTATTTCTGAAAAGAAGTTTATTTGTTGTTTTAACAAATTATTATCTATTTTATCTACCATTCCATCTATAAATGTATCTAATAAAAATACTTCAAAAATTAGTAGCATTGACATTAATAATGCATTTTTATATGTTAATACTATTATTGCTATTGTTATTGGTATTATTATTAGAAATGCTCTTGTCAATATTTTGGCTGCTTCAAGTCTTGTTAGATATTCGTCATCTATATTTACTATTTCTAGTCTTCTTCTTAATTTTAATATATATCTTTTTAAAAAAGGTGTTTTTAGGTAAAATAAATATAGTTTTTGATATATTACTTCTGTTGAAAATTTGGATTTTTTTGTTCCTTGTTGTAGGCTATTTATGTATTTTTTTTCTTTATTGTTTTTTTGAAGTATTACATATGTTGCAATTATTACTGCAAATAGTCCCGCAACCCCATATAGCAAGTATTTTAGCATATCATTATTCATTTTACTTTTTCACCTCTTATTCTATCAAATTATGTTTTTATTTGTTGAGCGTGCAATTTACGTCCTTACGAATATTCTATAAATATTTTTATAATATTTCTGTTTTTACATTCAACCAATGCTCGCTCTTACAATTATAATTGTTTGCTACTCTATATTTTTGCTTTTCTTCCACGTTTTTTTGGCTCTTGTTTTACTTTTCCTTGTTCCTCTTCCATGTATTTATTAATTTTTGTGTTCCAATGTTTTTGTATGAATTTTGTAAATTCTTCTGCATCTGTTTCGTCCATATTATTTAACATTTCTTTTATATTTGTATCTGATATTTTATTTGTTAATATATATTCTCCATCATGGTATTCTAATATGTTTACATGTTTGTATAGTTCTCTATTTGTTGATTTTGTGAAGTAATATGTAGCATTATCCATGAATTTATCTAGTTTTCCTTCTAGTGTTTTTTCTTTTCTATGATCAAATGTATATTCATTTTTGTCTTCTACTGGTATACATTCTGTAACTCTTTCTACATATCTTTTTCCTCTAAAGTTTTTTGCTAAGTGTATATCAAAGTTTAATACTGATACTACTTGTTCTTCTGCTGTTCTTTCATCTTTAAATACTCCAGCTCTTAACATTGAGTTACGTAGTGCTGTTACTAAGTCTGGAAATGTTTTTGCGTGGTGTGTGAATAGTGTGAATTTAGATGCAACCTGTGCTGACTGAATCATCCAAGATGCTACGGGATCTGTTGCAACCTCTCCAATTATATTAACAGAACCATCTGTTTTCTTTTGAACGTCCAAACAGTCTTGTCCTGATATTGTTTCTGTTTCACGCATTGATAGTATGTTTCTTGTTGGATATATTCTTCTTAAGTGTAATTCAAATGCTGTTTCTGTAATACGAAGGTTCATGGTTTCATATATATTTTCTATCATTCCCATTAGTAATGTTGTTTTACCACAACCTTGCTCACCAGTAATTGATGTAATTCTTGCACCTTTTACTAAGTATTTTAATAATTCTATTGATTCATCTGCTCCTGGCTCATTTTTAAACCATTGTTCTAATGTTGAACGTTTTACGTCAAATTTTCTTACAAAGAACGCCCATGTTTCAGACATACTTGGTCTTACTACAACAACACGAGAACCATCTTTCATTTCATTTATTTTATAACCATTTGTGTCTGATAATTGCCCTGGGTTGTTATATTTGTATATGTTTTGGCATACTCTTTTTAGTTCTGCTTCTGTCCCAAATGAAAGGAATGCTAAACGTATTGATTTACCTTGAAACATTATCCAAATACTGTCACAGGCTCTAGGAACTTTATGCTCTAATACTTGTCCTAAATAATCACTATCTGCTTGTACTACTTGACTTAAAAAGCTTTCTGGAAGTCCTGATACACCACCTGATATACCATCTATATTCATATCTCTTATTTCATCTATTGTACTATATCCTTTGTAGTGTTGATATATTCTTTGTACTACTACATTTAATTTATCTTGGAATGATAGTACAAAATTTTCTTTTTCAAATATATCTGAAATTTCTTCTTCTGTTATTACATAAGAAGGTTTTGCCTCTCCTGCTACATATTTTAATTTTGCCAAATCATATTTTTTCATAATTTCTGTTAATGCTTCATATCCAAATTCTTGTTTATACATATATAATATGATGTCAAATTTATCTTGTGCAGTTAATAGTGATGGTATATCAAAAGGAATTGCTTTTGATACATTTATTTCTGTAACTCCATATTCTTTTGCAAGTAAGTCATATATTAATTCTTTAACATATTTTTTATCATTTACATCTCCATATGTACAGCCTTTTAGAGCCTTCTTTAATTCATACTTTTTACTTTTTCTTCTTTTTAATTCTTCTTCTGAAAGCCCTATATCATATAAATTTATTTTTGTAATTTCATCTAGTCTCTTTTTAACAAATGCTGTCATTTTTTCTAATGTATATGTTTTGTCATCTACTTGTATCTCAGTTTCTACTTTTTCGTCTTGCTTTTTCTTTAAATTACGAGCTATTAAAAATGCTGCTATTACAAGGATTGCTATTATCATAATGATATTAAATAGATTCATTTCAAAAGGCTCCTTTCTTTTTCTTTATATGCCAGGGGACTACTTGCTACCTCTTTGTCACTACTACTAAGGCAGGAAGAATGTTCTCTATCCTTATGAATTAGTGTTCAAATGGCTATAGTGTTCTCCTGTTTAATTACATCTTTATTTGTAATTCTTGTAGTTTATATATTAGTTCTTTTGACATTCTTGAAATTTCTTGTATGAATGTCTGGTTTCTATCTCCTGTATCTACATTTCTTAGTTTTAGGAAAAATTCTGCAACTTTTCCTTCTGAACAACTTTCAAAAAATAGTGTGTTATATGGAACTGCTATAACATCTTTTTTCATTCTTAAATATCTTGAAATGTTTTTTACATTATATTTTGAAAATTTATCATATCTTCCTATATTTAATAGAATATTATTATTTTTAAAGAATTTATTTTCTTCTCTTAACATATAAAATTTATCTATTATATGTAGTCTTTGTGTTATATTTACTACTATTGCATCTGCTATTTCTAATATTCTATCTACTTCTTCTTGGTCCATTTTTTTAGATATGTCTACAAATACTAAATCATAGCTTCTATTTGATATATTTAATATTTCTGGATACATTTTTGCAATTTCTAAAAATTCACTATATGTGTTTGTTTTTGGAGCACATAAAATGTCTAACCTATCATTAAATACTACTTTACTATAGTTAGATACAATATTAGGTGTTGTTTTATTACTTTTTATTATTTTTACTAATCCTTCAATTCCAGCTTCTAGTCCCACTATATTATTTTTTTCATTGTTAATTTTTTTCATAAACATAGATTCTTTATTAGTATTCCAATAGCAATCTTCTAATGTTGTATCCTTAAAATTTGTACTAACATTTAGTATTCTATAATTATGTTCTATTGCCATATATGTTGATAAGGCTACCATTGATAGTGTTTGACCTGTTTCTTTCTTTTCATCACTCCAAAATGCAATTATTGCCATTTTATACTCCTTTTTCTATCTTCTTAAATACTTTTCTAATCATTGGGTAATTTTCTTCACCCATTATTTGACTTGTTATATATAATAACCCTTCTTTATATTGGTTTGTTAAGCCTTTAATCTTTATTTTAGATACTCTTTGATTTTTGTATATAACTGTTTGATCTCCTAATTCAAATGGAAAATATATTATTTCTTCATTCCATTTTATATTACTTTCTGAAGTTAAATAGTTTAAATATTCATTTTCTTGTTTGCTAGCATCTCTTGAAAATAATACTTTTGTTACATATACTTGTGTTTGAATACCACTTATAGATTCTATTCCCCTTTTTATAGAATACATATCAAATGATGTCGCAAAATATATTTTTTCTGAGTCTTCTATTTTATAACTCATTACTCCTCCTATTGAATCTGTATCTATTAATACAATATCATATGGAAGTTCATTTGTTTCTGGTAAACCAAGATATAATTTTATATTTTCTAAACTTTTTAGTCCTACTGCAACATCTATTCCTTCAAACTGAGTTATATATGTTTTAGAAGCTTCTATTGTAGGAACAATATACCTTGCTTTTTGTGTAATTGTTCCATCTACTACTAAAACTTTTTGACCCATTTGGACTAAAATTTTAGCTATGTATAATATAAAATCTGTTTTATCATATGCTCCTATAAACGCTATTTTTCTCATTTATTTCCTCCATCACATTAAGTATCATTTTTATTTATGTTCTAATCTGCAAATCCTAAAGCTTCTAAATATGTTTGTCTTTGTTCTCTTGCTTTTGTAATTTCTTCTTGTACTCCTGCTTCAACATTTTCTTGTCCATCTTCTCCATATTGATTTAGAGAATTTACTATATTTCCTCTGATAGTACTTGCTGTAGAATTATATCTTGTGAAAAGTTCATTTTTAGCTATTGCTACAATGTTTGGGTCAGCATTCATAAGTTCTACAACTCTATCACTTGGTAAATATGTAGGTGTTGCACCATCTTGCATTCCTGGTTCTGTATATGTTGTTACATATAATTTTGACCCTGCCATCCAATATGCTTCTACTATTGCATTACTCATTAATAATATTTCTTGTTCTGCAACATTTACTTTTATAGTATTAGCTGATTCTACGCCATCTATTGTTGGTATTTCTACTTTTTTCTTTGATACTACTATATAGTCTGTACCATTTGGCAATCTCAAACGAATATCTATATAGTCTCCAGATTTTATTTGTGTTGGAAGTTCCACCATATTATATTCTTGAACTCTTAAGTCTGCTGTAGTTTCTTCATCTTTTTCACTTAGCATATTTGCAGTAAGTACAGTTCCTGCTTTTAAATCTATTTTAGCAACTGTGTTTTCTGTTAAATCACTTACATTTGCTATATTACTTGGAATAACATCTGATGTAACAGATACTTGTTTTAAGTTTGATAAAGATACTTCTTCTCCTGAATTCATATCTTTTGAAACTATATACACACTTTTCATTTTTGCTTCTTGACTTTTTATTTGTTTATTTAATTTACTTAATTGCATAAATAATATTGCAATTATACTTCCTGTTATTAATAAAGTTACTAATACCCCTATTAATAAATAATTATTAGCTTTTCTTTGCATTGGATTCATTGCCATATCTATGTTCCTCCTTATAATTTGACAAAATACTATTACTTATTTCATTTTACTACAAATAGCTAGGTAAAACAATAAATTCATGGAAGTGTCATGGAAAAATAATGTTTTTGTAATGTTTCTGTAACATATGTTTAAAACAAACACTAGGTTGAAAATAAAAGGTCAAGGCAAATTTGGAAACAAAAGGGC
>CAMXOP010000075.1 GCA_947245665.1 uncultured Clostridiaceae bacterium
AATTATAGTACTGTATTGGACATAATTTTTTATTATAATCTATATAATATTAATTATGAGGTCATCTTGGCTTTTTAATATGAGCTATTTTAATATAAAAAAATAACGATTGATGTAAGAGTCAATCGTTATTTTTACATGTTTTATATTGTAATTATGTTTCTATTGTTCTTTAAATATTTATCAATTTCTTTATAATTTGGAATATGGCTTTCTACTAATTTATAAAATTGTTTACTATGGTTTGGGTGTACTATATGGCATAGTTCATGTACTATCACTGCGTCAATTGCTTGTTTTGGTAACATTACTAGTCTACTACTAAAGTTCAACGCTTTTTTTGTTGGAATACAACTTCCATATTTTGTTTTTGCATCTCTTACTTTTACACTATTATATGATATGTTTGTTTTCTTACTCCAATATGGTAGCATTTCGTATAAAACTGCTTCTGTATTATTTTTAAACAACATTCTTACTGCTTTTTTTATATATTCTTGTTCATCTTCTTTTTGTATTTGTTTTGGTAAGTATATGCAAAACTTTTTTGTTTCTTTTTCTATTTTTACTCTTACTATATCTTCACTATGATATGAAACATTTATTATATATTCTTCTCCACTATAAAAAACATTTTTGTCTGTTTCCCATATTCCTTTTGTATATTTTTTCTCCTCTAATATCCTTTTATATTCTTCATAAATTTTTTGTTCATTTAATTTAATTAATTTATCCACTTCTACTTTAGGTATATATGGTGATTTTGTAATTGTTAAAATATCTTCTTTAAAGTAAATTTTTAAACTTTTAGATGTTTTATAATTTTTTATAGAAAGTGGTATATCTATATCTTTTATTTTTAATATATATTTCATTTTTTGTTTCCTTTTTTATTTATCGTATCATAATAAATTTTACTTTTCAAGTACTAGTTTACTTTCCTATAAACATTTGAACATATATTTTACCGTATTTCGACCCATTTACTACACCTACACCAGTATAATTAAAATTACTATTTAGAATATTTGCTTTATGGCCTGATGAGTTCATCCATGCATTAACTGCTGCTACATTGCTTGAATTCCCTGCTATATTTTCTCCTGCTGTTTTATATGATACCTTAAAACTTTTTAGCATATCAAATGGTGAACCATATGTTGGTGAATTGTGCGAAAAATAGTTATTGTTTACCATATCTTGTGCTTTTACTCTTGCTACATTTTGTACTTCTGAATCTATTTTTAATGGTGATAACCCTTTATTTGTTCTTTGTTTATTTATTAAATTAAATACTTCTTGTTCATCTGATGTTAAATTAATAGTAGGTTCTGTAGAGCCTCCTGCTCCAGTATTTCCTCCTGTATTTGGGTAAATTCCCTTTACATATTGTTTGCTAACTGCACCTATATAATCACCTTCTACTTGCACTACATACCAATTTCCTACACCTGCAAATACACGTATATATTCGTTCTTCTTTACTTGTGCTACTACAGGGTAATTTGTTCCTGGTCCACTTCTTACATTTAGTGTAGAAGCAGTTACAATACCAGTTGTAAAGTCTACATTATAGTAATGTTGCATTCCAAATGATCTCGTTATTGTTGATATAATAATAATAAATACTGATATCATAACAAACCTTAATATATCTTTTTTTCTTATCTTTACTACTTTCATAACTTTCCCCTTTCAAAGTTTTTCTTAATAAAGTTTATTAGTGTTAGAATGTCCCGTATTCCTTTAATAACAAATTAAACTTGTTATTCTTCTTATGTAATTTCCTACTACTTATTATGAATACAGCAAAAAGGCACAGTACCCTGTGCCCATATAGTTTTTACTCTATATTATTTGATTGTGTATTATCTGTTTCGTTTGTTATTGTATTAGTTGTAGTATCTTCTGTATTAACATATTCTCTTATATATTCTATTACATCTATTGAATTTCCTTGGTTTATCATTGTATATTCTTCTTTACCAGAAACTGTTATCGAATATACGGTATCTAATGCAATTGGTACCAATTCTTTACCTTTTGAATTAACTATTCCATAATAATCTGTTTTCTTTGAATCTATTTCAAATTGCTTAGATACTACTATTCCTTTTATTTCTGGTATTATTAATATATTATTTAAAGTTTTACCTGAACTTGTTTTTGATATACAGCCTAAACTTACATATTCTACTGGCAATATTAAGTTACCTCTTATATCATATAGCCCCCATTTTTCATTTTGCTTTACTGGAATTGCGTTATCAAATAATATATATTTATTTTTTATATCATTTGTTGGAAATTGTGCTGTATCTATTCCTATTTGTTCATATTCTAAATAAATTAGTATCTTTCCATTTCTTTCTATTACACCACTTTTTCCATTTGTAGTTGCCATATATAAGTTTAAATCTTTATCTATTTGTTTTAAAGAATCGTATTGTGGATTTACTTTTGTCTCTCCAGTAGATGTTATTATTCCTACCTTCTTTTCTTCAGTTGTTACAATAAATTCCTGTGTTCCTTCTATAAATTCTATATTTGTATATTTCATTCCTACTATCTCTTTATTGTTTAAATCATGGATTCCATACCTTAATTCACTTGCTGAAATTTTTTGTGTATTACTTGCATTCTGTACCACTAATAGTCCATATAGCAAAGCTTTTTGATTGTTAAAATTTCCTTCAAGAGCTGCATTTGAATACTTAGAACTATATGCACTTACTAGATAAGGTAATGTATATATTGTAATTTTATTAGCTTCTTTATTATAATTAATTTGTAAATTACATGCTGTACATAAACCTTTTGTCGTAATATATAATTTTCCATTTATTCTTTTTATTGGCTCATCTAGTGTAAAATAAGTATAATCTACTTCATCTGTTGGTGTTTTATAAATAGTTTTTGAATCTTTTTCAAAAGTAGTAACCTCATTTTCATTTTGTAAATAGCATTTAGTTACATCTTCTGTATATTGCTTATATCCACCATTATAATATTTATATTGTATTAAATCTGATATATCTCTTAATGAAACATATACTTTATCATTTTCAAATATAAACAAATCATTTGCCATTGAAGCAATAGATACACTTTTTTCATTTATTTTAAACTTAAACTGTTTTGATTGTAAATAATAAATTGTAGCAAATAATGCTATACTAACAACTAATAACAAAACAATTATTATTATAATTATTTTCATTAACTTTTTATTTTTTCTTTCTTTTTCTGAAATGTTGGTTCCAATTATCTCCATAACATCCTCCTCTTATGTTTTATTATTCCCCATAATACTTCTTATAAAATTCATTAGCAAATGTCGCTAAATTATCATTCTCTATCTCTATTCTAACTCTTTCCATCAATTTCGTCAAGAATCTTAAGTTATGTATTGATAATAAACGTATTCCTAAAATTTCATTAGCTTTTATCAAATGTCTTATATATGCCCTTGTATAATTTTTACAAGCATAACAATCACATTCATCATCTAATGGGGTCCAATCCCTTTCATAAGTTGCATTTCTTACTACTAGTTTACCTTTTGATGTCATAGCTGTTCCATTTCTTGCAATTCTTGTTGGAAGAACACAATCACACATATCAATTCCTGCTTTTGCTGCTTCTATTAAATAGTCTGGTGTTCCTACCCCCATCAAATATCTAGGCTTGTCCTTAGGCATAAGTGGAGTAGTGTATTTCAATATATCTAAAAATTCGTCTTTAGGTTCACCAACACTAATTCCTCCTATAGCATAACCTGGTAAATCAAGTTCTATTAAATCTTTTGCACTTTGCTCTCTTAAATCTTTATAAAAACCACCTTGAATAATTCCAAATAAACCTTGTTTATCTATAGTAGTATGAGCCTCCTTGCAACGTTTAGCCCACCTAGTAGTTCTCTCCATAGAATTTTTAGTATACTCATAAGTAGAAGGATAAGGGCAACACTCATCAAAAGCCATTATAATATCAGCCCCCAAATCTTCCTCTATTTCCATTACACTTTCAGGAGTAAAAACATGCTTGCTTCCATCTAAATGAGACTTAAAAGTAACACCTTCTTCAGAAATAGTACGTAAATCTCCCAAACTAAAAACTTGGAAACCACCACTATCAGTAAGAATAGGTCTATCCCACTTCATAAAATTGTGAAGTCCCCCAGCTTCCCTAACAATTTTACTACCAGGTCTTAAATATAAATGATAAGTATTAGACAAAATAATTTGAGCTTCAACTTCATCTTTTAATTCTTCTGGTGTTAAAGATTTAACAGTTGCCTGTGTACCCACTGGCATAAAAATAGGTGTTTGAATATCTCCATGAGGAGTATGAATAACTCCTCTCCTGGCACCTGTTTGTTTACATTCATGTAATAATTCATATGTAATTGCTTGTTTCATTCATTTTCTCCTTCTAAAAGGGACGCCCCTTTTTCGAAAAAATTTGCTAAAAGGGACACTCCTTTAATTTTTGTTATTTATTATTTTATCTATTTTATATTTACTAATATTTAAATATTTTGATATTTTTATATTAGATAAATTATATGTATTTTTAAGTTTCTTTGTTATTTTTTCTAATAAATTAGTATCTATTTTTATTTCTAAATAATTAGTTTTATTTTCTATAAAATATTCATTTATTGTATTTTTAATGTTTATATCATTATCAGTTTCATCCTCTATAAAATTCATATCAATCAAATTCTGTTCTTTGTTTGAATTTATATATGTATTTTTGTCTCCAAAAATTTTTATCATTAAATTTTCATTTCTTTTATATAAAAAACTTTTATATGAAGAAAATCTATATTCATTAGCATACTTGCATATATTTGCCTTCACTGGATTGTTATGAATATATATAATACAGTTATTTAAATGTTTTTCATTATTTATTACCTGAGTTTTAAATCTATCTCTATATACATATCCTACTCTATTTCTGTTTTTATTAAAGTAAATTCCATATGATGTATTTATTTTATGCATATATTTTGTAAGATTATTGATATTTTCTGTATTAATTAGTATATGTACATGATTATTCATTACGCAATATGCTATAATATTTATATTATAATCATCTTTATATTTATATAATAGTTTTATATATTCTAGTTTTTCCCTTTCCATTAAGAATATTTTTTCTTTGTTTATTCCTTGTACCATTACATGAATAAATTGTTTGCCTTGTAATTCATTTCTAGCTAATCTAGGCATATTACATCTTCCTTTCTTTTTTATAATTGCCCCTATTTAATTAGCTCTCATTTTTAATTTATCCCTATATTTTTAAGAAGGGGTGTCCCTTTTTGTAAAAATTTTCGAAAAAAGGTCGTCCCTTTTAGTTAATAAACATTGCATCCCCAAAGCTAAAAAATCTATATTTTTGTTTTACAGCTTCTTTATATGCTTCCATTGTATATTCTTTTCCTGCTAATGCTGATACTAACATTAGTAATGTTGATTGTGGTAAGTGGAAGTTTGTTATTAGCCCATCTATACATTTGAATTTATAACCTGGATATATAAATATTTGTGTGTCTCCTTCTTCTTCTTTTAATATTCCTTCTTTATTTGCTACTGTTTCTAATACTCGACATGTTGTTGTTCCTACCGCTATTACTCTATGTCCATTTTTCTTTGCGTTGTTTATTATTTCTACATCTTCTGGTTTTATGCAGTAATGTTCTGAATGCATTTCGTGTTTTTGTACTTCTTCTTCTTTTACTGGCCTAAATGTTCCTATTCCTACATGCAGTGTTACATTGGCTATATTTATTCCTTTTTCTTCTATTTGCTTTAATAGTTCTGGTGTGAAGTGTAACCCTGCTGTTGGTGCTGCTGCTGAGCCATTATATTTTGCATATACTGTTTGATATCTTTCTTTTTCTTTTAATTCTTCATGTATATATGGCGGTAATGGCATTAATCCTATTTTATCTAGTATTTCATTAAATATTCCTTGATAATGAAATTGTACTTTTCTTGTTCCTCCTGGCATTATATCTAGTATTTCTGCTTCTAGCAGACCTTCTCCGAATATTACTTTTGTTCCTATATGAAGTTTGTTTCCTGGTCTTACTATACTTTCCCAAATATCTCCTTCTATGTTATTTAATAATAGAAATTCTACATTTGCTCCTGTTTCTTTTTTTCCATATATTCTTGCTGGTATTACTTTTGTGTTGTTTCGTACTAGGCAGTCTCCTGGTTCTAAATAGTCTATTATATTTTTAAATGTTTTATGTTCTATTGTTTGTATTTTTCTGTTTAGTACCATTAATCTTGATTCATCTCTTTTTTCTAATGGTATTTGTGCTATTAGTTCTTCTGGTAGTTCATAATTGAATTCTGATACTTTCATTATTTCTCCTTTTCTTTTTTTATATCTTATTGTATATTTTTAATTTCTTAATATATTCGCACTTATTTCTGTAAATTTTCATAAGTATTTATTTTAGATATCAGGCCCTATACCTGTATTATTTCTATTTTTAACTGTTAATTTCTGATATCTGATTTCCGTGTTCCATTACTAATTGTATTAAATAAATTTACTATCTTTTTAAATATTCCATTTAATTCTTCTATTATATTTTGTGGCTCATTAAAATAACCTAACTCTCTTGAATATTTGAAGTTACTTGTTTTCGCTGGTTTTTTTGTGAATATTTCTTCTGGTAAACCTATATATCCTTTTGTAGATGTTTTTATTTCTTTATTCATGTAGTCTGTATACCATTGTTTTAGTCCTATTTTACTTTGACTTTTATATCCATAACTTTCGTATGAATGTAGTTCAGGTCTTTCATAACTATATTCTTCTGCATTTCTTTCTAATGTGTGCAAAAATTCGTGTATATATACTTCTTCTGGAAATGTATTAATTCTTTCATCATATTTATATATATAATTTACATTACTGTTTGGAAGCCTTACATTTGAAAATCCTATGTTTCTATATTCCATACTTCCAAGACCTATCCAGTCATTTACTGGTATTTCGCTTTTTGCATTTATATCTCCTGTTCTAAATGCTATAAATATATGATCATATTTCCCTGAGGTAATGTATTTATCTAATACTTCTCTTACATCATATGGCGAAACAAAATATCCATTTTCTTCATCATGTGACATTGATGTTATTGGTGCTTCTATTTCTATTATTTCACAATCTGCTTTTATTTTTCCTTTTGACATTTCTTCTATAGAATTTTTAAACCTATTTATACATAATTTCATGTCATATATATCTGACTTTGTTAAGGATAAATTGAAATTTTTATTTTCTCCATTTATTTCTAAATTTACATTTGTTTTATCAAATATTAAACATAGAAATTTCCAATTATTTGATATATCTGCTACTCCTGCTTCTATTTTTATGTCAGAAAACCATGCTGTTCCTTTTGAGTTATCATAGTTCCCTCCAAGTCTAAAACCTACTTGTACTTCTGTTCTATTTTTTGAATTGAATATAAATTCTACTTTTTTCCAATCTTCTGTTCCTATTACATTATCTGATTTTTCTACTGTTTCATTTATACATATATGTGCTCCTGCATCTGTATTCTCATTTTCATTTATTACATTTTCTGTTTTTATCATACAACTTACTTTGTATGCTGTATTTGGTGTAACTGGTACCGTTTTAAAGAACATTGCGTCATTATAATCTGTATTTTCTATTTTATAACTATTCATTTTAGAATATTTTACACTGTCGTCTCTTATAAATTTAGATATTCCACTATTAAATTCTGCTCTTATATATTCATTATAGTTATTTGTACTATATATTTTGTATCCTATAAACATCAATGTTAAAATAATTATTATTGGTACTATTTTACCTATTATTTTACTTATCTTTTGCATTCAATTTCCTCCTTAAAACCTTTATTTATTATACAGTATTTTTTTATTAAAAACAAGAGATTTTTATTGTTTTTTATGTCAAGTTATGGTATAATTATACTATATTACATGTTGTTTAAGCTAATGGAGGGTTCTTATGAGAAAAAAAACTGGTAAAAAAAGCAAGGATAACAAAAGAAAGAAGCCTACTATGACAAAGGAAGATTTGGCTTTATTTCACAAATTGATTGAAGAGCATGATAAGTATTATACAGAAGGCTCCGATGACGCTGACTGTGCTAAGTAGCAGAAGAACCACAAAGAGGACAACCTAATTATTATAGGTTGTCCCTCTTTTCTTTTAATAAATTGAGCCTATCGTAAAAGTTGTGTAAATCGGATTTCCTTCCGATTGATAACTTG
>CAMXOP010000076.1 GCA_947245665.1 uncultured Clostridiaceae bacterium
ATAAAGGAGGATTTTTTATGACACCACATAATGAAGCAAAGAAAGGTGATATAGCAAATATCGTTATTATGCCAGGGGACCCATTACGTGCCAAATATATTGCTGAAAATTTTTTAGATGATTACATTTTAGTTAATTCTGTAAGAGGTATGTATGCATATACTGGTAATTATAAAGATAAAAGAATAACTGTTATGGCTTCTGGTATGGGAATGCCTAGTATGGGTATTTATTCATATGAACTTTATAATTTTTATGATGTTGATACTATTATAAGAATTGGATCTTGTGGAGCATATTCTAAAGATTTAAATTTATTTGATATTGTTCTTTCTGAAAATTGCTACACAGAAGGAAATTATGCTTTAACAATGAATAATGAAGATTGCCATATCGTTTCTTCTAATGCTGATATCAACGATATTATTAAGGAAACTGCAAATGATAATAATTTTAATTTATATGTTGGTAATACTGTTTGCACAGATTGTTTTGATATTTATATGACTGATGTTAATAAGTTTTTAGATAGAATTCCTAAAAATTTCAATCCAATTTCTGCTGAAATGGAAGCTTTTGCTCTATTCTATACTGCTAAATTGTTAAATAAAAAAGCTAGTTGTATAATGAGTGTTGTTGACTCAAAATATATTGATAAGGTTGCAACTACCGAAGAAAGACAAAGTGGACTTAATAATATGATTAGGCTTGCTTTAGATAGTAGCCTAAAAATATAGAAGTTAAAGCTTTAAGTAATTCATTTTCTATAGGTTCACTTGTATTAATATTATTTCAATTATGTGATTCTTTTTTGCAAGTTGGAACAATTGCAGACTTGAAAATTTTTCTTTTAACTTATTAAACTGAATATAAAATTTTAAATGATGAAATTCAAACATTTTTAGAAGATTATCAAAAGTCAATATAAGAAATGAGATTTTTGGGTGCGTCCCAAAAATCTCATTTTTTTATTTTGTTATTGATAAAACTTTATATTTAAGCACTCCTGCTGGTGCATTTACTTCTACTATTTCACCTTTTTTTGCTCCTAATAAAGCTACACCTATTGGTGATTCATTTGATATTCTATTTTGACTTAAATCTACTTCTGTTGAACCTACTATTGTATATGTTTCTTCTTCATCAAATTCCATATCTAGTACTTTTACAATATTTCCTACTTGTACTGTTTTTGTATCTATTTCAGATTCATCTATTATTTGTGCATAACGTATTTTATTTTCTAGGTCTGCTATTTTTGCTTCATTTTCTGCTTGGGCTGTTTTTGCTTCGTCATATTCTGAATTTTCTGATAAGTCCCCAAAACCTAGAGCTACTTTTATACGTTCTGCAACTTCTGCTCTTTTTTCTGTTCTTAAATATTCTAATTCTTTTTCTAGTTTATCATAACCTTCTTGTGTTAATAATACTGCTTTTTCTTCCATAAAGCATTCCTCCTTATTTAGTGTTATTCTTTCACTGCTTTACTATATTAATCCAGTTTTTATAATTTGTCAATATTTTTTTGTATATTTGATATTTCTTTTATATTTATAATTCCATTATTTCCTATCAGTTTTATTATTTTTACTTCGTTTTCTTCTATTTTTCTTATATTTTCTATATATTTTATATCTTCTTTTTCAAAGCTTTCATATATATCTATGTTATCAAATTCTTTATATAACTCTTTTGGCTTTTCACTTTGTTTTAATGTTATTTCTATGTTATTTATTATAATCCCTTGGAAATATTTTAATACATCTATCTTTTTGTTAGTACAATTAATTATTATTGAATTTGTATTTATTTTATATTGACTTAATATTTCATTGTCAAAGTCTAAATTTATTATATATTTAGCTCTTTTTAGAGCTTTATTTTTATTATTACTTATTGTTATTAATGCTGCCTGACGTTCATATGCTCTTTCTTCTATGTTTTTATATCTATTAATATTACTTGTTATTATATTTACTGTTTTTACTTTATCCATTAAAAATTCGATTATTTCTATGTTTTCTTTATTATATTCATTAGCTAATATGTAAAGGTTTTGTAGTTCTATTTCCATTTCTATTTTTTTCATAATATATTTTAAAATATGAAATATAAAATACTTTATTTTTGTATTTTCTTGTTTTATATTTAATTGTTTGTCGTACTTTTTTAATTCTTTTGAAAGAATTATTTTAGAACTACGATTTTTTCTAATAATTTTTTCTATATTTTTCAATTTATTTTCTTTATGAATAATATATAATTTATGATATTTGTCTATATTTTTTATAGTTATTATTTTAAATATCTTTTTAAATTTAATAATTATGTTTTTAGCAAATATGGGTATTTTTGCATTTGTTATTAGTTCATCATCATTTTTTAATTCTTTTATATATATGTACATAAAAATCACCTACAAAATTATATGTAAGTGACTTTTATTTATTCTTATTTATTAATTTCCTCTTTTACAACATTCCAAATATTTGGATTTTCAAAATCCTTTTGCCAATATGCTGCCCCTGCTAAATTATATTCATGCATTAATTTAAATTTTTCTTTTATAGAATTTTCTTCTTCTAACCACATTTTATATTTTGTTCCATCTTTCTCATATTCTACATAGTATTGTTTTAAATCTTTATCCCATGTTTTTGTAATCCCTTCTGGTATATATGATTCTATGCTTTTCATAAGTATTACATCACTTTTTGGTCCTGCCCCTGTTTCTCTCCACAAACGTGTATAAAATGGCATTCCTAATATTAATTTATCTTCTTTTACTCCCTCTTGCCCTAAGAATTTTTTGATATTCACTTCTACCCAATCTGCTCCTGCTGTTGTTCCTTCTTTTGTAGAAGATATACCATATTGATCATATGCCATAAATATTATATAGTCTGCTACTTGTGCAATTTTATTTCTGTTATAACATAGTGACCAGTCTGGGCTTCCATCTGGTGCTGTAACATCTACACTAAGAACCTTTCCATATTCTTTTAATCGTGGTTGTAGTTCTATTATAAACCTAGAAAATACATCTTTATCTGATTCTTTCATATATTCAAAATCTATATTTATTCCATCTATATTATATGAACTTGCCAATTTTACTATATTATTTATTAATTTTTCTCTTAATTTATAGTCATTTAATATTTCTGATGTAGTAGCTTTATCTGAGTCATTAGATACTATTGCCCATATTTTATAGTCATTATCTTTTGCCCATTTTATATAGTTTTTTCCTGCTTCTCCTATTTTTGTTCGTAATTCTCCTTGATTTTTTATTGATGCAAATGATGGTGATATTACATTAATTCCTTCTATCTTTTCAGTTCTTGTTGGCACTACACTTGTATAATAATCCCATACTAAACTTACTTTACCTTCTATTTGCTTTTCATCTTCTATATCTTCTCTAGTATTATATACATTAGCAATATCTTTTAAATATCCTATATTTCCGTTTTTCTGTCCTTACTTTATACCAATTATCTTCTTTTTTTATAACTACTACACTTTCTCCTTTTTTTACTTTATCTATATTTTTTGAAAAAGTTGTAGGTTTATATTTTACACTTGCGTCTTTGCTACTGTTTCCCATTTTTTGTTCTTTATTTAATGAATCTATTGTTACTATTTCACTATCTTTTGAATATTTTATATCTACATTATATACCTTCTTCATTTCAGAAAATGGTATATATAATGTATCATCTTTTTTTTGTATACTGGCATAGATATTTACTTTAGAACTATTTACATACATTTCCTTTTTATCAAGCTCTAATGCAGCTATTTTAGTATCTGAAGTAGTTATGATTTGATTATATTTATCATCATAATATATATCTCCATCAAAAAAGTTTTCTATATCTTCAAATGAAATATATATTACTTCATTTTCATCTACTATTATATCATGTTTTAATTTCTTTGTTACATTACTGTTATTAATTATAACATTTATTTTTCCTTTTAATGTATCTTGTATATAATTTGGTGCTAAATTTATTATAGTTCCTACACAAATTAAAAATATTACAACTACTAGTACTTTTATTAGTATATTTCCATTTTTCTTTTCTTTTGATCTCATAATTTGCTCCTTTTATAATTTATTTTCTTTAAAATATTTAACAATTTTGTTTACACATATATCAACATTTTTTAACATTTGTTCTTGTGTAAAAATTTTATAATTTAATTTTAATGTTTTTAAGCCTTTTTTCGCTATATTTAGATATTTTATAGTCTCTTTTATATCTTGTTTTGTTACATCAATAGCATCTATTACTTTTGCCATATCGTAAACTTCTTCTGAATATTTTGGTATATCTAAAAGATTATTGATATATATGTAATTAGTAAAAATTTTAAAATCATTTGTTTTAGTTTTTCTTCTTTCTTCACCGTTTGCAATTAAATTTTGTCCATTATTTAATTTAACTCCAATTAGTTCTGATTTTTCATTACGTATTCCATGTTTATCATATGTTAAATCATTCCAGTATAAATCTGTCAGTAAATGTGTAATATAACCTAATACAATAGGATTTTTTAAATTTTTTTTATTTTCTTCTATAAATTTTCCTATATCATAATAAATTATTTTGCCTGTTTCTGTATATCTTTCTTCTGAATAATAATGAGTATTTTTATGTGATATTATTCTTGACACATTTGGTATTACATATCCATTATTTACATCTGTAATTATATTTCCTATTAAAAAACTATTATAATCATTTATATTTATTTTTTCATTTACTTTTTTTGCAATTAATAAATGCATTCCCCATGCTGGCATTTTTTTACCTCCTTATGTACTTTATTTTAATATTATATTTCAACAAAATCAATAGCGTTTTTTATAAAATTTGTATAAAAGTAGAAATTTTAGGAAAATATATGGTTAATAAATATAATGGAGGTTTAATTGTTATGGAAAAACATATTATTGTTACTGGTTCTTCAACCGTTTCATGGAAGGATGCTATTGTACAAACTGTAGCTGAAGCTTCTAAAACTATAGATTACATTACTACTGTTAAAGTAATAGAACAACGTGCTAAAGTAAGTGGAAAGAAACTTATTGAATACTATGTAGATTTAGATTTATCTTTTACTATTGATAGAGATAGAGATTAGAGAAAGGATGTGATATTTATGGGAGAAAATCCATTAGAGAATCCACAAAAATATAGTGATTATGTGGATAAAAAATCACCAAACTCTCCAATACTTAAAAATTGTTTTAATGCTTTTTGGGTTGGAGGTTTAATTTGTTCAATTGGACAAATTATATTTGATTTTTGTAAATATAAAGGTATGGAACGACAAGCTTCTAATACTGTTGTTGCTATAATTTTAATAGGTATAGCTGCATTTTTAACAGGTTTAAATTTATTTAATAGAATTGGCAAATTTGCTGGTGCTGGTTCATTAGTTCCAATAACTGGTTTTGCAAATTCAATTGTTTCACCTGCTATAGAATACAAATCTGAAGGATATGTTATGGGTGTAGGTGGAAAAATGTTTACAGTTGCAGGTCCTGTACTTGTATATGGTATATCTGCTTCTGTAATTATTGGTATACTTGCTACGCTGTTTGCGTAGTAGAAGTTAGAGATTGGAAGTTAGAAGTTGGAAGTTTTCAATAAATTCGGATTAATAATGATTAATTAGTTTTCTAGTTGTAGAGGTAGCGTTGTATGCTACCTGCACTCAAAACACTTGCTTAAATAAATATCATTTTTAGCTGTTTCTTCGAAGATCAGGTCGCCCAAATTGCGACCCTTACAATGTGGTATATATTCTAAAAAATTGACTTTTCCTATACTAAAATAAATACGGTTTTGCAACGTGGGCGATTAAAATTGCCCCCTACAATCCCAATATTTCCAACCTCCAACTTCCAACTTCTAAAACGAAAGGAATGATTTTTAATGAATAAATTAGGTAAACAAACAATTAAATTTGACTCTCCACCAACAATAACTGAAGTTGCATCTATTGTTGGACCTAAGGAATCTCAAGGACCTCTTGCTAAATATTTTGATAAATGTTTAGATGATGAATTTTGGGGCGAAAAAACTTGGGAAAAGGCTGAGAGTAAAATTATAAAAGAAACTGTAAATATGGCAATTGCAAAATCTAACATACCTTCTTCTGATATAGATTTCTGTTTTGCTGGTGATTTACTTAACCAATGTATTTCTTCAAGCTTTGGACTTCGTGAAATTAACATTCCATTTTTTGGAGTATTTGGTGCATGTTCAACATTTGTTGAAAGTATGTGTTTAGGAAGTGTATTTATAGAATCAGGTGCTGCTAAAAATGTACTTTGTTCTACTTCAAGTCACTTCTGTAGTGCTGAAAAGCAATTCAGATTTCCACTAGAACTTGGAAATCAAAGACCACCTACTTCACAATGGACAGTTACAGGATCTGGTGCTGCTGTGTTATCTAAAAATGGAAATGGTCCATTTATAACACACATTACTCCTGGTAAAATTGTAGATATGGGTATTAAAGATGCCAATAATATGCGGAGCAGCAATGGCGCCAGCAGCTTTTGACACCTTAATAACACACTTTGAAGATACTGGAAGAAAGCCTAGTTACTATGATGTTATATTAACTGGTGACTTAGGGTATATAGGAAAAGACATTGTAAAAGATTTATGTAAGACAAAAGGTTATAATATAAGTGGAAATTATAATGACTGTGGTGTTTTAATATTTGATAAATCTACACAAGATACTCATTCAGGTGGTAGTGGTTGTGCATGTATAGGAACTGTGTTTTCTGGTTATATTTATAAGCAATTACAAGAGAAAAAAATAAATAAAGTATTGCTAGTTGCAACAGGTGCATTAACAAATTCAACAAGTAGTCAGCAAGGTGAAAGCATTCCCCGGAATAGCCCACGCCATAGCAATAGAAAACTAGATTTCCCATTGGAGGCATTTTCTAATGGAAAGTTTCCAAAAGGGATGTTATACTTCAATAAGAAATGTCTCCAATGGAAATAATAGAAAGAAATGAAAGGAATGGATTTTTATGGATTTTTTACAAAGTATTGACTGGATGCAATTACTTCGATGTTTCATTGTTGGTGGTGCTATTTGTATTGTTGGTCAAATTTTAATTGATAAAACTAAACTAACTCCTGCTAGAATTTTAGTAGTATTTGTTACTGCTGGTGCTATTCTAGGTGGACTTGGTATTTATAAATATATTATTGATTTTGCGGGCTGTGGTGCTACTGTTCCTCTTACTGGTTTTGGTGCTAACCTTGCTAAAGGTGCTATTGACGCTGTAAAAGAAAGTGGATTACTTGGTGCATTTATAGGTGGCGTTAAAGCCGCAAGTGGTGGTATTGCTGCTGCTGTATTTTTTGGATATCTGGCCTCACTTATTTCTAAACCTAAAATTAAGAAGCAATAAAATACGATAATATAATTTTAAAAAATTATATAAAAGCAAATGTTCTGTTAATTGCACATTTGCTTTATTTTATTATATATATCATACCAACTATAAACTCTTGTTATATTTCTTCCTTTTACCTCTAAATTATAACTACAATTATAGCATAATACTGGTATTTTAGTTGATATATCTTTCACATTATCTCCACAATCTTCTATCATTATATCAATATAGTTTCCAATACAGTATGGTAATTTACTTCCTTCTGTATATACTATTTTATCATAGTATATATTATTTTTTTCTAGCCATTGTTTTACAAATTCTTTCATTCTTCCATAGTCTTCACCAGTTAGTCCCCATTCATTTCTTGCTGTTATAATATATATTTCATGTCCTTCATCTTTTAATTTTTTTATTACTTGTGATGCAAAATCTCTTGCTCTATATTCAGTTGCATAATATTTTAAATATTTATTCCAAAACTTTTCACAATTTTCTGCTGATATTCCTAAAGCTTTTCCATCATCATATTCATTTAAATTTACTCTGTAACTTAAATTATTTTCATAACAAAACTTTATTTCATAATCTGCTACAAATTCTTCTATATTTGTTAATACTCCATCTATATCAATTCCTATTCTCATCTTCCTTTTTTTCCTCTCATTCTAATTATTACAATTTTATATTACTATAAAATATTAATCAAGTAAATATGTATTTTACTATTTTTATTAATGTAGGTTTGTCAAACATATGTCACACTTTCTTAGAAATATCTATTGTTGAAAT
>CAMXOP010000077.1 GCA_947245665.1 uncultured Clostridiaceae bacterium
TTTTGTTTCCAAATTTGCCCTGACCGTTTATTTCCAGTTTTCTAATTTACTTCATTTATTTTAATATCACGTACGTGTTCAATTTTTTCCCATTTTGTTTCTCTTTTAAATAGACACTTAAAGTTTATTAATAGCCACGAACCTAAGAATAATGGGTAGAATAGTAAGCCTTTTAGCATTGGTTTTATTGGCTTTTTATCTAATATCATTATTAATATTGCTGTTAATATTGGGAATATAAATGTTGGTATTAAATACCTTAGTATATTTATTACTAGTTCTGCTGTTGTCATTCCTTTTGCTGCAAATATTATAAAGTTTAGCAGTAATAATACTACTGTTAGTACAAACATTGGTATACTTCCTAATATATATAAAAGTCCATCAAAATTCATTAATGTTTTCTTTTCTTTTACTGCTAGTGTTAAAAGACCTGTATATTCTTTCATACATTGAATATGTCCTACTGTCCATCTTGTTCTTTGTGACCAAGATTGTTTAAAACTTGTTGGCTGTTCATCATATACTATTGCATCTGTTGCCCAACCTAGTTTTCTTCCTTCTATAATATTTTTTAGTGAAAATTCAATATCTTCTGTTAGTGTTTTTGTATCCCAACCTGTAGGTTTTATAATGTCAAATCTGACCATGAAACCTGTACCATTTAAAAGTGGAGATAACCCTAGGTTATATCTTGCTAAATGATAAAAACGGTTCATTGTCCAGTAGAATATTGCATACCCTGCTGTTATCCAGTTATCTGTCGGATTTTTTATATCACGGTAACCTTGTACTACATTTTCACCTTGACATAGCTTTTTATTCATTGCTTTTATGAAGTTTACATCTGCAATGTTATCAGCATCAAAAATGCAAAGTGCATCATATGGTGCATTTTCTTTTATTTTTTGATCTAAAAACCATTGTAATGCATATCCTTTTGTTTTTTTGGTTTCATCAAATCTTTCATATACTATTGCTCCTGCTTTTTTTGCAACTTCTGCTGTATTGTCTGTACAATTATCTGCTATAACGTATATATCATATAGTTCTTTTGGATAGTTTTGATTTTTTAAACTTTCTATTAAGTTCCCTACTACTGTTGCTTCATTATGAGCAGGTATTATTGCCATAAATCTGTTTTGCTTTTCTTCTATTATTGGTTTGTCTTTTAATTTTATTAATGAGCATATGCTTACAATTAGTTGGTATAACCAAAATATTGTTAATATCCATACTAACGCCATCTGTATTATATATAAATATTCCATTTTTTTCTCTCCTTATTTATAGTATCTAGTTTATTAAGATACCATAAACATTATACTATTTTTTGTGCGTTTTTTCAAGGATTTAATAAAATCTTAATGAATTTAGGAACCTGATGTATTTATGATTTTTTATTTCAAAAATCTTCTTTATTGTATAGAGTCGGTCTTTGGGCAACCTAATCTTTAAAGAAATTACCTTGTTATAATTCATATATTAGGGTAATTTATTGGAACCTAGATTGCTCAAAGTTGCCTACCTACAATTTTTTTGACTTTTTAACTAAAATTATTCTTTGTTTCCTGCTTCTAGATCTTTCATACTTAAATTTATTCTTCCTTGGTGGTCTATTTCTAGTACTTTTACTGTTACTTCGTCTCCTACTGCTAGTACGTCTTCTACTTTTTCTACTCTTTTACTTGATATTTTTGATATGTGTAATAATCCTTCTTTTCCTGCTCCTAGGTCTATGAATGCTCCGAATGTTGCTATTTTTGTTACTACTCCATCATATATTCCATTTACTTCTATTTCTCTTGTTATTTCTTCTATCATTTTTAGTGCTCTTTTTGCGTCTTGCCCTTCTACTTCATATATACACACATTTCCATCTTCTTCTATGTCTATTTTTACTCCTTTTGCTTCTTCTATTATTTTGTTTATCATTTTTCCACCTGGTCCTATTACATCTTTTATTTTATCTACTGGTATTTTTGTTGTTATTATTTTTGGTGCATATTTTGATAGCTCTAGTCTTGGCTTTGCTATAACTGGTGCCATTATTTCATCTAGTATATAGTCTCTTGCTACTTTTGTTCTTTCAAATGCTTCTTCTATTATTTCATATGTTAATCCATCACATTTTATATCTACTTGTATTGCTGTTATTCCGTCTTTTGTTCCTCCTACTTTGAAGTCCATATCTCCGAAAAAGTCTTCTATTCCTTGTATGTCTGTTAACATTATATATTCATCTGGATTTTCTTTGTTTGTTACTAGTCCTGTTGATATTCCTGCTACTGGTTTTTTTATTGGTACACCTGCATCCATTAATGCTAGTGTACTTCCACATATACTTGCTTGTGATGTTGAACCATTTGAAGATAATATTTCTGATACTACTCTTATTGCATATGGAAATTCTTCTTCTGATGGTAGTACTGGTACTAATGCTTTTTCTGCTAAAGCTCCATGTCCTACTTCTCTTCTTCCTGGTCCACGTGATGGTCTTGCTTCTCCTACTGAATATGATGGGAAGTTATAGTGATGTATATATCTTTTTTCTGTTTCTTCATCCACACCATCTAACATTTGTGCTTCACTTTTCATTCCTAATGTTGCTATTGACATGGCTTGTGTTTGACCTCTTGTAAATATTGCACTTCCATGTACACGTGGTAATACTCCTACTTCACAAGAAAGTGGTCTTAATTCATCTATTTTTCTTCCATCTGGTCGCTTATGTTCTACATATATCATTTCTCTTACGCATTCTTTTTCTAAATCATGCACTGTATCTGCTATATCTTGTTTTCTTGTTTCTAGCGCTTCTTCTCCATATTTTTCTATTACATAGTTTGTTATTGCTTCTGTTATTTTTTCCATATTTTCGTCACGTGTTTCTTTGTCTTTGGCTTGTACATCTTCATACATTCTTTGTTTAAATTCTTTTTTTATTTCTTCAAAGAATTCTGGATCTACTCCAAAATGTTGATATTCAAATTTTGGTTTTCCACAATCTTCTGCTATTTCTTTTATAAATTTACAAAGTTTTTTGATTTCTACATGGGCAGTTTTTATTGATTTTAACATTTCATCATTTGGAAGTTCTTCTGCTCCTGCTTCTATCATTGTTATTTTTTCTTCTGTTCCAGCAAGAGTTAGTGTTAACCTTGATTTTTCTCTTTGTTCTACTGTTGGGTTTATTATAACTTCTCCATCAATATACCCCACTGCTACTGCTGCTGTTGGTCCTCCAAATGGTATATCTGATATTGCTAGTGCTGCTGCTGAACCTATCATGCTACAAACTTCTGGTGAGTTATCTTGTTCTACTGATAGAACAGTTGCAACTACACATACATCGTTTCTAAAATCTTTTGGGAATAATGGTCTTAGTGGCCTATCTATTGCTCTTGATGTTAATATTGCTTTATCTGCTGGTTTTCCTTCTCTTTTTAAGAAACTTCCTGGTATTTTTCCTACTGCATATAGTTTTTCTTCATAATCTACTGAAAGTGGGAAAAAGTCTATTCCATCTCTTGGCTCTTTTGATGCTGTAACATTTACCATTACAACTGTATCTCCATATCTTACCATTACACTTCCATTTGCAAGCCCTGCTATTTTTCCTGTTTCTATTGTTAATTTTCTTCCTGCTAATTCTGTTTCATATTGTTTAAACATATTTTTACCTCTTTTCTTATTTTCTTTTTTATTATTTCATTTATATTTTTTATTATACAATACTTATGAATTAGTGTAACCTCTACAATGTATTGGATATCAAATGTTATATAAATTCTTTGAAGAATTTATATATGTTCTACTTTTCATTTTTGACCTCCAATATATTGTACAAGCTACTTTCTAATTCTAAGCATTATTCCACACACCTATAAAATCAAGAGCTTAGTGGTACCACGCTATATGATCTATTTTACCAACACTCTCTATAATTATATTTTTAAAAATGGACGTTTTACTTTATTTAGCAAAACGTCCTGTTTATAGATTTCTTACTAAATGTTTGATTATTATTTTCTTAATCCTAATTTAGCAACTATTTCTCTATATCTTTCTACATCTTTGTCACTTAAGTATTTTAATAGGCTACGTCTTGAACCTACCATCTTTAAAAGACCTCTTCTTGAATGATTGTCTTTTTTGTGTACTTTTAAGTGTTCTGTTAATTCATTAATTCTTTGTGTTAAAAGAGCTATTTGAACTTCTGGAGAACCAGTATCTTTTTCATCTCTTTTATAAGTATTAATAATTTCTTGTTTCTTTTCTCTTGTCATTTAAATGCACCTCCTATATTTTTCTTATTTGCCTTAAACTGGGTTTTAGTAGGTGTGTTTTCCTAAAACTAAGTATAAGGTAATTTTCAATATTTTTATATTAACATATTTTATTGGAAAAATCAACTATTTTTAACTATTTTTTCTTGTTTTATTATCAGAGTTATTATTAACAACCTTTATATATTTACAACTTATGTATGAATCTTTATGTTTTTATCTTTTGGAATTTTATTAAAATATATATCAATCGCTCTATATACATCATTATGTGTAACTATTTATATATTTTCTTCCTTATATTTTTTTATATTTTTCAAAAAGTTATTAACTCTTGTTATAAATCTTGTTTATCTGTCATTCTTTTCACTAGTAATATAGAGATAATTATTCTTGTTATTCAACTTCAATACTTTCATCATTTTCTAGTATTTCATATTCAACTTCATACTTTTCAAACATTTCTTTTATAAAATCAAAATTTGGAGGAAATGCTGGATTATCCATATGTATTGGAATTGTTAGAACTGCTCCTACTTCTTTTGCATATAAAGCTGCTTCAAATGCTGACATAGTTAGTCCATGTCCTGTTACAGGAATACATAAAATGTCTGTTTTATAATCATTTTTAAAACAAATTGTATCACTTGTTGTATATAATCTATTTTGTCCATCTTCAATAATATATCCTACATTTTCGTGTACCTCTTTTGCACCTTTTAATAATGGTTGATACCCATGTATTGCATGTACAACTTTTATTTTTATATCATCTAATTCTATAATATCATTTTCTTTAATAACACTTATTTTTAAACTTTTATTTGCTTCTGCAACTTCTTTTGTAGAATACATTATTATATTTTTATTTAGCTTTTTTAATTTTTCAGTATTACAATGATCTGGATGTTTATGTGTTATTAAAATAATATCTACATTGTTCCAAATATCAAAATATTCTTCTTTATATTTTAAGTTTCCTGGATCTACTAAAATTTTCTTTCCTTTTGTTTCAATTAACAAACATGATTGTGGAAATTTTGTAATCTTCATAATTTATCAAACCTTTCTTATATTATACTTTTTTAATTTTCTATCTTTTAAATAGTATAATTTGTATTATTAAATATTTCTAAAGGATATATTTTATTTTCTTCGAGCTCTTTTATAAATTGAATATTTATTTCATATCCTCTTAATTCTTCTTTTGTCATATTTTTCACTTCTTCAATATCTATCCACTTTACCTCTAATATTTCTTCTGTATCAAATTTTATATTTTCCTCAATAATATTAGCTGTAAATCTTACCATTAAGCTCTCTCCCTTTTTTTCAGTAGCATAACACATTGGTAAAACTCCTGTAAGTTTTACTTTGCATCCTGTTTCTTCAAATACTTCTCTTATTGCTGCATCTGTTATTTTCTCTGCTTCATCTACATGTCCTGCTGGAAAATTCCATTGTCCATAACACTTCTTTTTAGCTTCCTTTACCATTAATACTTTTTTATCTCTTACTATTAAACAACCTACTATAATAACCATACCTTATCTCCTATAATTCAATAATTTCTAAATTACCTGGAACATAAATATTTTACTAAATTTTTCTTTTCCTTCTTTGTATAAAGACTTTTTCTTTTATTTTAATGTGATTCTTTATATGATATAAAGTTAGATTTATTTACTTGTTCATATACTTCATCCCAATTATGTACTCTTGGTATATTACCAGATTCAATTTTTTGATTCATTTTTGTTGTCATCAATATACTCTTTATTCCATTTTCTGTAAGCTCTTTGCAAGTATCATAGCTATCTTCTATAAATAATTCTATTCCTTCTTCTTTACATACTTTCAGTTTATCACTTGCATTTATGATTAACTTATCATATGGTATATTATTTTCTTTTAATGTATTTTCAGTTATCTTCTTTGTATTACAATTATTTATATTGGTAAGTCTTGCTGTTATAAAATAAATATCATTTCCCTCTTCTTTTAATTTCTGTATTACCTTGTCTGCATTTGGCATTAAAATACATTCTTCTAGTACATCTTTATAATACATATCAAAAAAATCAAATTTTTCTTTTTCAGTCCAACCATATAATACTTTTAAATAATATCTATTTTGTATTAATCCTAAGTTTCCATTTGTTCCTTTTCTTCCTAAAACTTCTGTATCATATTTGTCTGCATATTTGATCATTGACTTTACTGTTATAACTGTTGTGTCATCTATATCTATACCTATTTTCATAATTATTTCCTCCTATATTTTTCTAGCTTTTGATTTACCTTTTTGTACATACTTGCTCTAATTCCATAAAATTTTTGTTTCTTTATTATCTCTTGAAGGCTTTTCCTTTTTATACTTTTTCTCCTGTAGAAGAAAGAATTGTGTCTAATTGTTTAATATAATCTTCCATATGGATTATGCCTTATTGCTTGTATTTCTGCAAAATCGAAATACCTTGATACTAAATTACTTAAAACTTTCAATTCTTCTTCACTTAAATAATTTTTAGCAATTACTACATCGCTCAATATTGGAATATCTCCTTTAAAAGTTATTAATCCCATAAAAGGCTTTTCAGAATCTACTCTTTCATATATTACTTCTGAAGCAGTATGTCCATGTGTCGCATAGTATAATTTATTTTGAACAATTTTAAAAAAGTTTAATTGATTTTTCATCTTTTGGATTATAATCTACCACTGTTGCATATAAATCAAGAACTTGTCTATACAGTTACCTTCTCTGATAATCTAATATCCTTAATTCTGACAAGTAATTCTCTCCAATAATTTCCTCCACCATTTCCTTTGAGTCTTTCATCATCTATAGTAAAACCTTTTATCATATATTCTTTTAATCTTTCTGTCGCCCATTTTCTAAAATTAGTAGTAACTTTAGATTTTATTCTATATCCCAACGAAATTATCATGTCTAAATTATAAAAGAGAATTTCTCTTGAAACATTTCTATTTCCTTCTTTTCGAACTTGTCGGAAATTCTGACAAGTTGAATTATTATCAAGTTCCTATTCTAAATAAATATTATTTATATGTTCTATAAAATTTGTTCTTGAAGTACTAAATAATTCTGCCATTTGTTGTTGTGATAACCATACTGTTTCATTTTGAACTTTAACATCTATTTTTGTTAACCCATCGTCTGTTTGTTATATTATAATATCTCCATTTTCATGATTCATTACGAATCACACCTTTCTTTTGCAAACATTTATACTGTATCATGTTTCTTAATAACATTCAATGTTTTTAGTAAAATTTGTAAAATTTTATTGATACTACAGGTAAATTATATTATAATAATTTTACATTTAGTGTTGCACACTTTGGTGCGGAGTTCGATTCATCTTTTATAAAGATTCTTAAAAGCCTTCTGGTAAAAGAAGGCTTTACTATATTAAACTATAAATAACTTGCTATATCTTCAAATGTATCATATCCACTTTCACTATTGATATGTCCTGCATTCGGTATTAATATTTGTTCTGTAGCAATTTTATCTGCAAATTCTTTTTCTACTTCATATTTTACATATGGATCATTGTTTGAATAAAAACATATTATTTCATTTGCATATTGTTTTACATCTTCCAAATTATCAAAATACATTGTTCTATTTACTGTATCGTATTCTTCGTTTATTCCCAAATAATTGTTAAATCCACATACAAATATTAATTTTTTCACTTTTAATTTATTCTCTACTAAAAATTTGCTAACAAATACTGGAGCAATACTATGTCCTATTATTGTTGTGTTTTCATTAATTAATCCTAAATCTCAATAGTATTTAAGTAATTTACTCCAATTCTCATAATTTTGATATCCTACTCCTATTGGGAAT
>CAMXOP010000078.1 GCA_947245665.1 uncultured Clostridiaceae bacterium
ATCCCATCTCTTCTCTTTACATTTAATAAAAAATCAAAAAAACTTTTTTACAAAAAATAAAACAAACAGACAACATTTGATAAGGAAAAATATATAAATAATAAATAACAAAAAAATATATAATATAAAATGTAAAAAAAGTCCGTTTTAACGCGATATAAAATTCTTTACATAAACTTAAAGTTATGTTAATATAAAAACAAGCAAAGAGTTGCAACATTGCTACATAGTACAAAAGATATAAAAATATGTCACCCCTAACCAATAGACAAAGAAAATAAAAATAAGAAGAAGGTGAGTAATATGTATGTTTAAATTTTGCAAAAGAAAACTGATAACCGTAAATGTAGTTATTTTAATTTTTACAATAATATTTATATTAACTAGTTTAATTCTAATAAAATATTTTAATATTCAAAAAAAGCAAGTTAATTCAAATTTTGTTCTAAAAACAGTAAGTTTAGACCCAATTAATACAATTGTTGCACAAAAAATAGTAAAGAGCCAATATAAAAGTAATAATTGGAGGATTAAGATCTCAAAAATAAATTTAGATGCACCAATTATGGAAGGGACTGAAAGTGAAATTTTAAGAAGAGCAGTAGGTCATTTTAAAAGTTCTAGTACATGGAATGGAAATGTAGCTTTAGCTGCACATAATAGAGGTTATAAATATAATTATTTTGCAAAAATTAAAGAATTAGAATTAGGAGATATAATAACATACCTAACAGAATATGGAGAAAAACAATATGAGGTAGTAAGTAATAAAATAATAGAAGAAACAGATTGGTCATATCTTCAGAACACTAAAGAAAATAAATTAACATTAATCACTTGTGAAGAAAACAAAAGAGAATACAGAAGATGTATTCAAGCAAAACAAATTTAAATAATTTACCAAGAAAACTCTCAATTTTAAATTATTCATAAATAGCGTAATTTGCCCCAAATTACGCTATTTTTCTATATATAAAATAGATATAACTAACCATAAATATAATTATAAAAAAGTAATATTTGTAATACTATAAAAGGAAACACTTTTAATGAAAACTACATACAATATTGGGTTTAACCAATTATAAATATCCAAATAGTGAAATTATTATTCTAATTTACGAGTTAGAAGAAAGGAAGGAAATAAAAAATGAATAGAGAAATAATAATAGCTTCAGGAAACAAGGGAAAAATAAAAGAAGCACAAGAAATATTAAAAGAATATAAAATAATACCAATGAATGAAATAGGAATAGAAATAGATGTCGAAGAAGATAAAGAAACATTTGAAGGAAATGCAATAAAAAAAGCAGAAACAATAGCAAGAAAATTAAATGAAAAAATGTGTATAGCAGATGATTCTGGAATAGAAATAGAATATTTAAATGGATTTCCAGGAGTATACACCAAAAGATGGCATGCAGGAACAGATAGAGAAAGAAATTTAGCAATCATAGAAAAATTAAAAGGAATACCAAAAGAAAAGAGAAAAATAAAATTTATTACAGCAATAGCAATTTCAGACGGAAATAATACAAAAACAGCAGTAGAATATATAGAAGGATATGTAACAGAGGAAGTTAGAGGAGAAAATGGATTTGGATTTGACGAAATATTTGAATTAGAAAATGGAAAAACATTAGCAGAGCTATCACAAGAAGAGAAAAATGAAATAAGTGCAAGAAAAAAAGCATTAGAAAGTTTAAAACAAAAAATATCTAAGTAAAATGCAAATAGATAAATACTAATTTAAATTATAAATTTATAATATGAAAAAACACAGGTCATTAATCTGTGTTTTTTCATATTATATAGACAACCTCAAAATAATAAAAATATTATATGTTATTATTTATTTACAGAAATAAAAATAAATTAAAAAATGGAATAGAAATTTTATTAAATAAAATTCAATTGACATCATATATTATTAAATATATAATAAAAATAAATAAATAGGGATAGAATAATAAAAAGAGAGGAAGATAGAAAATATGATTTCACAATTATTTATCCTAGTAATATTAATACTAATAAATGCATATTTTGCAGCAACAGAAATAGCATTTATATCTTTAAATGATGCAAAAATAGAAAGAAAAGCAAGAGAAGGAAATAAAAAGGCAAAGCAAATAGAAAAGATGCTAAAAAATCCAAGTAAATTCTTAGCTACAATTCAAATAGGAATTACATTAGCAGGTTTTTTATCTAGTGCATTTGCATCAGATACTTTTGCAGATATTTTAGCACCAGCACTAAATAATATATTTCCAGCAATCAGCATTGGTACTTTTAGAGGAATTTCAATAGTAATTATAACAATTATATTATCATTTTTTACATTAGTATTTGGAGAATTAGTTCCAAAAAGATTAGCAATGAAATATTATGAAAAAATAGCATATGCAAGTATAGGAATAATACGTTTTATTTCAATAATAACATTACCATTTGTAAAAATACTTACCAAATCTACAAACCTGATATCAAAAATATTTGGGATTTCAGAAAATGAAGAAGAAATAGTAACAGAAGAAGAGATAAAAATGATGATAGATGAAGGCGAAGAAAAAGGAACAATTAAACAAGAAGAGAAAGAAATGATAAACAATATATTTGAGTTTAATGATATTACAGTATCAGAAGTAATGACACATAGAACAGATATTTTTGCAGTAGATATAAATTCAGATATAGAACAAATATTAAAACAATTAGATGATTATAAATATAGTAGAGTACCAGTATATAGTGGAACAATAGATAATATAGAAGGAATACTATTTGTAAAAGATTTACTAAAATATTTTAGAACCAAAAAGCCATTAAAAATAAAAAATATAATGAGGCAGGCAAATTTTGTTTCAGAAAATAAACCAATAAATGAATTATTTAAAGATTTGCAAAAAAATAAAATGCAAATGGCAATAGTAATAGATGAGTATGGAGGAACAGCAGGTTTAGTAACGATGGAAGACTTACTAGAAGAAATAGTAGGAAATATATTTGATGAGTATGATGATATAGAGAAAGAATTTGAAAAAGTAGATGATAATACATTTTTAATAAGTGGTAGTGTATCAATAAATGAATTAAAAAAGATACTAAAAATACAAATACCAGAAGGAGAATATGAAACTTTATCAGGTTACTTGTTAGAACTACTTGGAAGAGTACCAGAAGACGACGAATCACCTATAATTGAAACAAAAGAGATGACATATAAAATAGAGGAATATGAAGATAAAAGAATTTTATGGGTAAAGGCTTGTAAAAATTTTAGTGAGAGTCAGAAGTTAAATACCGAAAATTATAAGGAAGATGATAGAAATATAAAATAAGAAGTTATAAATTGAAATGTATAAGGTACAAATAAAAAATAAAACGATATGATGCTTATATAAATATATACAAATTTAGAATTAAAATTGTAAGGGCTTTATTGGTACATAGTATATATAATGATACCAAATTAAGCCCCATAAAATATATATAATATAGAAAGAGAAGTTTTTAAGAGGTAGAAGAAAATGAAAAAAACAAAAAATATAATAATAGCATTAATAGTAGCAATAATAATTATAGTAAGTACAATAGGAATAATTGTATACAAAAATATAAATGATATTTCATATGAATTAGAAAAAATAGAAAAATATAGTTACTTTAAACTTTATCAGAATCAGAAATATGGAGTAATAGATGAACGAGGAAATATTTTAGTACAAGCAGAGTATGAAGTTATAAATATACCAAATCCAACAAAAGATGTATTTATATGCTATTATGATTACAACGAAACTACAGGAGAATATAAAACAAAAGTATTAAATAGTAGAAATGAAGAAATACTAACACAATTTGAGCAAGTTTTGCCACTAATGTGTGAAGAATCTACTTCAAATATTCCATTTGAAAAAAGTGTATTACAATACAAAGAGAAAGAGAAATATGGAATAATAGATTTTACAGGAAAGAAAATAACAAAGCCAATATATGAAGAAATAGAAAGCTTAAAATATAGAGAAGGTTCTTTAATAGTAAAACAAGAAGGAAAGTTTGGAGTAATAAATATAAATGGAAAACAGATATTAAAAACACAATATGATAATATTCAATCAGATGAATATTATACTGAAGCTAATGACTACAGGGAAGCAGGTTTTATAGTTCAGAATAAAACAGAAGAAGGCTATAGATATGGATATATAGACAAAAATGGAAAAGAAATATTACAAATAAGTTATAATGAAATAAATAGAATAACAGATATAAAAAATGATAAAAATATATACTTATTAGCATCTAAAAATGGAAAATATGGAATATTAAAAAATAAGCACACAATAATACCACATTCTTATGAAGAAATAGAATATAACAAAAATAATGAATTATTTATAGTTGAAAGAAATTCAAAACAAGGAGTAATATCATTAGAAGGAAAAGAAATTTTAAAAGTAGAATATGACTATGTTTTATGTACAGGAAATAGAATAACAACAAAAAAGGGAGAAACAATAGAAACATATAATAATAAAGGAGAAAAGCAAAATCCTAAATATGATAATAGTATAGAAACACAAAATGAAAATTATATTATAACAATAGATAATGAAGATAATTTTGGAGTAGTAAATAAAGAGGGAAAAACTGTAATAAATAATAAATATCAATATATAGAATATGCTTTTGAGGACTACTTTATAGTTACTGAAAATGGAAAAGTAGGAGTTATAGGAGTAAATAAAGGAGTAGCAATAGATTTTAAATATGATATTATTCAAAAAGTAAAAGACAAAAATGTTTTACAAGCAATAATATCAAATACAAATACTATAGAAATGTATAACAATAAAATAGAAAAACAAACTAGTATAAAAGATGCAATATTATATACAGAAAATAATTATATAAAACTAATATCAAAAAAAGATATGAAATATTTAGATAATGATGGAAATTTAGTATCTAATGAAAAACTACTAACAGATAGTACAATATTTGCATATAGTAAAGATGATAAGTGGGGATTTATAGATAAAAATAATAATATAATAGTAGAACCTAAATATGATATAGTAACAGAGTTTAATCAATATGGATATGCAGGGATAAAAAAGGATAATAGATGGGGAGTTATAAATGAAAATGGAGAAATAATAGTAGAGCCATCATATAAAATAGATTGGAATGAACCAGACTTTATAGGAAAATATTGCAAGCTAAACTTTGGATATGGTTTTGAATACTATACAGATGAACTAACAAATTAATATAAATATTATTAGATAATTAAAAAAATAAAAGATTCTTATTATTATAAATTTAAAGATAATTAAAATTGTAATATAAGTTAGCTTCTATATTTAAGATATATATAAGCTAACTTTTTATATATTAGGAAAGTTATTCACAATAGTTAAGTTAGATGTTTGAACGAAGTTAGTTACAAAAACTTATGTGTAGATAAAAAAGGTGAATTCCCTAAGAAGATAGTTATAGAAGAATAGATTTTCTTTTATAGATTTGGCCACTTAGAAAATTTTATTCATATTTTTATAAAATATAAAATTTATAAAATAAACATATTGAATTATGTAAAACATTGTGATATAATAATGAAAACATTGGAAATCCTAAAAATATATTATTTTAAAGGAGAAAAAGTATGAAAAAATCAAAAAAAATAGAAGAGATATGTAAATCTATAAAACAAAATCGGTATCCATTAAAAACAAGTTGGGAACATTCTAAGTTAAAAGGCAATTGTTATGCATATGCTATTGGATCTAAATATGAAGAAGATAGTGCTTCTTCATGTGAAGAAGAATATATTTATAATTTAGGAAATATCGCTAATTTACCATATCCAGAAACAATTGAAGAAGCAAAAAGAGCATTTATAGCAGATATGAATGTATTAGGAATAACAGTAGAAGAAAGTGATTTAAAACAGAAAGTAAGAAATGGACAATGGAAAATTGTATTTTTCTTTGATGAAAATGATAAAGAGCATGACTTCCATTTTGCTCGGCAAGATAAAAATAGAAAATGGTCAAACAAATGTGGGATAGATGGGCCAATCACAAGATTAGGAAGGATACCTAAACATTATCCAGAATATACTTTAGTAGGATATTATATTCTTGAGTATAATAAATAATTATAAAATAAGAAATATATTACATCGTCAAGATGAAAATATATTTCTTATTTTTTGTTATTTATAAAATTATGTAAAATAAATGAGTAAAAAATTTGCAATTACATAGAATATATGATATAATAGTATTTACATGTAGTAAAATTTTGGTAAAAATACTAAAAAATGTATATATGTGAAAAGGAGAGTGAATATATATTTTAAACAAGAAGGTAAGAAACTGTACGAAAGATATAACTAAGCTATTAACAATAGCGATAGTTGGAACTACCATTGTTCTTGCAATAATGTTAATAAAATATAAAGTATTATACAAAGTAACAATTTCAGGAGAAGAAGTTGGATATATTACAAATAAAAAAGAATTTGAAAAATTATTAAATGAACAAATAATAAATCCTAATAATGAAAACATTGCATATGTAGATATACCAGAACTTCCAAGGTATGAATTAGTTTTAGCAGATAATTCTAAAACATCAAACGAAGAAGAAATATATACAAAGGTAAGTGACATGGCAGTTACTACATACAAAATGTATGCAGTAGCTATAAATAATAATAATTCAGTATATGTAGATACATTACAAGAAGCGGAAGAAACAGTTAATAAAATAAAAGAACAATATGCAAATAAATTAGATGAAATACAAATTAGTGTAAATGAAATTTATACAAAAAATATGGAACAAGTAGAGCAAACAGTAGAAGTTGCATCAGCAATAGAAACAGCAGAAGTAGAAGTACTAGAAGTTGTAAAAGAACAAGAAAAGATAAAAGCTGCAACATTAGATGGAGTATATTTTGCAATAAAGCCAGTAAGTGGAACTATTACATCAAGATTTGGAGCAAATGAGAGTATACGTGACCATACACATAAAGGTATAGATATAGCAGCTCCAAATGGAACAAAGATAGTAGCAGCAGCAAAAGGAAAAGTAACTCATTCAGGCTGGATGGGTGGATACGGAAACCTAATAATAATAACACATGAAAATGGAATACAAACCTACTATGGACACTGTAGTAAACTATATGCAAAAGTAGGAGAAGAAGTAGAAGCAGGCGAAACAATTGCACTAGTTGGTTCAACAGGTTTTTCAACAGGAAATCACCTACACTTCGAAATACGAAAAAATGGAAATCAAATAAATCCGCAAAAATATTTATATAAATAAATTTACTAAAAGGGACGCCCTTTTTTCGAAAATTTTTACGAAAAAGGGGCGTCCCTTTTAGTAAAAAATAAGCGAAGTAGGTTAGACCTAGCTTCGCTTTTAGAAAATAAAAGGGGATGTTTTTTATTCTAGCAAATTACATATGTAATTTGTTTAGAAATAAATTATGCAGATTTTGGATTTCCTTACATTTGATTGTTTAGAAAATTTTAATTCTGCTTTTCTAATTTAGCTAAGTACTAAAAGGGTAATATTAGTTACTTAAGCTATGTTAATAATATACCAATAATATTTGTCCTTTTTGTGAACAGATAGCAAACTTCTTGAAAAGAAAAAATTAATTTATTCTTAAGTCGAAGCTTGTAACAGATATGTACATTTATAAATAAAATATAATAAACACAAATTAAGGAGGTACTTAAGAACAATGGAAAATACATTAGATAATGTAGAATTGGAAAAAGAAGTAAAGGTAACTAATATAGAATGTTCTCGGTAATATAAAAAGAAGAATTTTAGATTTAGGATTAATTAAGGGAACAAAAATAAAGCCAGTACTTAGAAGTCCATTAGGAGATCCTACTGCTTATGAAGTAAGAGGGACGATTATTGCATTAAGAGAAGAAGAAGCAGATAAAATATATGTAAAATAGATTAATAATGGAAACAAAAGGGACGGGGCAAAAAAATTCCAAGATGTGGATAACTTTAATTTTAAAAAAGTTATCCACAGTTTGGAAATTTTTTTGCCCCGCCCGTT
>CAMXOP010000079.1 GCA_947245665.1 uncultured Clostridiaceae bacterium
CCCGTCCCTTTTGTTTCCATTTTTTGCCCCGTCCTTCCCGTCCCTTTTGTTTCCGTTTTTTTTACCTAGGCCATTTTGTTTATGGAATAAAAAAATAAGATAAGCATATAAATTAACAAATGCATTTGCAAATGAAAAAAGAGGTGTGTATATTGGAAAGAGCTATAAGTTCAGAAGAAAGAATTAGACGAGCTGAGGAGATTTATAATAGAAGGAGAATGCAGACTGGAGTTAGAGTGCCAAGTTCTAGGGTAAATACTTATAATAGAAATGAGTCTTTTCCTGATAAATATAAACTATATAAGAAGTTGATTCTACAAATAGCTATTTGCTTTGTTATATATTTTATATTTTATTTAATAAAAAATTCAAATTATATATTTTCAGAAGATTTTATAAATAAAACAAGAGAGATTCTCTCCTATGACATAAATTTTAGTAATATATATAATACAGCAATAGAATATTATAATAATAATTTGAAATCACAATTCATGTTTGTTGAATCAAATGAAGATGAAAAACAAGATAATAATGAACTTACTACAAATGAAGTACAAGAAAATGCAATTACAAATGAGCAAGTAGGTGGAATAGGTGGAGGAGATGATGATAATGTAGAACAAAATGGAGAAGCGGAGCAAGTATCAAATGAACCAACAGTACAACTATCTCAAATGGAAATAGATGCAAACGATATAAAACAGAATCATAATTTGATACTTCCGCTAGCTGGCACAGTAACATCAAGGTATGGACCAAGAGATGGAAATGAAATTGTTTCTTCAAATCATGGAGGAATTGATATAGGTGTTAATGAAGGAACAGTTTTTGTAGCTGCTATGTCAGGAACAGTCATAGAGGCATCAGGCGAAGGATCATTTGGAAATCATATATATATACAAGAAGGTGATGTTATAACTATATATGCACATTGCAAAACTCTATATGTGAAAAAAGGAGATGTTATAACTCAAGGTCAAAAGATAGGAGAAGTTGGTCAAACAGGGAACGCAACAGGTCCACATTTGCATTTTGAAATACGAAAAGCAGGAAGGAAGGTAAACCCTGAATATGTAATTACATTTGCATAAAAAGGAGCAAACATGAGAATACGAGTACATTTAAAAATATTTATATTTATTTTAATATTTTTGTTAACAAATCAAATTAAAATATATGGCATATTAATGCTGTTTGCATTAATACATGAAATGGGTCATATGTTAGTTGGAATACTATTAGGATTTAAACCTAGTAAACTAGAGATAATGCCATATGGAGTTTGTGTAGGGTTTGATATTAAGTGTGAAGACTATAATAAAAAAATAAAAAATGGGAATATGTTGGCTATAAAAAAATTAATTATTGCTTTAGCTGGTCCATTAACTAATCTTATAATAATTATAATATCTTTAATAGCAAATATAAGATTTTTTGGAATAGAAAGAGAGCTAGTAATATATAGTAACATTCTAATAGGAATATTTAATTTAATACCTATCTATCCACTAGATGGAGCAAGAGTCATCAAAAATATTTTACATATAGCTTTAGGCTTACCAAATTCATATGAATACACAAATCAAATATCAAAAATAACAATTTGCATATTAACTGGAATATGTAGTATAGCAATTCTATATATAAAAAATGTAGCAATATTGTTAATACTTGGGTATTTATGGTATTTAGTTATAGTAGAGGATAGGAAATATAATAGGAAAAAAGAAATTTATGAAAAAATTAACATATAAAAGAGGATTCAAATTTATGAATCCCCTTTTATATATTATTAGTTAGTTAACTTCTTTATTGTTAGATAATTGCTGAGTGCTCTGCATGAAATCATGCAGAGCAGTAACAATCTTTTCATTTAAGAACCAAACATCATATTTATTACAAAAATGGTGAGATACTAAATAATCCGCCCTGAAACATTCATACAAAGTTTCTTCATCACAAGGAATGCATAAGAAACATAACTTGTAATCCAATAACCATTTCTTGTGAAATATTCAGAGTTCTTACTATCATCAAGCAGTTTAAATTTATCCTCGTCTTTATTAAATATATAAGTCTCTTTAATAAGTTTAGAAAATTTTTTTGCTTGTTTAGCGATGTCATAAAGTTCGTTAATAGCAATGAGTTCATTAACAATAAACTTTTAATAAGTTCAACATCCAACATAATAAATCCTCCTTGTTCATAGTTGTTATTGGTCGTTTATTGGTAACAGAGTAAATAAATTGATAATATATATAATGTCTACATAAAAAAACAACTATCTACATAATAATTCCTTGACATTCAAGCATTTTAATGCGATAATAATGTGGTATAAAAGGAGAAAATTCAGTTATGGAAATAGAAAAATTAAAAGCAATAATTGAGGCAATATTATTTGCGTGTGGAAGAGAAGTAAAAATAAATGAATTAATGTCTGCATTAGAGCTTAGTGGAGAAGATGTTTTAAATATAATAGAAAGCCTAAAAGCTGACTATGAAATGAATAATAGAGGAATTGAAATAATAAAAGTAAATGATGGTTTTCAATTAACTACAAAAAAAGAATACTATGAATACATATATCCAATTTTTGATAAAAGAAGTAAGCCAAACCTAACAAATGCAGCACTAGAAACACTATCAATAGTAGCGTATAACCCAAAAATAACAAGACCAGAAATAGAAGTTATACGTGGAGTTAACTCAGATGGAACAATGTATAAACTATTAGAATATAACCTAATAGAAGCAGTAGGAAAAGCAGATGCTCCAGGTAGACCAACAATGTATGAAGTAACACCAGATTTTTACAGAATGTTTGGTTTCTCAAACATGGAAGAATTGCCAGAACTTCCAAGATATAAATTAGATGAAAATCAACAGATAGTTATTGATGAAATAATAGAAGAAAATAAAGAACAAGAAGAGATAAAAGAAGAAAAAAATCAAGAAATAGATAACAACGAAAACAACGAAGAAACACGGGGCAAAGTGCCTAGAACAAAAAGAACAATTAAGTGAACAGCCAAATGAGGCTCCAATGCCCGAAAGGGAAAATGAGGAAAAATAATAAATAGCAGAATGGTAGGTTGGGGATGGTTCCTAATCGGAAACAAGATAGAGAAGAACAAAAAGCAAAGAACTAAAATAATCTGGATAGATTAGGAACTGTCCCCAACCGGAAGCCAATAAGAAAAAGATAAAAAAGGAGAAAAAAATGAAAAATAAAGCAATAACACCAAGAAATGAAGATTTCGCAAAATGGTATACAGATGTAGTAAAAGCTGCACGTTTAGCAGCATATTCGAATGTTAAAGGATGTGTAGTAATAGAACCAAATGGTTATGCAATATGGGAAAAAATGCAAGCAACTTTAGATAAAATGTTTAAAGAAACAGGGCATCAAAATGTATGTATGCCAATGTTAATACCAGAAAACCTAATGAGAAAAGAAGGAGAACTAATAAATGGTTTTGCACCAGAAGTAGCATGGGTAACACAAGGAGGAGAAAAAGAGCTAGACGAAAGAATGTGTATAAGACCAACTTCTGAAACACTATTTAGTGACTACTATGCAGGAGTAGTAAACTCATATAGAGACTTACCTTTAAAATATAATCAATGGTGTAGTGTACTAAGATGGGAAAAAGAAACAAGACCATTCTTACGTTCAAGAGAATTCTTATGGCAAGAAGGACACACAATACATGAAACAGCAAAAGAAGCAGAAGAAGAAACAAGACAAATGCTAGAAATATATAAAAAATTCTTTGAAGAATATTTAGCAATACCAGTAATAACAGGAAGAAAAACAGAAAAAGAAAAATTTGCAGGAGCTGAATACACATTAACAGTAGAAGCCCTAATGTATAATGGAGTATCACTTCAATCAGGAACATCACACTACTTTGGACAAAAATTCTCTAAAGCATATGATATATCTTTCTCAAATAGAGAAAATGAGCAAGAATATGTATATCAAACATCATGGGGAGTTTCAACTAGAATGATAGGTGGGCTAATAATGGTACATAGTGATGAAGCAGGTTTAGTACTTCCACCTAAAATAGCACCAAGACAAGTAGTAATAGTACCAATTGGAGGAGCAGAAGAAGTTAAAAACTTAAGTCAAAAAGCATATAATGAGTTAAAAAATGCAGGAATAAGTGTATATATAGATGACTCAGAGAAATCACCAGGTTTCAGATTTGCAGAAAGTGAAGTAAACGGAATTCCAGTAAGAATAGAAATAGGAGAAAGAGATTTAAAAGAAAACAAAATAACATTTGCACGTAGAGACACAAGAGAAAAGCTAGTAGAAACAGCAGATGTAGACTTTGCACAATATGTAGAAAGACTTTTAGAAGACATACAAAATAATCTATACAATAAAGCATTAGAAAGAAGAAATGAATTAACATATGAATGTACATCAATAGAAGAAGTAGAAAAAATAATGAACGAAAATCCAGGTTTTGTAAAAGCGATGTGGTGCGGAGACGAAGAATGCGAACTAAAAATGAAAGAAATAAAAGGAACAAAATCAAGATGTATATTAGAAAATGAAAAACCAATCCACAATAAATGTATAGTATGTGGAAAAGAAGCTAAACACTTAGTAGTTTGGGGAATACAATATTAAAAAATAAAAAATGTAAACAATTGCAAAATAATTGTTTACATTTTTAGTATATAATTATATTGACAAACAAGTTTACATTATATAATATTAAAATAACAAAAGAAATAGAAGAAAATACTATGGAAGAAAAATTTGAAATAATGCCAATAGAACTAAACACAGATGCACACAATCATACAAGAGGCTCAGATGGAAGACAAACAACATTTAGAGCTATGCTCAGAGCATATAATAAAGGAATTAACACAATAGCAATAACAGACCATGATAGTGTACGAGGGTTTAGAAACTTAGAAAAAGATATATATTCAGTTATGGGTACTATAAGAGAAGATAAATCTTATGATACTTCAAGAATATTAGAAATGCTAGAAAATATGAAAGTATTAAAAGGTACAGAACTAATAACTTCATATAATGGTGTTATTGTAGAAGTTCTAGGATATAACTTTGACATTGAAAAGATGGAGCAAGAAATAGCAAATTTAAGAACTACTGTTAAAGAAAAGCCATATGAAGCTTTATATAAAGGTTTCATTAAAATAATAGATGAAAAAGGTTTAAAATTTGATAAATCAGTTTTAGATGAAGCATATGAAAAAATAAAGACAGAAGGAAAAGGTGGAGTAGTTGGTCCATTCTATAATGAATTAATAAAACATGAAGAAAATAAACAATTACTAAAATATACAGATGAAAACGGAGAAGAAAAAGAAGCAGAAACATTGAAATTATTTATAAATAAACATTTATACAATAAAAAATCTCCTTTATTTGTAGATATGTCAAGTACAAGGCCAACATTAAAAGACACAATAGATGCAATTCATAGAGCAGGTGGACAAGCATTTTTAGCACATGCAGGAAGATATAAAGACAAAATGCCAGTAGAAGAATATATTGATGACATGATAGTAGAAGGGTTAGATGGATTAGAGGTATACTATCCAGACCATACAGATGAGTTTAGAAGATTCTTGTTAGGAAAAGTAAAAGAACATGGAATTAAAGCTTCAGGTGGAAGTGATGACCATCACGCACAAAAAGAAGGAATACAATACCAAACAGGAAGAGTAGCAGTTCCAGATATACCAGAAACAAGATGGATTAAAGACACTTGTGAAAGTGGAAAAGACTTTTTAAATGAATCAATAGAAATTGGAGAAGCTATAAAAGAGCTGAGGGAATTAAAGAAACTTAGAAACAGAAAAGTTAAAGAAAATAATGAACTTGATAAAAAAATAAATGAAAAACAGGAAATTTCTAGATAGGGGGCTTTTTATGTTTGAAAAAATAAAAAATATATTAAAAAGATTATTCAAAAAACAAAGCTTGCTAGAAGAAGGCATAATAAAAACTGAAGTTAAACAAACAAAATTTAAACAAGAATTAACTAAGAACACAGCAATATATAATACACAAAAAATGTATGACGAAGGCAAAATAACAGAAGACGAAATGCAAATAAGTGAAATACGAAAATTAATAAGTATATATAAAGAGCAAATAAATATGTTAGATAGAGAAATTATAACTAAAAAAGCTAAAATAAAAATTGACAATTAACATAAAAACATATATAATAGCTGTATAACATATTGAAAGGAGATATTCTTATGAACAAGCATTATGAACAAAAAGTAACAGCTAAATATCTTGGACATCGGCAATATGAAGTAATGGTTTCTGAAATATTAGTTACAAAAAACAAAAAAGGAGAAGAAATAAGAGAAACAATAAGAAATACAAGAACAGTATTTTCCGAACCTACTTTTTTGTCATCTTTTCTTGCAGGTGAAACTTTAGTAGAATCATATAAAAGAAGAATTGTTGAAATAGATGAAGAATTCAAATTATATGATTTTAATATGATTAGCATTAGTGACATATCAACTGCTTTGCAATATGCAGCAAAAAGGGTAGACCGAGTTCTTCAGCAGCCATAGATATTTTAATAAAGGAATATCGAAACACAAAAAGAATTGGTGAATTCCAATTCTTTTTACATATAAAATATCTTGAATCCAAGTATACTTTGCTTCATAGTCATATAGATTATAAATAATAAGTAAATTATTTTCATAACAATATTTTGTCATATAATCTAACCTATAAGTATCATCATCTATTAAAACTCCATATATATCTATACTAATTATCATATTTTATCCTTCCTTATAGCTTTTTGAAAACTTATTGAACTGTGTGAATATAAAGCAAGAAAATTACCAAAATATATTGCAAATATTGTCAAAAATATATAGGTTTTAATGAAAAAAATTTGTTCATGGAATAGAAGAAGTATAGAAAAAACAGGGGATAATTCTAGTAAACTATCCCCTGTTTTTAAATAATTGATTATTACCCTAGCATCTGTCGTTTTCATTGGACTGTTTTTGTTTCATTCGCTCTTGCATCCATCCCACAATATCTTTGCCGAAAAGTGGAGCAATCATTGCGACCAAGAAGAATATAATCACAACGACAAGAAATACAACCATAAAAACAACTGCTATTGCTATGAAAATCAACACTAGAGGTATGCCTATGACAATTGCTAAGACACTATAGAGAAAATAGTATAATATTTTTAATGCTGTCCATTCACCCTGCAACCGTAGATATTTTAATATGATTGCATAGTCTTTAGTCCTTAAAGCTTGTAATAAAAGTCTCATGTTTTTTCTCCTTTCAAATTAAGATGTACTTTTATTATATAATATTTTTATATAAAATGCTAGATTTCTAGTGTGATAATTAATAAATAATTACAAACGAATAATACAAAAATTACCAAAACTATTGCAAAAATGAGTAAAATATTTTAAAATAAAATGGTTAAATAAGATTATAGAGGAGAAAATGTAAATGGCAGATAGATTAATTATAGTGGAATCACCAGCTAAAGCCAATACAATAAAGAAGTTTTTAGGAGGAAGTACAAAGGTAGTTGCTTCAATGGGACATATACGTGATTTGCCAAAATCAAAACTAGGGGTAGATTTAGAAAATAATTTTGAACCAGAATATATAAATATTAGAGGAAAAGGAGATTTAATAAAGTCTTTAAAAAAAGATGCTTTAGCAGCAAAAAAAGTGTACCTTGCAACTGACCCTGACCGTGAAGGGGAAGCAATAGCATGGCACTTAGCACATATATTAAATATACCAGAAGACAGTATATGTAGGGTAACCTTTAATGAAATAACAAAAGAAACAGTACAAGAAAGTATAAAAAAACCACGTAAAATAGATATGAACTTAACAGATGCACAACAAGCACGTAGAGTTTTAGATAGAATAGTAGGTTACAAAATAAGCCCACTACTATGGAAAAAAGTAAAAAGAGGCCTATCAGCAGGAAGAGTACAATCAGTAGCAGTAA
>CAMXOP010000080.1 GCA_947245665.1 uncultured Clostridiaceae bacterium
TTTAGGGCTTATGTTTAAAAAATTTTGGGACATTTTCAAAAATCATTGACATTATTTAAAACAAAAAATCTAGCTCCTCAAGCTAGATTTTTTGTTTTTTTAATTTATTACATCTATTTCTTTTTGTAAATAAGTACTATATATTACAACTCTACTTACTTGTACATTTAAAGCACCTTCTATTGCTTTTCTATATAATTCTAATTGTTCTTTATATTTTGTAATTAGCTCACTTTCATTTTGTACAAAATCTGTTTTATAATCTACTAATACTATATTTTTATCTTTATCTATATAATATAAATCTATAATTCCTTGTACTAATACATTTTCACTTACGTCTTCTTCATATATGTCTTTTGCTGGTATATTTATATAAAATGGCTCTTCTTTATGTATTTCTTTTGCATTTTTTAATTCTTTAAATAAATTTGATTTTGTGTATTTTAGTATTGTATTTATATTTATAGCTTCTGCTTCTTCTTTTGTAATTATTTTTTTTGTTTCTAATTTTTCTACTAAGCTTTTTACTTCTTCATAACTATATTCTTTTGTTTCGTCTAAATTTTTAATACATAAATGTATTAATGTGCCTTTCATTGCTCCTGTTATTTTTTCTTCTTTTTCAAATTTTGGAACACTTAGGCTTGATGTTATTTCTTTTTGTTCCTCATTCTCTGTTTTTAAAAATTGTGCTAAACCTTTTTGTTTACCTTTTTCTTCTTTTATTTTGCTTACAGATGTTTTTGTTGGTATATTTTCAGATGATTTGTATTTATATTCCCAAGCTAGTATTTCTTCTATATTTAATCTGTTTTGTGTTTTTGGCTCGCCGAGTAGATACAATGTCTACATCTACAGGCAATTCTTCAAATTTGCAATCTACATTCTTTAATTTTAGTTCTTCATTATCAGACCTATGACTTCTGATTTCTGATTTTAACCTCTCTAACATATCTTCTTGTTCTTCATTTTCTTCTATGCTTTTATTAAATTCTTTATAACTATGTTCATGAATTTCTATTAGACTTTTCATTTTTTCTTTATTACTTAAATATACTAATTCTATCCAATCTAAATAGCTTTTATATTTTTTTATTAAATTAGTATTTAATTTTTCTTCATTATATATATTTATTAGTTCTTCTTTTTCCTTTAGCTCTTTTTGTAAGTCTTTTGCTATTCCTGTTATATATAATTTTTCCTTTGCTCTTGTCAGGGCTACATACAATACTCTCATTTCTTCTGATATTGTTTCTGTTTTTAATTTTATTTTTAATGCTTCTTTTGCTAAAGTATTATATTCTATTCTTCTTTCATAGTTTATATATTTTGGTCCAAATCCTAGTTCTTGATGCATTAATATATTATCATTTAAGTCTTGCATATTGAAACCTTTTGATGTTCCACATAAAAATACTACTGGAAATTCTAGTCCCTTACTTTTGTGAATACTCATTATTCTTACTACATTATCATTTTCTCCAATTATTTTAGCTGCTTGCATATCTTTATTACTTGTTTTTAATTTATCTATAAAATTAATAAAATTGTATAGTCCTTTAAAACTAGCACTTTCATATTGTCTTGCTTTTTCAAATAACATTTTTAAATTTGCTTGCCTTAATTTTCCATTATTAAGCAGACCTACATAGTTGTAATAATTGCTATCTATATATATTTGCCATATTAATTCATCTAATGTACAATATTCTTCTTCCCTTTTCCATTTTTCTAGTAAGTTTATAAAGTAATCTATTTTGGCCTTTAACTTTTCTTCTACTCCTATTCTTGCTCTTAGCATTGCATTATAAAAACTTTCACTTCTGTCTGCTAAACGTATTTGTACTAAATCATTATCTGTAAATCCCCCTATAGATGACCTTAGTACTGTAACTAAAGCAATATCTTGTAATGGATTATTAATTATTTTTAATACACTCATTATTGTTTGTATTTCTGTTGAGTCTAAATATTCTGCTGATGTATCACTAAATACTGGTATATTAAGCTCTGATAACTCTTTTTCATATACAGGTGCCACATTTGAGGTTGTTCTTAGCAAAATTACTATATCTTTATATGTAATAGGTCTATATCCATTCTTTTTATCATAAACTACATAATTACTTTTTATTAACTCTTTTATTTTATTTGCTACAAATTTTGCTTCTATTAATGTATTTTCTATTGGCTCTTCTTGTTGTTCTTCGTCATCTTCTATAGTAATTTCTTCTGAGATAGAATGATTATTATTCGATCCTTTAATAGAATCTTGAATTAATTTTTCTTCATTTCTGCCATCTGTGCTCTTATTTTCCTCTTCTATCATTTGATTGGCTAAATCTATTATATGAAGCTCTGCCATACCTGCATATTCTTCATATCCTTCGGGTTTATTATAGTTTGCACCTAAATTCAAATATTCTTCTTTAGTATAGTTTATATCTCCTAATTTTTTACTCATTATTTTATCAAATATTATATTTGTAATGTCTAATATATTTTCTCTACTTCTAAAATTTTTAAATAATTGAATTTTTCTTCCTTTTTCATTATTATTATTTTCATCTACTAATTCATATTTATCATATTTTTCTATAAATAATTCTGGCCTTGCTTGCCTAAACCTATATATACTTTGCTTTACATCTCCTACCATAAATATATTTCTTCCGTTTGAAATACTGTTTAAAATATATTCTTGAACTAAGTTACTATCTTGGTATTCATCTATAGCTATTTCTATAAATTTTTCTTTTAATTTATTTGCTACTTCTGTTGGAATATATTTACCATTTTCATCTTCTTTTACTAATATCTGTAATGCAAAATGTTCTATATCATGAAAGTCTATAATATTCTTTTCTTTCTTCTTTATGGAAAATTTCTTTTCAAATTCATTTACTATATTATTTAAATTTAGTAAATTTTCATACATAGAAAATATATCATTATTTGCTTGTAAAGAATTATACATAAATGTTCTTTTTGTCATTTTATCTATAGTCTTTTTTACCTGGTCTCTTATATCTTTTGCTTCATTTTTTAAATCTATTGTAACTTTTCTATCGACTGGCCATTTTTCAAACTTTAAGTTATTTACTTTTTCATATACTTGTTCCCATATTGTATTAGTGTCATTTTCTATTATATTCTGAATTTCCTCTAGCTTTTCTATATCATTACTAATTGTAATTTTGTACTTTTCTAATTCTGGAAATCTTTCTAATTTATTTTTTGTACTTTTTAGTTTTAAAATATTTTCTTGTATTTGTTCTAAATAATCTTTTAATAGTATTTTTCCCCATATTGTTTTTGAATAATCTTCATTTAAACAATCTTTTAAATTAAACAGTTCTACTTTTTCTTCTAACCATTGTTTTGGAAATGGTGCACTTTGTATATAATTATATATTTTTAATATTAATTCTTTTAGTGGTTCATCTCCTTTATATGTTGTATATGTATTTATTAAATTTAAAAAACTACTATCTTTCTCATAGTATTTTTCTTCAAATAAATCTTCTAGTACATCTTGCTTTAATAGTTCAATTTCTGCTGTATCCCCTATTCTAAAGTTAGCTGATATATCTAATTCATAAAAGTAATTTCTTATTACATCTAAACAAAAAGAGTGTATTGTGCTTATATTTGCTTTATTTAAAAGTGTAATTTGTCTTTGTAATCTAACATCTGATGGATTTTCCTCTATTTTTTTATATATTGCTTCTAGTATTCTTTCCCTCATTTCACTTGCTGCTGCATTTGTGAAAGTAACTACTAATATTTTATCGATATCTACATTTTCATTTACTATTTTATTTATTATACGTTCAACTAATACTGCTGTTTTTCCACTACCTGCTGCAGCTGCAACTAATATATTACTATTTTTTTCATATATTGCACTTTGTTGCTCTTTTGTCCATTTTACTTCTGACATCTATTTTGTTTCCTCCTCTTTTGAAATTAGAATTTGGAGGTTGGAAGTTAAAACTTAGAATAATTCTTTTGAAAAAACTACCTAAACTTCTACTTCCAACCTCTAATTTTAATTTAATATTATAATTAAAGCTCCTATTACAGCTATAATAAATCCTACTATTTTTAGTAACTTTGCACTGCTATTTTGTTCTCCAAAACTAAACAGTTTTTTACTTAACTTTCTGGCGTCATATATCATTATTACTCCTATTGTTATAATTACTAATGCTATTATTTTTATGACTATATCAATTATTTCCATATATTAGTTTTCTCCTTTTTGTATAGTTCCTAAAAGTGATAAATACCCAATTAAAATTTTCCAATCGTTCTAGGAAAGCGAGTTACGAATGGAATATGCATAGCAATGTCCCCAATTCGATTTAAAAAAATTCTACTGTATATTTACACTCAAATTCTTTACCAGGTTGCACCATTATAATATCACCTTTTTGCCTAAATACTCCTGTTCCTTTGACAGTATCTGGCGTTGTCATCCATGGTGATATACATATAAATGGTGAATTTGGTTTTGACCATATTGCTAAATATGGAAAACCTGTATAATCAACAGCTAATATTTTCTTCCCTTGTTTAGATTTTAATGTGATTTTTTTTGATGTTAGCCCTTTCATAATGATAGCATCATTGTTAAACATATCTGCTTTTAATTCTATTATTCTGTTATCTTTCATTATATTTTTTGCATATTCTGTTCCTACTAATCCATCTATTAAATATAAAAAATGAATTTTATATTCATCTTCTTCAAATTCTAAATAATAGTTTTCCTTCTTTAACTCTTCGAACTCTATTTTAAATGCTGGATTTGCTCCTATTCCAAAAGGCATATCAGCATCTCCTTCATTTACTACTTTATATATTGTTGTTAATTTGTTTTCATCTAATCTATATGTTACATATAAAGAAAATTTATATGGATATTTTTCTAAAATTCTATCATTACTTTTTAATACATATGAGTGAAAATTATCTAACTTTGTTATTGGTTCAAATTCCATATCTTTTGCAAAACCATTTCTACTCATTTCATATGTTTTACTATTCATTATTGTTTGATTTTTTTTACATTTTCCCACTGTTGGAAATAAAACAGGAAAACGTCTTTTCCAAAATACTTTTCCATTTACATCTGTAGTTTCTTCTCCTTGGTGTATTCTTTCTTCTCCATTTAGTTTAAAACTTATAAGTTCTGCACCAAATTTTGAAGTTAGTATTTGTGTATGCATAGATTTTTTTCTCCTTTTTCCACTATTTTTCTACACTTATATAATATTGTTTTTTTATGTAAATGTCAATAGTTTAGTCATAAAAATAAGACTAATTTTTATAAATTAATCTTATCTTTTACATTATTTGTATTTTACTTACTTAATTAATTTTGTTGTTTTAAATTATTTTTATTAATTCTCCCATATCTTTTCCAGATACTTGTGGTATTTTTACTATTTCAAATTTAGATATTTTATCTCCAAATTTTATTTCTACAATGTCTCCTACTTTTACTTCATAACTTGGTTTTACTACCTTTCCATTAACTGAAACTCTACCACCATCTGCAGCTTCATTTGCCACAGTTCTTCTTTTTATTACTCTTGAAACTTTTAAAAATTTGTCTAATCTCATTTTTTTCTCCTTTATTTTGAATAATATCGTTACAGGAATACATAATTTATCCGAAGAGTGGGTCGCCCAAAGTGCGACCACTACAATTTTAAAATTATTTTTTTCTTATATTTTGTAGTTTTTTATTTCATCTTCTATACGAGCTATAAATTCTTCTGCTGAAACTTGACCTATATCTCCTTCACTTCTTGCTCTTACTCCAACTGCATTTGCTTCTATTTCTTTATCACCTATTACTAATATATATGGAACTTTTGCCATTTGTGCTTCACGTATTTTGTATCCTAATTTTTCTTGTCTGCTATCTAGTTCTACTCTTATTCCTTTTTCTAGTATTTTATTATAAACTTCTTTTGCATAGTCTAATTGTTTATCTGTAATTGGTAACACTTTTACTTGAACTGGTGCAAGCCATGTTGGAAGTGCTCCTTTTGTTTCTTCTAAATAATATGCTATAAATCTATCTATACTTCCAAATATGGCTCTATGAAGTACTACTGGCATTTTCTTTTCTCCATCTTTATCAATATATGATAAATTAAATTTGGCTGGTAAACAGAAATCTAGTTGACATGTTGATAATGTATATTCATTTCCTACTGCTGGTTTTACTTGTACATCTAGTTTTGGACCATAGAATGCTGCTTCCCCTATTTTTTCTACATATGGAATTTCTATATCATTTAATACTTGTCTTAATGTATTTTCCGCCATTTCCCACATTTCATCATCTGGATGATATTTTACTTTATCTTCTGGATCTCTTAATGATAATTCAAAGTGATAATTTTCAATGTTTAAATCTTTATATGCTTCTAATATTAAGTTTACTACTGTTTTAAATTCTTCTTCTATTTGCTCTGGTGTTACAAAAAGATGTGCATCATTTTGACAGAAAGTTCTTACTCTTTCTATTCCTTTTAGTGTTCCACTTGCTTCAAATCTACAATCTCTTGCTATTTCTCCTATTCTTATTGGTAAATCCCTATATGAATGTATACTATTTGCATATATCATCATATGATGTGGGCAGTTCATTGGACGAAGTACAAATTCTTCTCCTTCTACTTCCATTTTAGGGAACATTCCATCTTTATAATGGTCCCAGTGTCCTGATGTTTTATATAAGTCTACTGATGCAAGTGGTGGTGTTAAAACATGTTTATATCCTAATTTCTTTTCTTTTCCTTTAATATAATTTTCTAATAATTCCCATATTACATATCCATTTGGTAAATACATTGGTAGCCCTTTTCCTACTAGGTCATGTGTCATAAATATTCCTAATTCTTTACCTAATTTTCTATGATCTCTTTGCTTTGCTTCTTCTAATTTAATTAAATATTCTTCTAATTCTGATGCCTTTGGGAATGATATTCCATATACTCTTTGAAGTGATTTATTTTTTGCATCTCCTCTCCAATATGCAGATGACATTGATGTTAATTTAATAGCCTTTACTTTTCCTGTACTTGGAAGATGTGGGCCACGACATAAGTCAACAAACTCACCTTGTTTATAGAAAGATATTACTTCTCCTTCTGGTAGCTCTTTTATTAATTCTACCTTGTAAGGTTCTTCTCTTTCTTCCATTAACTTAATTGCTTCATCTCTAGAAAGTTCAAATCTTTCTATAATCAAATCTTCTTTTATAATTTTCTTCATTTCTTCTTCTATTTTAGAAATATCTTCTTCTGTAAATGGCTTTTCTACATCAAAATCATAATAGAATCCATTTTCAATAGCTGGTCCTATTGTTAATTTGTAATTTGGAAATATTCTTTTTACAGCTTGTGCTAATATATGTGCTGTTGTATGCCAATACATACTTTCTTCTACTTCCATTGTTCTTCCACCTTCTAATTTAATTCTAAACATAATTTTCTCTCTCCCTTCATTTTGGAAATTTTAGGGACGGGGCAAAAAATTTCCATTTTGTTGATAACTTTTATTATTTACAATTTTTATCTACTTATATATGCATTTATTTTATCCACATTTTGGAAATTTTTTGCCCCGTCCCTAAAATTTCCAAAATGTTCATTCAAAAAAGCACTCACTATGCTTTTTTGAGCATAGGAGTGCTTTCTTTTATTTTATTAGCACGGTTCCATCCTAATTTTTAACTTCTTTTACTTTTAACGCAAGTAATACGTCTAGTTTTTCTAGAAACAATGAGGTAGTTTTTCAAATATGTTTGCTTTAGTTTGCTTTCAGCCGATGACAAACTTTCTCTTTTAAGTAACCTTTATTTTACTTTGTCTCATTTATGTTAATTTATTTATCTATTATTATTATAATCGTTCTTCATTAGTTAGTCAATACTTTTCTCTGTTTTTATTGTACTATTATGAAAGAAATGTGATAATGTCTTAAGTAAAGAAATGAGAAAATGTCCCAAC
>CAMXOP010000081.1 GCA_947245665.1 uncultured Clostridiaceae bacterium
CAATTCTCATAGTTTTGATAACCTACTCCTATTGGAAATTGTGGTACATGTACTTGTTTTCCATCAGATGATATAAAATCTTGTAACCAACTAAACCAATTTCCAAATGGACTCCCAAAACTTCCATGTATTATAAAATAATTTTCTTGCATTTTTAACACTCCTTATTTATTATATTTTCTTTCTTTGCTAATTTTACTGCATCTTCTTTAAAAATATCTTTTGCCCTATTAACATATGATAAAAAATTTCCTTCTTTTATTTTTTTGTATTTGCTCCTAAATGAGAATATTGTTTATAAATCTTTCTTCTTCCAATATTCCTATTAAGTTTATTGCTATATCTATTTATTGTCTTTACTCTAGCATACATTTCTGTATAAAATTTTGAAACTGTCTTTTCTATAATCTATCTTTTTCTCCTACCATAGGAATTATATGGTATATTATAGAGGAGGGTGCAACGATGAACACAATCTTAACAGATATATTCAAAGTGCTTACAATTGCATTGAATTGCACTAATTATGATAATATTATTGTAAATATTTCTTGTTTAGCACTTGCAATTGTTTCAATTATATCTCCTACAACAAATTTCATAGGACATTTGCATTATATCATCTTTTTTTATATTCTTCAATTCATACGAACAGATTTTTTAAGTTTATTTAAATAAAAAATAAGATGCTATTAACTGAAGTCAACCCCAAAATGTTCACTCGAAAAAAAGAGATAAGCAAAGATTTACTTTAATGTTAACAGAAAAAGCCAGTCGGCTAGCTTCGACTGACTTGATTGTTTTACATTTTTTGATAATACGATCATATTATGCTGTCCTATAAAATTCAATTCCCGTTTTTTTCCCTTTTTTCTATTTTCCTGCATTTACTTTTGTATCAAGCATTTGTACTTTATTAGTTCCATTTTCATTTATTAATAATATTGTACCATTCATATCAGTCCTATAAATTTCACATTCTTTATCTTGTAATCTTTTTATTACTGTTTCAGATGGATGTCCATATGAATTTGTATTACTATTAACAGATATTACTGCCATTTCTGGTAACACTTTATTTATAAATTGTTCTGTGCTACTTGTATCTGAACCATGATGACCAACTTTTAAAACATCTATATCTTCCCATGTAATTTTACTATTGGTTTCTACATCATCTTCAGCGTCTCCCATAAATAAGTATTTGTTGTTATTTGCTTCCATTTGTATGACAATTGAAGTTGAATTTATTTTGCTAGAACTCGTTGGATCTGAATTATCTATACTTTTAATTTCACATTTTGCCTCTCCTAATTCAAACTTATCTCCTGCTTTTTTATAATTAATTGATAATTCCTTTTGCTTTACTTCATTAATTACATCTTCATAGAATTTTCTTTTTGACTTATTGGTTGTATAAGGAATATAAATTTCTCCTATATCAAATTCTCTTATAATATTATCCATTCCTCCTATATGGTCCTCATGAACATGTGTTCCTATTAAATAATCTATTTTTCTTATTCCTAATCTCTTTATGTATTTTACTAATAATGGACCATCTTCATTATCTCCTGCATCAATAAGCATATTTTTACCATTACTTCTTACTAAAATACAATCAGCTTGCCCTACATTAAAAAAATATATTTGAAGTTCTTCACTTTTTATAATATCTTCTGTAGGTAATTCTCCAATATAATTATTATTTCTTGTTGCTACATATACTAAACTTATTAGCATCAATGTTATAATTATTGTATAGATAATCTGTTTAAAATTCTTTTTATTATTTTTCATAATCTTTTACCTCTAAAAAGATTATAATGTAAAAATAGCTTTTTTGAAATAGTTTTTTCTATTTTTTTCCAAATCTCTATTGTTTTTTTATACTTATCATTATATAATAATTTTGCTTTATTCTTAAAATATATATTGTCTATATATTTTTCCCATAACAATTTAAACAGAAAGGACTGATTTTTTATGAATCTAAATTTTTTTAATTCTTTAGAACATAATAATTCTAACAATATTTCAAACAATTTTATTGATTCTTTTATTAAAGAATTACAAAATTATCTATCAAATTGTTTTTCTCCTGATTTGAATAAAACAGACTTATATACTATTGACAGATTTGAAGGTGATAATGAAGTTTTTGCTGTATGTGAAAATAGAAGAACAGGTAAAATGGTAGATATTCCTATTTCTCAAGTTTCTCCTAATGCAGTTGAAGATGATATTATTAGATATAAAGATGGTATTTATGTTGTTGATGAAGATCAAAATCGCATTATTGGTGAGAAGATGAAAAAACTTTCTGAAGAAGTATTTAAAAAATAATTTTGGATTTAAAATTATAAGTACACTAAGTGTACTAGAGCATCTATTCTAGTTCACTTGGTGTACTTGAAGACTTTTTACTTTTTTTACATTCACTTAGTGAACTTACTTTATAAAAATTGAGTACACTCCGTGAACTTTTGCCTAAAATGAGTGAACTTTTTCAAATTTTTAGTTCACTATTTTTAATTTCAACGAAGAATAGCGGGTTTGAGCCAGTTCACTCGGTGAATTTTCACATCATATTTGATTAAAATTTTTGTTTCTTTATTAACTCTTGAAGGCTTTCCCTTCAATGTGTATAGGCATTGTGTTAAACATGCTTTCCTGCCCTCATTTTTAATGAGGTGTTTTCTGTTTTAATAGTGCTTATGTCTACTTAATTAAATATACTTATCCTTAAATCCTCTTAATTGAAAAATAATGTGCTTTTAAATTAAGTCAAGGTTGTGCAACAGCACATTCATTTTAACCTTGACTTAATTTTATAAAGCACATTAGAATTTTTAAGTAGGATTGATATTTATTATATACTTTTAATTTTATTTGGATATAATTTCATAAATACTTGCTAGTTCATATAGTTTCTCTTGATCTGATTTTTCTGAAAAAAAATATAAATTCCTTAAATATGTTAGTATATCATAATATTCTATATAATTTTTTATACAAAAATCCAATAATGACATAAAATCATTATCTCTTAAATCAATATTTATATTTTTCTCTTTATTTATTTTGTCTAGTAATATTCTTTTTAATATACTTTCCATTTCTTTTAAAGCACTTTTTGAATCTTTGCTTTTTATCATTTCTAATATAGAATTACTTTTCATTTTCAATATCACCTCTATATACAATATCATTTAATATCTTAGCCTTAGAATTCCCATCAGCTTCATATTCTAAAATTTGACTACCTTCTTCATCTAATATAAAATGAATTCCCACTTTTCCATTCTTTGCAAATTCTATAATCTTATTAGATGTCTCTAAAGCTATTGGTTGAATATTGTTTTTTTTACAAAAATCATCGACTTTTTCTTTATCACAATGCATTACTACTGGAGCAATTCCATTAATTTCTCTAATAATGAGTCTCATAGTGTCACTACCATTAATAGTTAAATCTTTTTTTCATTTAATGCAGTTACTTTTACACTAGAATTATTATTTCTTGATACATTTAAAATAATAAATTTTAGCATTTGTTGCTTTAGAGTCCATAATTCATTTCTGATACTAAGTCCTAAAAACAAATTATTTAATTTTTCTACTGTATCAATATCACATAATGTTGTACATTCTTTGACTACTATATCTTCTAGCCTTTTAATTATTTCAGGCGAAAGAGTTCCGTTATTTATATCTCGCATATTGCATAAATCATAATGATATTTAGGATTTAGAAAATATTTTATATATATTTCATTCATTTTATGTTTTGGTTGTTTTTTAATTACTTCATTTTCAAGATGATGAGCAATCCTATTAGCCCAAAAGCATAATTTTAAAGCTATACTTTCAGTTGAGCTTGCTTTTGACATTTCTAATTCTTTTTCTAATATTCCTCTTATAAATTCTTCATTTACTTCTTTATCAAACCAAGTACTGGAAATATTTTGTCTTGTCATTCTTATAACTTCATCAATATAACTGGAATTCATTATAATTTCAATAAGTATTTTCAAGCAATCCATCATTTCTTCTTTATTTACTTCTTCATTTGAAAATGTACTAATATTAAAATTTTTAAGTGCTCTTATTTGTTCACTGCTTATTGTATTTATAATCTGTTTATTTATTATTCTCTGTTGTTCTTCTCTTTTCTTTCTTTCGGCAATTCTTTTTTATTTCAATTTATCTTTATTACTTTGTTTCAATATTGTATCCCTCTCAATTCTTTATTTACTTTATTAAATTTATATATTCGATACACACATATTACCATAAATATTGTTTCAATTCAATAAAATTATTATTAATTAAGTTTTATCTCTAAACATTCTAAATTATTTTAATTAAAAATTTACTGCTCCGCACACCATGTCAACTTCTATCGTTACCTTAATTTTATTATTTTCTATTCTTTTAAGCTTATTTTTACCTTTTTTCTCAAAACTAACAAAATCCTCAAATACAGTAAATTCAACTATTGTATCGAATCTTTTAGATATAGCACCGAGCAACATTCCACATGTGTGGTAAATGGAAACATATCTACTGGCTGAATTTCATTTGTTTCATATCTTTCTTGTAGTAATTTCATATCTCTTACCATTGTTGCAGGATTACAACTAATATATACTACTTTTTTAGGTTCTACTGCTAGTATGTTATTTATTGTATTCTTGTCTAACCCTTTTCTAGGTGGATCTACTATTATTACTTCTGGGTAAACTTGTTTTTTATTTATTAAATTTGAAAATACTTTTTCTACATCTCCTGCATAAAATTCTATATTTTCTATATTATTAAGTTTTGCATTTTCTTTTGCATCTTCTATTGCTTGTTCTACTATTTCTATTCCATAAACTTTTTTTACATATGTAGAAGCAAAAATTCCTATTGTTCCTATTCCACAATATAAATCAAACAGTATATCTTCTTTATTTAAGTTAGCCATTTCTATTGCTAAATTATATAGTACCTCTGCTTGTACAGGGTTTACCTGGTAAAAAGACATTGGTGAGATTTTGAATGTATAGTCTCCTAGAATATCATAGATATATCCATCTCCATGAAGCAATATATTTTCTCTTCCTAATATTACATTTGTATTTTTTGTATTAACATTTTTTACTATAGTTTTTATATTATATTCTTTTACTAACATTTCTACTAGTTGGCTTTCATATGGAATTTTCTTTCCATTTATTACTAATATACACATTATTTCATGTGTGCGTAAACCTACTTTTATTACTATATGTCTTAATATTCCAGTTCGATTTTCTTCATTATATGCTTTTATATCTTTTTCTTTTATAAATTTGTATATAGTAAATGCTATTCTTTCTGCTATCTCATTTTGTATAAAACATTTTTGCATTGAAATTATTTCATGTGTTCTTTTAGCAAATACTCCTATTTGAGTTTTTCCTGCTTTATCTAACCCTACTGGATATTGCGCTTTATTTCTATAATGATATGGGTTACCCATACCTATTATTTTTTGTACTTTTATACTATTTTTATTAAAAGATTTATCAACTAAATTTTGTACATTTCTTTGTTTTATATTTAAGGTTTCTTCATATCCTATATGTCTTAAATTGCAGCCTCCACATCTTTTATATGTTGCACAGTCTTCTTCTATTCTGTATTTTGATTTTTCTATTATTTCTAATATTTTTCCATATGCATGTGTTTTAAGTACTTTAACTATTAATATTTTTACTTTTTCTTCTTTTATTGCTCCTGGAATAAATATTACAAAATCATCTATTTTTGCAATTCCTTCTCCTTCCATTCCATTATCTACAATATCTACTATATATTCTTCATTCTTTTTTATATTCATATACCCTCCATTTTGTACAATTATAACAATACATTTTATTTTTAACAATATTTTTATTAATTTTTTCTATTTTTTATCTATTTCTATTGACATTTTACATTAACATATGCTAATATTAATAATGTCGATAAGATAATTACAAAAATTCACTTGCGGATGTGGCGAAACTGGCAGACGCGCTAGACTTAGGATCTAGTCCGAAAGGGTGGGGGTTCAAGTCCTCTCATCCGCACCAAATTAAATAAGCCTTGTAATTACTGAAATATCAGTATTTTACAAGGCTTATTTTTATATAAAAGTAATGCAGTAGAGATTTTATATTGCTTTTTTTAATTCATTAAAAGCATATTCTTGAGAAACATCTATATAAACATCTGTTGTTATATTACTTCCTTCAACATGACCTGCTAAATATTGTATTGCTTCCATATCCATATTTGCTTCTTTCCATTGTGTAATACGGTCATGACGCAACCTATGATTATGTATTTTTTTGGAAGATATTTTATATTTTTTGTTAATTCTATCAAGCGTTAATTCTATCAAGCCATGAATTGATTTCATTTCCAGATATAAAAGTGTTATTCTCATAATCCCAAAACAATAAGTTGTAAGTATTAGTTTCTGTGCTTTGTTTTTCATAATGTGCTTGACTTCTTTGTTCTGCTTGTTCTACTCGTTCTTGGTATATTTCTTTTTTTCGTTCCTGTCTTTCTACATAATCAATTCTTCCTGCCATTTTTAAATCTCCTTTCTAATTTGACATTATGTTGTAAACTTCTTGTGTTTCATATCTTAAATAAACAAGTCCATAGTCTATATGTGAGAACATAGGAGACAAATAACCATTGACTAGAGGCTGATTATCTAGTTCTTTCCTATGACAAGTGCCACCTTCTTGTCTAATATGTGTTAAATCTTCTGTTAGTCCATGCGATATAGTTTCACCTTCTGCTTTAGTCATGATCTTTCCGTTGTATTCTCCACCAACAAACTCATGCATAAATTCTATGCTTTCATTGTTTAATCGGTTATATATCTATTTTGTGATTTTATCTAAAAATAAACCATGTTCTAGTATTTCATTGTCTTTTTTTATATTTACTTGAAAATCTGCAATTCCCTCAATATTTAGAGCGTTTTAGGGGGGTATTTGCTAAAAAATATGCCTATTTTTCATAGTGTTCCTCCCATATTTTGCTAAAAAAAATAATTGACTCATCAACTGCTAAAATTAGTATATCATAAAACAAAAAAACTGGCAACCAATTATTTCTAATTAGTTGCCTCCCATAGCAATTAACTGGAACTTTCGTTCCTCCCACAGCAATCTTGATTGATTACTTTCTATAATACTATGATACTATATTTTACACATTAAGTCAATGTTTTATTCAAAAAATTCCAAACCGATCTTTTCATTAATTATGCTCAAATATCTTCCATCAATTTTGCCAATAGTACCATTAAAATTTAATCTTAATATACTTACTTTTTTCATTCTTGTAATATTAGCCCATCTAATCATATCTTTAAATCTATATATGCTGTCTATTTGTACCACTTCTGTAATTTTACTTTTTTTCTTTTCACATTCTTCAAATGTAATTTTTCCATTTTTATATTCTTGCTCTATTTTCATATATTCTTTAGGCTTTTTAGATGATACTGGCAAAACAAATAGTTCATTATTAAAGTTTTTCAATATTATAGCAGGGTGCATTCCTCCAAATTCATTACCTATATTGAATCCAAAATCTACCCATACAACATTTCCACGCTTGAATAATACTTTTTTCGCCAATAACATAATGTCATTTTTACCAATATTCATATTATTAAATATATAATTATTATTTTCTAATGTATAATTGTCATTTACTATGTTTTTTAATTTTCTGTCTAATCTTTCATAAGTATATTTATCAACTTTGTAATTCTTTAATGTATATTGAATTATATTGTTATTTATAAATTCTTCAT
>CAMXOP010000082.1 GCA_947245665.1 uncultured Clostridiaceae bacterium
AATGATGGTTTCAAAATACAAAAAAATTAAATAATTACATATGCCTTAGAAGGGAATGATAAAATGGATACAAGGAGAAGTAATATTATGAAAATAATTTTAATAACAATATATACAGTATTAACAATATCAGGGTTAGTTCTTATGAAAAAAGGTGGGAACCCTGGAACAGTATCAGTACAAAATGGAGATATAACTCTAGGAATGAACTTAATAAGCTTAGCAGGTTTTATATGTTACATATGTAGTTTTTTACTCTTTACAAGAATAGTAGTAATGTTTGATTTAAGCTATATTATGCCAATATGTACAGGAATAGTACAAGTAATTACACTAATAGCCTCTTATTTTATATTTAAAGAACAAATATCTAAACAAGGAATTATAGGTGCAGCTTTAGTTATAATTGGGATAGTAGTAATGAATTTTAAAACAAAATAGAAAGAAAAAAATTGTAAAAAATTAAAATCTCATGCCAGCAAGTTAAAAACTTGCTGGCATGAAATTATTTAATGGGAAAGAAATTTCCTGATGCATCTTTTCTAAAATGCGCAGGATTTTCAAGATCCCAATATAAAGCTATTATAGTTTCATTACAAGAACCACTAATATAAAGCGTTCTTCTTTTGCAAAATTTTTTACATCTTCAAACTGAATCTCAAGATCAGGGAAATTAATTGAAGATATTTTTCGTTATATAGTCCGTCCTATACCAGATATCAAAGCTAATGTATCTCCAATATCTGCTGCATCACTACAAATAAGGCCTAAAAATTGACGAACCCGACGCTTACGTTCTTTTTCATCTTTTAATTTTTTGACTTTTTCATGAAGAGAGTAAGATAAATATTCCATAAAATGATTACCTCCTTGTACTACTCGGAGGTATACCCTCCGAGATTTGATTAATAAGTCCCTTTAGGTACAACTACTATTAAAGTGTATTATATAGTAATAAACATAAAGTGTTAAGTAGTGTATATCCAATTTTAACAATCTTTCCCTTGACTTTTCATATTGTTTTAAAGTATAATACAATTGTAACTGCTAATAGCATTGTGTAAAAGAAAGAGAGGTACAACCTAATGAAAATCTTAATAACAGGCGCAAATGGAATGTTGGCAAAAGCAGTAAAAGAAATGTTTAAAGAAGAAGAGTTAATATTAACAGATGTTGCAGAATTAGATATTACAAATTTAGAGAAAGTAGAAGAATTTGTATCTAACTGTAAACCAGAAGTTATAATTAACTGTGCTGCGTATACCGCTGTAGACAAGGCAGAAGAAGAAGTGGATTTGGCAAGAAAGATCAATAAAGAAGGTCCAAGAAATTTAGCAATTGCAGCTAATAAAAATGGAACTATACTTGTGCATATCAGTACAGATTACGTTTTTGGTGGTGATTTATCTTTAGAAGAAATTTATAAAGAAGATGATAAAAAGGCACCAAACACAGTATATGGTATTACAAAATTAGAAGGGGAAGAAGCCATCTGCGAAAATACAGCAAATTACTACATCTTCAGAACAGCATGGTTATATGGAGATGGAAACAACTTCGTAAGAACAATGTTGAGACTTGGAAGAGAAAAAGAAGAAATAACTGTAGTAGCAGATCAACACGGAAGTCCAACATATGCAGTAGATTTGGCTGATATAATTCATCAAGCTTTGAAAAAGAAAATTCCATATGGAATATATCATACAACAAATTTAGGATACACAACTTGGTATGAATTTACAAAAGAGATATTTAAAAAAGCAAATATTTCTTGTTTAGTAAGACCTGTTACATCAGAGGAATTTGTAAGACCTGCAAAAAGGCCAAAAAATTCAATGATGTCTAAAGATAAAATTTTACAAGAAGGAATTACTATTCCTACATGGGAAGAAGCATTAGGAAAATATTTAGAAATCGAAATGTAGTAGGAAAGATATTTATTAAAAATATGTATTTAAAGAATTGGAAGACTGATAAGTTTTCCAATTCTTTATTATCTATCATATATATAATTATAAATAATATTAATTTACTTTTAGAAATAGATTATAAAATTATACAAATCAATCCGCCACTACCCTCATTAACAATTCTCTCTAAAGTTTCTTGAAGTTTAGCTTGTGCATCTTCAGGCATTCTACAAAGTTTATTTTGTAAGCCTTCATTTACAAGTTCATGTAAACTCTTTCCAAAAATATTAGATTCCCAAATTTTCTTAGGATCACTTTCAAATTCTGAAAGTAAATAATTAACAAGTTCTTCAGACTGTTTTTCACTACCAACGATAGGAGAAACCTCAGTTTCAATATCAGCCTTTATCATATGTATAGAAGGAGCTTTAGCTTTTAATTTAACACCAAACCTAGAACCTTGCTTAACCATTTCAGGTTCATCAAGAATTAGTTCTTCCATAGAAGGAGTAACAATACCATAACCAGTAGCTTTAACACTTTCTAAGGCATATGCAATTTTATCATACTCTCTTTTAGTTTCAGCAAAAGAAGTTATAGTAGAGAATAAATCACCTTCATTTAAAATTTCAACTCCAGAAATTTCAGTAAGAACCTTATAAAATAAATCATCTTTCAAATCAATAGAAATATTAACATTTCCGATTACCAAGTAAAATTTCATCAACAATAGTCTTTTTAATAACTTCTGTTCTTTGAATTTTAGTTATACCACTATCAATTTGTTTCAATAAACGAATATCTTTAAAAGCCTCTTTTATTTCTAAATGTAATTCTTGTTTTAACCAATGTTCATTTGGAAGGCCATCAACCCAACGAGGGAAATTAATATTAATTTGTTCAATAGGAAATTGGTATAATATTCTACTAAAAATATTATTAATATCATCCAAATTTAAAGTAGAGCAATCAGTAGGTATAACAGGAACTGAATACTTTTCTTCCAAAGTTCTAGAAAGTTCTCTAACATAATCAGAATTCACATTAGTGGTATTAAGCACAATAACAAAAGGTTTATTCAAAGCCTTTAATTCATCAACAACTCTGCTTTCAGCCTCTATGTAATCCTCTCTAGGAATATCAGTAATAGAGCCATCAGTCGTCACCAAAATACCAATAGTAGAATGTTCAGTAATAACCTTTTTAGTACCAATTTCAGCAGCAACTTCAAAAGGAATTTCATCTTCACTCCATGGTGTTTTAACCATTCTAGGCACATCATCTTCTAAATAGCCAATAGCATTATTAACTAAATAGCCAACACAATCTACAAGTCTAGTTTTCAATTTAATATTATCACCTAATGTAATCTCTACAGCCTCATTAGGAATAAACTTAGGCTCAGTAGTCATAATAGTTCTTCCAGAAGCACTTTGTGGAAGCTCATCCAAAGCCCTTTCTCTTTTGTATTCATTATCTATGTTAGGAATAACAAGTAAATCCATAAATCTCTTTATAAAAGTAGACTTTCCAGTTCTTACAGGACCCACCACACCAACATAAATATCTCCATCTGTACGTTTTGCTATATCTTGATAAACTAATAAATTTTCCTCCATGAAAAAATATACCTCCTTAAAATGTTTGTACTAATAAACTTGTTTAATTAATGTATATTAGCCCAAAATCATAAGTATGACTAAAAAAATAAAAAACTTGGAAATTTTAGGGACGGGGCAAAAAATTTCCAAGTTGTGGATAACTTTTCATATTTTAGGAAGTTATTGTAGTATAATAATTTTCCATAGAAGATAAATATAAAAAACTATAAATATTGAACAATTAGTGTAGGTATGATAATATTATAAACATAAAGAGGTGTTTAATATGAATAAATATGAGAAAGCATTAGAGTTATTAAATAGGTATAATCAAGATATAATATTAGAACAATTAAGAAAAAATAAAAATGAGCAATTAATAGAGCAGGTATTAGAAATAGATTTTGAGCAATTGAATCAATTATATAATCAAACAAAATTAAAAAAAGAGCTTAAAAAATATAAAATATCTTCAATAGAACATACAAATATAATAGAGAATGAAGAAGAATTAAGAGAAGCAGGCGAAGAGATAGTAAGAAAAGGTAAATATGCAGTAGTAACAATGGCAGGTGGACAACGGTACAAGATTAGGACATTTTGGACCAAAAGGCACTTTTAAAATACAATTAAAAAATAAGAAAAAGTATCTATTTGAAATAATAATTGATACATTAAAAAAACAAAATGGAAAATATAATATAATTATTCCATGGTATGTAATGACAAGTAAGGAAAATAATAATGATACAATAAAATTTTTAGAAGAAAATAATTATTTTGGATATCCTAAAGAAAAAGTAAAAATATTTATTCAAGGAGAGTTACCTATATTAAATAAAGAAGGAAAAATGCTTTTAGATAAAAATGGACTAATAATTAAAGCATCTGATGGAAATGGGAGTATTTATACTTCTATGAAGAATGAAGGAATATTAAAAGATATGAGAGAAAAGAATATTGAATGGGTATATATTTCATCAATAGATAATATTCTCTTAAAATTAGTAGAGCCAATATTATTAGGTTTAACAATACAACAAAATAATTTAATAGGATCAAAAACAATAATAAAAAATAGTCCAGAAGAGAAAGTAGGAGTTTTTTGCAGAAAAGATGGAGTCCCAACAGTAATAGAATATACAGAATTATCAGAAGAAATGTCAAAACAAAGAGATTTAAATAATGAACTCGTTTTTGGAGAAGCTCACATAATGTGCAATTTATTTAATATTAAAGCAATAGAAAAAATAGCAAATGAAAAACTACCATATCATATAGCTGTAAAAAAGATTCCATATTATAAAAATGGAAAAGAAGTTAAAATAGAAGAGCCAAATGCATATAAATATGAATCATTTATATTTGATGGATTTTCGAAATTTGAAAATATAACATTATTAAGAGGAAAAAGAGAAGAAGACTTTGCACCAATAAAAAATAGAGAAGGAGCAGATAGTCCAAAGACCGCAGCAGAGCTATATAATAGAATAAATAGATAAAATTTAGGGAAAAACGAAAAAGGAACTCAAGAAAGGAACGCAAGGGACGGAGGTTAAAATGTCCAAATTGTGGATAACTTTTCATAATATGAAAAGTTATCCACAATTTGGAAATTTTAACCTCCGTCCCTTGCGTTCCTTTTCTTTTTTTTTAATCCTATTGTTGCTCGCCAGGTAAGAAATAATCTACAACACCGTAGATTAAAGCACCTACTATAGCAGCCATCCATGAAATTGTATATCCTGCAACAAAGTATTGAGTTACATATAAAACAATTGCAGAAAGTACAAATCCTACGAAGCCTTTTCCAAATGAACTAGCATGAAGTCCAGTAAATTTTACTATTAAATAATCTATTACAGTAAGAACAACTGCTGCTGCAATTAGAGTCCATATATTGTTTATTTGAAACCCTGGTGTAAAAAATGCTGTAATTGCAAGAACTATTGCTGCACTAACTAATCTTCCTACTATTTGCCATATCATGCTAGCGCCACTTTTTGCTTGACTATGAGTTTGGTTTTCTGACATAATAAAACCTCCTTATAACGAAAAATTTGTAAATTTAAACGAATTTACATACTTGTCAATAATTTTATTATTTACATTTTTATTTTTAATATTCAAAAAATGAATAAATGTAAAAAAAATGTGAAAAATAAACGTAAAAGGAGAGATTTTTTTTATGTTATTAACTTTTTTTAGAACCATAATATTATACATATTAGTTTTAATTGTAATGAGATTTATGGGAAAAAGAGAAATTGGTCAACTTCAACCATTTGAACTTGCAATATCAATAATGATTGCAGATTTAGCAACAATTCCAATGGCAGAATCTGGAATTCCTATAACAAGTGGAATAATACCAATTTTAGGATTGCTAGTAATGCATTTAACAATTTCATTAATTAATTTAAAAAGTATAAGAGCAAGGGAAATAATATGTGGAAAACCTTCTATATTAATATATAGGGGAAGAATACAAGAAGATAAATTAAAAAAAGAAAGATTTACTATTAATGAATTAGAAGAAAAATTAAGAGACCAAAACATATTTAACATAGGCGATGTAGAATATGCAATACTAGAAACAAGTGGACAAGTGACAGTAATACAAAAACCAAATAAGAGAACTACAACTCCAGAAGACTTTGGAATAATGCCAGAATATGAAGGAATAGCTTATGATTTAGTGGTAGATGGAAAAATAATGAGAGAAAACCTACAAAAATTGGATAAAGACTATAATTGGTTAGTAAAACAAGTAGAAGCCTATGAAATAATGCCAGAAGATGCATTATTGGTTACAATAGATGGAAAAGGTAACTTTTTCTGCCAAGCAAAACAAAAATAATGAAAGGTGTTAAAAATGTATAAAGAAATTATAATTTGTTCAATTGTTATAATGATTGTAGTTGGCCTAAATATACTTACAGAAAATTATACAAATGAATCAATAGCTTTAATGACAGGCAATTTAGAAAATTTAAAAGAAAACATGACTTCAGAAAAACAAAATAAAAAAGATATAAATGAACAAATAAACGATATACTAAATAATTGGAATGAAAGGCATAAAAAATTAGCATATTATATAGAACATGATGAACTAGAAAAAGTAGAAACAGAGCTTGTGCTATTAAAAGGTAATATAGAAGTTCAAGAATATGAGCAAGGCATTCCAAATTTAAGTAATTGCATATTTATACTAGAGCATATAAAGGAAAAAACATCTTTGAAGATAAAAAACATTTTTTAAAAAACTAGTAATACACTATGGAATTGAAAAAGAGAAATATTTGAAATATATATTGTAAATGTATATTAAGTAATTGATTAATAAAGAAAAATCATAGGCAATTGGTCTACCTATGATTTTTAATATAATAAAGAAATATGCTATTTTAAGTCAAGATTGTAAGGTGTCAAATATTATTTGCCATCATATCCTACTTTGTTTCTTATACTAATATTAACAAACAAAGAAACAAATAAGCATATTTATAAAATTTATGTTTTCTTAAAAAACTAGAGTAATAATTAAAAGATTCTTGAATAGCACTATATTTATCAACAAAGGTAACTATGTAACTTTCTTTATACTTTGGAAGAGCTATAGTAACTGGCCACATATGTTTTATAATAATATCTTTTTCTTTTTCATTTAAATTAAATAATTTAGTAGCATTTTCTAAAGCAATTTTAGGGTGTATAAATGCATGATATCCATTTAAATGTAAAGTTTTACGACTATTTCTCCAATCATACAAGAATAGATCATGAAGCATAGCAGCACGTGCTGTTGATATATAATCTAATTTTAATTTTTTACATATTTTATAACTAATATAAGAAACATAAAAACAATGTTCATAAGTACTTGTATCATAGTGCTGCCTATATTTTTTCATTTCTTGAACAGTTGAATGACTAACTAAATCCCTAACAATGTTATAGAATTCTATATTCTCATAAGCTTTACTTGAAACAGTAATATTCATTAAAAACTCCTTTTTAACTTTTATAATATTCCTATAATTTATTATACTATAGTATATAAGAAAATGAAATAATATTAACTAAATTTTAATAATTTCGAAAGAAAGAGTTCATATATTTGCAATAAAAAAATTTTTATAATACATGATATAACATTATGGAAGAACACTAAATTAAAATAGTATTACATTTAGATATAAATTTATAGAAAAAACAAATTACTTAATGACATGAAGTATAACAAAAAAATATATCAAATATAGGTTTATAATAGATATGTCACACCTAATAAGAAAAATAAAATATTGAAGGAAGTACCAAAAA
>CAMXOP010000083.1 GCA_947245665.1 uncultured Clostridiaceae bacterium
ACAAAAGGGACGGGGCAAAAAATTTCCAAGATGTGGATAACTTTAATTTAAAAAAAGTTATCCACATCTTGGAAATTTTTTGCCCCGTCCCTTTTGTTTCCAATTTTTGCGAGGCCCTTTTGTTTCCAAATTTGCCTTGACCTTTTGTTTCCAATTCTGCCCTGACCTTTTCTTTCCAATTCTGCTCCAGCTCTTTTCTTTCTAATTTGCTTTATTTTATATATTCACTTGGATTTAAATATTCATTATTTTTTAATATTTCAAAATGCAAATGACTCTCATCTGCAATTTCAAAAGTTGCCGTATTTCCTATTGTTCCTACTGTTTGACCTTGTTTTACTTTTTCTCCTTCTTTTACAAATTCTGCTGTTAACAAGTTTGAATATATACTTGCATATCCATTAGTATGTTCTATTACTACTGTAATTCCATATCTTGGATCATTTTTTATAGACCTTACTGTTCCTTCTGCTGCTGCCTTTACTATACTTGTTTTTTCTGCTTTTATATCTATTCCATTATGTGTCACCCATTCTTTTAGTGTTTCAGAATATACTAATTTTTCACTTGCAAATTCTTTTAGTATTTCTCCTTCTACTGGCTTTGTAAATGTTGGATCTGCTACTTTTTCTGGCTCTTTTGTTTTTACTTCTTCTTTTGTAGTATTTTCTACAGCTGCTTTATTTTCTATTTTGTTTTCTACTTTATTATTTGTTACTACTTCATTTGCTTTTTCTACATTTGTTGTATTAATAGCTATTTTTTTACTATCTTCTTGTTTATTTTCTTGCTCACTTAGTTCATTTACACTTTTTCCTACTGGATTGCTAGCTTGCGAAGTTTGGTCATTTTGGTTTGGTGAAAATTCTGTTATTTTCTTGTTTAAGTCTCCTACATCTGTTTTATTATTTATAGCATTACTATATACTACATAAGTAATTGCAAATGCTAGTATTGCAATTATTACTACAGATATTGAAATATAAATCAGTTTTTTGCTTTCTGCTTCTTCATTAAAGCTTGATGTTCTCCTATTACGTCTCATTTATAACTCCTCCTTATTTTGTGGTATGTAAAACATTACCTTTTTATTTAGTTAGAGTATTTCCTCTTTTGTTAATTTTATACATGTAAATCAGTGTTTGAAAATTAGATTTCGTAAATCTAATAATTTAACTTGAAAAATTACTTCAATATTTTCTTTTTGAAGACTTCATGTAAATTTTCTAACTCTATCTCCTAACTTCTAGCATTACATATTAACAATTTCTACGCCTGTATAAAAGTGTTTTATAATTTCTTCATAATTACTACCATTTTTTGCCATACTATCTGCTCCTGTTTGACTCATTCCTACTCCATGACCATATCCTATTACTTCAAATTTTATATTTTCTCCATCTATTGAAACTTTAAAGTTTGCTGATTTTAAATTAAGTATTGTTCTTACTTCCACGCCACTTAATTCTAAATTTCCTATTTTAATTTTTTTAATTCTATTTCCATCTGTATATTCTAATACTTTTATACAGTCTTCAGCTCCAAAATCTATTTCAAATTCACTATGCTTTTCTTTTACTTTATCTATAAAAGTTTGCTTTGTTAATGTTACTTCTGAATGATATTGTGAATATGTATCTTCTCCCGAAGTTTGTACTGCTTGTAAGTATGGATAACCTGTTCCCCCCCAAACATTAGCTGTAGTTTCTGTCATACCTCCACTATTTGAATGAAAAAATGCATTTATTGGTTCATTTTGATATGTAATTATTTTTCCTTGTGTGCTATTTACAGCTTCTATAATTTTGTTCCAATTACTTTCTCTCAAACCTTCTTCCCATTTTGCCAATCTATTTTCTTTGCTTATCCATGCTTGGCAACAAGCTGAATTATCACATATGTCTGCTTCTTGGTGTTTTCCTTTATCATTTTTTATTTTATATATTGTATATGTTCTTGCAACTGTTGCTTGTGCTTTTAATGCTTCTTTCTCAAAATTTGCTGGCATTTCACTTGCTACTACTCCATATAAGTATTCATCTAATTTTATTTCTTCTATTTCATTTGTAGCAGAATGTAGTAATTTTATTGTTTGATAGTTTTTATAATCATAATTATTTTCTATAGTTTCATTGTTTGAAGCAATTTCTTTTGCTACATTTTGTATTCTATTATTTGTAAATATTATTGGTATTAAAAAACATATAAAAACAAATATTAATATATACAATACAATTCTTTTCATTCTTATTTCTCCTCTTTACTAAATGAATAGTTCTTTTACAAGGCTTCAATTTTTATTTTAATTTTTTCAAATATACAAGTTAGCTAATTTACAAGTAAATCTAATTAACCATTTTTAGTTTCATAGATTCTAGTATCTTTTTTTCGATTCTAGAAACCTGTACTTGGCTAATTCCTAATATCTTAGCAACTTGACTTTGTGTATTATTTTTGTAATATCTTAGCATTATTATTTGTTTATCTCTATCATTTAAAGAACTTATCATTTCTCTTATGCTTATTCTATTTGCTATTTGTTCGGCCTCATCTACATTACTTTTTATTTTATCTATAATGCTTATTCCACCCTCATCATTTGAATATGTTTCATCATAAATTGAAACTACTGGATTTAAAGAATCCAATGCTGCTGCCACTTCCTCTTTTGATACTTTAAGTTCATTTGCTATTTGTATTATAGTTATCTCTTGGCCTTTTTCTGCTAAGTACCTTGATTGTATTTCTCTTATTTTTGCTGCCAATTCTTTCATCCCTCTGCTTACTTTAACAGTTCCATCATCTCTTATAAATCTCTTTATTTCTCCTAATATATATGGTACTGCATATGTAGATAGTTTTACATCAAAAGAAGTATCAAACCTCTTTATAGATTTAATAAATCCTATTGTTCCTATTTGATATAAATCTTCTGTTTCATACCCTCTATCTTTAAACCTTTTTACTATGCTCCAAATAAGCCCATTATTTTCTTCAATTAGTTTTGTCATAACTTCTTGATTTCCATTTTGGGCTTCTAATATATCTTTGGTATTATTTTCGTATAACATAAGTGTCTCCTTTTTTTCAGATGTAAGAAATCAGATATCTAAATTTTTATTAATTTGTTTGAATTTCATATAATATATAAATTTTCTCCCACACAATGTTATTTTGTGACTTTTAATTTCTAATACTAATTTGCCATTTGTATTTTTTGATATTTATTTTCCGATTTCTATCTTCTAACTCCTATTTCTAATTCATTCCATTAATTTGATTTAATACTTCTGTTATAGTTTCTTCTTCGACTTCTTCCTTTTTTATTACTTTTTTCATTGTAATTTTTGTTCCTAAACCTACTATTGATTCCACATTCATTTCATCCATGAAATTTTCCATAATAGTAAATCCCATTCCTGATCTTTCTAAATTTGGTTTTGATGTATACAACGGTCTCTTTGCCATTTCTACATTTTCTATTCCATTTCCTGTATCTGAAATTTCTATTATTATTGAATTTCCAATAATTTTACATACTAATTTTACAATTCCTTCTTTGTCTTCATATCCATGTATAATAGCATTTGTAACTGCTTCTGATACTGCTGTTTTTATGTCAGCAAGTTCCTCTATAGTTGGGTCAAGCTGTGCTGCAAATGCTGCAACACTAATTCTAGCAAATGCTTCATTATTTGATTTACTTATAAATTCCAATTTCATTTCATTTTCATAAATACTTTTCATATTTAAACCCTCTCTTACTTTATCTATTTATTCTTACAGATTAAAGTCAAATATGTATATTTTTCATACTGTTTTGTAATTATGACTTCTAACTTCCTTTTTCTATTTTCTGGTTTCTAATAGGACATATTTTTGTAACTCCACTCATATCAAATATCTTTCTTAGTGGTAGCCCTACATTCTCCATTTCAAGGCTTCCCCCTAACATATTTATTATTTTATATCTACCTAATACCATTCCTATTCCTGCACTATCCATAAAAGTGACATTATTAAAATCTAATACAACTTTTCTAGGCATGAATCTAGTAATTTCATCGTCTGCTTTCCTCCTTATTTTCTCAGCTTGATGATGATCTATTTCTTCTGTTATTTCTAATATTAAAAGCTTGTCCTCTGGAATATATTTAGAATTCATATTCCTTTCCTCCTTTTCATCATTTGTTTTACAAATTATATATCATTTGGTAATATTTTCCAATAGCAAATTGTTAGAAGTTTTGTCGATTTAAAAAAAGTTTTCGACAAAAGTTAAAAAAATATATATTATAATTTAATTCCATGTAGAGCAGTACAATTTTGAAATACTCATACACTTATTTATGACAAAATCTAAATTTGTTTATCGCTTTTTTAACAGTACAAAAAGAAAGTTTTAGTACTCCTAAAACTTTCTTTTTGTCTGTTATTTTATTGTTTCTAATCTTTCTTTAGAAACTTTTAACATTTCTGTATATTTTTCAAGTTTTTCTTTTTCTTCTTGTATTTTTTTCTCTGGTGCTTTTGAAGTAAACCCTGGGTTTGAAAGCATTTTTTCACATCTTGTAACTTCCGCTTCTAATTTTTTAATTTCCTCTTCAAGCCTTTTTCTTTCTTCTTCTTTATCTACTAAATCTCCAAATGGTATTATTACTTCAATTCCATCTACCATTATGCACGAACTATCATCTGGAATATCAGTTCTATCTTGTTTTATTTCTATGCTATCTGCAAAACCTAGTTTTTGTACCATTTTATTTGATAAATTTATCATTTCTTCAAATTCTGTTGTTACAAATATTAACTTCGATTTTTTAGATGGATGGATGTTCATATTTGTACGTAAATTACGTATTCCTACTATTATTTCTTTTAAAGCTTCTATTCCTTTTTCTTCTTTTATAAATAATAATTCTTCCTTATATTCTGGCCATTTTGAAATCATTATACTATTATCTTTATTATATAGTTTTATATATATTTCTTCTGTTATAAATGGCATTATTGGATGTAATAGTTTTAAGGCATTTATTAGTACTTTATTTAATGTCCATACTGCTGCATCTTTATTCGTGCTTTCTTCATCATATAGTCTAGGTTTTACCATTTCTATATACCAATCACAAAATTCGTTCCATATGAAGTCATATATTTTGCTACATGCTACACCTAAATCATATTTATCTAAATTGTAATTTATTTCTTTTGATAATTTATTTATTTTTGATAATATCCATTTATCTTCATATGCTAAATTAGAAGGTACTTCATTGCTTGTCATAAATTTTTCAAAATTTGGTATGTTTTCACCTATTTTAGCAAAATTTCCTAATGCAAATTTTGATGCATTCCATAATTTATTTGCAAAGTTAGAAGCTTGATCTAATTTTTCTGGCATATATCTTATATCATTTCCTGCTGATATTCCTAATATTAGCGAGAATCTTAAAGCATCTGTTCCATATTTTTCTATTATTTCTAATGGATCAATTCCATTTCCTAGAGATTTAGACATCTTTCTTCCTTGAGAATCTCTTACTATTCCATGTATTACAACATCTTTAAATGGTTCTATACCTGTATGTTCAATACCAGAGAATATCATTCTTGCTACCCAGAAGAATATAATATCATATCCTGTAACTAATGTAGATGTTGGATAGAAGTATTTAAAGTCTTCAGTTTGTTCTGGCCAACCAAGTGTTGAAAATGGCCATAATGCTGAGCTAAACCATGTATCTAGTGTATCTTCATCTTGGTGTACAGCACTACTACCACATTTTGTACATTTTTGTGGTTTTTCATGTGCTACCATTACTTCTTTACAATCGTCACAATAATATGCTGGTATTCTATGTCCCCACCATAATTGCCTTGAAATACACCAATCTTTTACATTATCCATCCATGCAAAATATGTTTTCTCATATTTTTGTGGTATAAATTTAACTTTTCCATTTCTTATAGCCTCATTTGCTGGCTTTGCTAAAGGTTCCATTTTTACAAACCATTGCTCTGAAATATGTGGTTCTATTGTACTATGGCATCTATAACATTTACCTACATTATGAGTATAGTCTTCTATTTTTACTAAGTCTCCATTTTTTTCTAGCATTTTAACAATTTTTTCTCTTGCTTCTAATAAGTCCATACCATTTAACTCTGGTATTAAGTTACCCATTTTAAATTTTTCATCAAATACTTCTATTATTTCTAGGTTATGCGTTAAAGCTGCTGCATAATCATTAGGGTCATGCGCTGGTGTTAGCTTAACTGCACCTGTTCCAAATTCTTTTTCAACAAATGGGTCTGCTATAATTGGTATTTCTTTATTCATAATTGGAAGAATAACCGTTTTTCCAATTAAATCTTTATATCTTTCATCTGATGGATGTACTGCAACACCTGTATCGCCAAGCATTGTTTCAGGTCTAGTAGTTGCAACTATAATATATCTATCTTCATCTTTTACTTTATAACGAATATGCCATAAATGAGTTGGTTCTTCTTCATATTCAACTTCTGCATCAGAAATAGAGGTATTACAATTTGGACACCAGTTTATCATTTTTTTTCCTTTATAAATCAATCCTTTTTCATATAGTTTAATAAAAACATATTCAACAGCCTTTGATAAACCTTCATCCATTGTAAATCTTTCTCTTGACCAATCACAAGAGCATCCAAGTTTTTTAAGTTGATTTATAATAGTTCCTCCATACTCTTTCTTCCAATCCCATGCTCTTTCTAAAAAACCTTCTCTGCCAATATCTTCCTTAGTAATTCCTGCTTCCTTCATGGCTGCTACAATTTTAGCTTCAGTAGCTATAGCTGCATGGTCAGTACCAGGAACCCAAAGGCTATTGAAACCTTGCATTCTTTTATATCTAATCAAAATATCTTGAATTGTATTATCTAAAGCATGCCCCATGTGAAGTTTTCCTGTAATATTTGGTGGTGGAATAACAATAGTATAAGGCACTTTTGTTTTATCATCATCTGGCTTAAAGTACCCTTTTTCTTCCCAATTTTTATAAATTTCCTCCTCAAAACTTTTTGGTTCATATTTCCCTTCTAATTCGTGTTTACTACACATATTTTATCTCCTTCCTTTCTTCTAAAAGGGACGACCTTTTTCCGAAATTTTTTTCGAAAATCCCCCGTCCCTTTTAGTAAATTTCTTCGAAAAAAGGACGTCCCTTTTGGTGAATTCAAAAAACTCGCCCTTGTTATAAGGGCGAGTTTTTTATATTTCTCACGGTACCACCTTAATTTACTAGCATTTTTCTTTTCTATTATTTTTATTTATGCTTGTAATCTTAATTAGCTTTTAACGCAAGCTTACACGAGAATAGTTACTTTTTTATTTTTTCTCTATTCCAACTCCAAAGCTACCTTCAGTTTTCTTTTCTATAAGAAGCTCTCAGCGTGTTCACTTCTTTTCTCTTTTCTAGTTAGTTTAAACTTACTCCTCTTTTTCTTTGTTTTTATTTTTTCTTTCTCTATTCCTATATATTACCATATTTTTATGTTTTATGCAACTGTTATTTAAAATTATTTTATATTATATATGTAGGTTTGTCAAACATATGTCACACTTTCTTAGAAATATCTATTGTTGAAAT
>CAMXOP010000084.1 GCA_947245665.1 uncultured Clostridiaceae bacterium
ATTTTTAGGGCTTATGTTTAAAAAATTTTGGGACATTTTCAAAAATCATTGACACACTTATAGACATATTTTTTTGTTTTAATCTATTTTTTTATTTTTTTACATGTTTTTTGTTGATTTATATCATAATAAAAAGAAAAAAATATCCAAATTGAACTATACTTTTGAATGTATAATTCAATTTGGCATATTTTTTCTTTTTATATGTTTTATATCTTTTTTGCAATAATTAGCAATCTTGCATTTTCTGTAAAATAATCACATGTACATAGAGTTATTAATTGATCTCCATATTCAGCTGTAGCTTCAATATTATAATATGCATTCTCTTTTGCAAATTTTACATAGTCATCAAATTCCTTTTTAGTATTTAATTCTATATGATCATAAAATAAGTACTCACCTTTTGGTGGATTTATTCCATCCTCTTCATAATATACTACCGCTTTTGATACACTAATTATTTCAAATATCTGTTTTTCATAAAGAGTATCAAATTCAATGTACTTATGATTTTTGTAATATTCAATATCATCTCTATAATATTTTAAGCAACCAAACATACTACGATTTTTCATATTATGACCATATATAATGATATTTTCTGTATCTTCTGCTGTCCTTCCATCAATCCATATAGAACCTGATTTACATTCCTCTTTTTCATAATTTTTATTTTCATAAAAATTATGATTCTCTACTTCTCCTGGTGTAAACATTACTGGATAACCTTCTTCTATCTGTGTATCTACTCCTCTTATTTTTATCCAGCCATATAGGTCATTATTTTGCTCATATAGTGTAGTATACTCTGCAAGAATTACTTTTTCTTTTGCTTCATCAACATCTTCTGCTTTTTCTGTTTCTTTTTCTTCATTTTCTGTTCTTACATTATGTTTTATTTCTAATTGAAGCTTTTTGATTCCATTTTCCTGTTTATTTTCGATATATTTCTTTTTTAGTAATTTCGTTCCTGCATACAGCATTGCTATTGCACATATTGTATATAAAGCATATATTATTATTTTTTTTATACACATATTTATGTGTAATTTTGTTTTATTATTTCTAAATTCATTTTTCATATTGTTCTCCTCCTAATGTTTTTATTTAGAAATATATTACATTTTATTATGTTTTATAGTTTAACATATATTTATCTTTTTTTCAAGTTTTATGTAAAATTTATTTATAAAAACTCATATAATTTTCCTAAGAATACAAGAAGGAGGCTTCGCCTCTCAGACGAGCACTGCTTGCCCCTACAATTCTAACTTAAAATAGCATACTTTCCTATTATATAAAAATAGAGACATTTATCACTCTAATGTGGTAAAATGTTCTCTATTTTTTAGTATTAATATATTACGCCTTATTTAAATAAATATTATAAGAATTTATAATTTTTCCTTACATATTATGCTGTTTCTATGTTCTTTTTATTTGTGGTTTTTCTTTCTTGTTTTTGTTTTGTATTATTTTCTTTTTTATTATTTATTATAATTTTAGGTTCTTTTTTATTTAGTACTGTATCTTTAGTTACAATACATTTTTCTATTAATGGATTTGAAGGTATTTCAAACATAATGTCTCTCATTATTTCTTCTATAATTGAACGAAGTCCTCTTGCTCCTGTTTTTCTTTCTATTGCTTTTTCTACTATTGCTTCTAATGCTTCTTGTTCAAATTCTAGTTCTACATTATCTAATTTAAATAATTTCTTATATTGTTTTACTATAGCATTTTTTGGTTTTGTTACTATATCTATTAATGCTTCTTTATCTAATTCTCTTAAAGTAGCTACTATTGGTAGTCTTCCAACAAATTCTGGAATTAGTCCAAATTTTAATAAATCTTGTGGTAACAATTGTTCATATATTTTGTATTTATCTATTTCTTTACTACTTTTTACTTCTGCTGAAAAACCTATTGCTTTTTTTCCTGTTCTTTCATTTATTATTTTATCTAATCCTTCAAATGCTCCTCCACAAATAAATAGTATATTTTCTGTATTTATTTGTATTAATTCTTGATGTGGATGTTTTCTTCCTCCTTGTGGTGGTACTGATGCTGTAGTTCCTTCAACTATTTTTAGTAATGCTTGTTGTACTCCTTCTCCACTTACATCTCTTGTTATTGATGGATTTTCAGATTTTCTTGTTATTTTGTCTATTTCATCTATATATATAATTCCTTTTTCTGCTTTTTCTATGTCATATTCTGCATTTTGAATTAGTTTTAATAGTATATTTTCTACATCTTCTCCTACATATCCTGCTTCTGTTAATGTTGTTGCATCTGCTATTGCAAATGGAACTTTTAGTATTTTTGCAAGTGTTTGCGCTAATAATGTTTTTCCTGAACCTGTTGGGCCTAATAATAATACATTACTTTTTTGAATTTCTACATCATCATCATTTATTTGTGTATTATTTATTCTTTTATAATGATTATATACTGCTACCGCTAAAGTTCTTTTTGCATCTTCTTGGCCTATTACATAACTATCTAAAATTTCCTTTATCTCTGCTGGACTAGGTAATTTTTTCATATCATTATTTAGAGTATATGTTGTTTCCATATCCTCATATGATTCACCTTCTATTATATTGTTACATGTTTTTATACATTCATTACAAATAAATACTCCTGGTCCTGCAATAATTTTTTCAACTCCATTTTGTGATTTTCCACAAAATGAGCATCTTATATTTTTATCATTTTTTGCCATTAAAATTTCTCCCTTTATATTTTAATACCTTTACATTAAAAAATATTAAATTGTAGTAACGCGCATCTCTCTTTATTATTCTTTCGAATATTCTCTTTAATAATTTTATTTTAATAATTTTGTTGAAGTCTCGAACGAGTGATGCTCGCTTTTACATAATTTCCTTTTTTGTTTTAATTTCTTTTTTCTAATATTCCATCTATTAATCCATATTTTAATGCTTCCTCTGCTGTCATATAATTATCTCTTTCTGTATCTTTTTCTATTACTTCCAATGGCTGACCTGTTCTATCGCTTAATAGTTTGTTTAATTTTTCTCTTGTTTTTACCATGTGGTCTGCATGTATTTTTATTTCTGTTGTTTGCCCTGATATTCCATTTCCTCCTATTAATGGTTGATGTATTAATATTTCTGAGTTTGGTGTTGCAAATCTTCTTCCTTTTTCTCCTGATGTTAGTAACACTGCTCCCATACTTGCTGCCATTCCTACACAATATGTTGCTACTGGACATTTTATATAATTCATTGTATCTACTATTGCCATTCCATCTGTTATAGAACCTCCTGGGCTATTTATATATAGGAATATTTCTTTATCTGGATCTTCTGATTCTAAAAATAGTAATTGTGCTATTACTACACCTGCTGATGTTGGGTTTACATCTTCTCCTAAAAATATTATTCTATCTTTTAATAGTCTTGAGAAAATATCGTATGATCTTTCTCCTTTTGCTGTTTGTTCAATAACATATGGTACTAAACTGTTTTGTAACATAATTTTTTCCTCCTTTGCGCGAAGCATGTGTTATTTGTTATTCACTCTTCACTATTTATTGTTTTTTTCTTTATTGTAAGGGTAGTACTTTTGGAAACCTTTTCTTCGAAGAAATTCCTCTATGCTTTTATATTTTATTTAAGCAATTTCTTTGGAGTTTTTGTTTCCTAAATTGCAACCCTACAATTAAAATTGACAATTATAAAATATAGAAAAGTTAGTGGTAAAACACATTTCTATACAATCATTTTTACCACTAACTTTCCCCCTTTTTATTTAATTTTTGCATTATCTACTATGAATTTTATGGCATTTTCTGATTTTATTGTTTCTGTTATATATGTTATTAAGCCTTCATTTTTCTTTAGGTCTTCTACTTTGTTTCCATATGTATTTGCCATTTCTTCTAGTTTTGCATTTATTTCTTCTTCTGTTGCTTCTATTTTTTCTGCTTTTATTATTGCTTCTAGTACTAATCTTACTTTTACTTGTCTTGTTGCTTGTTCTTCTAGTTCTTTTCTTATATCTGCCTCTGTTTTATTCATCATTTGAAGATATTGCTCTAGGTTTAAGCCTTGGTACATTAATCTTTGTTCTATTTCTTTTATCATATTGTCTGTTTCTGTTTCTATCATTCCTGATGGTATTTCTACTTTTACATCTTCACAAACTGTTTTTATTGCTTCTTCTTCTGTTTCATATTTTGCTTTTGATTTATTTTCTTCTTCTAATTTTTCTTTTATGCTTGTTTTTAATTCTTCTAAAGTATCAAATTCACTAACATCTTTTGCAAATTCGTCATCTAATTCTGGCATTTCTTTTTTCTTTATTTCATGTAGTTTTACTTTAAATGTAGCTTCTTTTCCTGCTAAATCTTTAGAAAAGTATTCTTCTGGGAATGTTACATTTATGTCTTTTTCTTCTCCTATATTCATTCCTATTATTTGGTCTTCAAAACCTGGTATGAATGTGTTACTTCCTATTACTAGTTCATGTCCTTCTGCTTTTCCACCTTCGAATGCTACTCCATCTACAAAACCTTCGAAGTCAATTACTGTAGTATCGTTTGTTTCTACACTTCTATCTTCTACATTTACAAGTCTTGAATTTCTTTCTTGCATATGTCCTAATTCATGATTAATGTTTTCATCTTCTACAGTATACTCTATTTTTTTAAGTTCTATACCTTTATATTTTCCTAATGTTACTTCTGGTTTTGTTTGTACTGTTGCTGTGAATATTAGGTCTTTTCCTTTTTCCATTTGTGTAATGTCAATATTTGGTCTGCTTACTGCTATAATTCCTGCTTCTGTTAATTCTTTTTCATATATTTCTGGTACTACCTCGTTGAAAGCATCTTCATAAAATATTTCTGCACCATATTGTTTTTCAACTATTTTATATGGGGCTTTTCCTTTTCTGAAACCTGGTATATTAAAATATTTTGCACTTTTTGCATATACTTTTTGTATTGCTTCTTCAAATTTTGCAGCTTCTACTTCAAAGCTTAATTTTACTTCATTTGCATTTTCTGTTTTTTCTACTTTTATACTCATTTTTATAATCTTCCTTTCACATTTTTTCATAAGCTTGTTCATTATATCATATTTTTCTTAAATTTCAAGTACTAAACATAAAGAAATTTATTATTTCATTTATTTAATAAATAATTCTTTATTAATTTTATTATATAACTCTATATTTCTTTTTATATTACTAATATCTATTTTGTTACATATATGTGTTACTATTTGGTATTTTTCTTCATTTATTTTCTTTTTTAGAATTCCTACAATAGGATACTGCTTTATTGTTAATTTCCTAATATCTTCTTTTAATAAAGTATTTGGAATATAATATTTTCCCAAATCTTTTATCAATCCCACACATATATTTATATTTCCTATTAATATGTCTGTTACTAATTGTTTTTTGAATTATCACATATTCCTGTCATTTTACACTTTTTATCTATATTAACTAAATCAGAGATGATATCTAATTTTAATTTTGTTGTTCCATCTTCTTTTATAATAATATTTTTACAACTTAATTTATTATTTAAACATTCTTTATAAAATTGATTAGCTTTTTTATATTTTCCATTACTTTCTATAGTTCTTACTCCAGTTAAATGCATAAAATTTCTAGATAAAAATAATATTTCTATATACTCTATTTTATTATTTTTGTTGTATAGAATTAATAAATTCGTATTTTGCAAGTTTTCTTTATATATTCTTGCATTTTCTTTTAATTTTTTATTATTTCTTTTTGTTTCAATTATTCTATCCTTTTCTCAAATTTTAATTTTTAGACTATAATTATGTATTATTGTTGTTTCTATATTGATATGTGACAATTAAAATTGTTTTTTACTATTCAATAAAAAAATAGAGCCTATAATTTTTAATTATAAGCCCCATATTTAATTCCTGATTTTTATGTTGTCCGCCAACAATAAGCACATTCGTTTTACAAGTGTTTCGGATTTTTATGTTGTCCGCCAACGGTAAGCACATTCGTCTTACAAGTGTTTCGGATTTTTTAAGATGTCAGTTCATCTTTAAGATAGTATAAACACTATCCCTTTTATTAGTATATTCATTATATCGTTTTTTATTTATGTTGTCAATATAAATTTCCAATTATTGTAATTTTTTATTTACTATTTAATGTATTCAAATAGTAAATATTGAGAAAGCTTTAAAAATAAATAATTTTTTAATATCAATCTGTTATTTAAAATTATTCGCAAAATTTTTAGGAAATGTGGTCTCATCTTTTTATAATTTATCTATTATTTTTCACATTAATTTTACATAGTTTTTATTTTTTTATACATACTAAATAGTAAATTATAAAAAGGAATATTGTGTTATGAAAGATTCAAAATTTAAATATATTTTTATTATTTTAATTCTTATTGGTATTATTGGAGCTATAATATATTTTATAACAAATAATAATACTCAAAATAATGAACAAACAAATTCTGACACTAGTGCTAGTAGAACTTCTGTTAATACAAATATTGAAAATCAAAATAATGAAGTCAATCAAATTGCTGAAGCTCCTGTAGAGGCTCCAAAAGAAAATGGTATTTCTTCTTTTTCAACTGTAATTGGTGATAATTCTGCTGGTAGACTTACTAATATTAGAATTACATGTTCTATTATTAGTGGTACTATTATTAACCCTGGTGAAACTTTTTCTTTTAATAAAATAGTTGGAAAGCCTACAGTTGAAAGAGGATATCAAGAAGCTAAAGTTATTATTGACCATAAAACTGAAACTGGTATTGGTGGTGGTAACTGTCAAGTAAGTAGTACTCTTTATAATGCTGTACTTGCTGTTCCTACTTTAACTATAATTGAAAGAAGTGAACATGGTAAGGAAGTTGGATATGTTCCAAAAGGCAAAGATGCTGCTGTTTCTTATGGTTCTTTGGATTTTAAGTTTAGAAATGACAATAATTATAAAATTAGAATTGATATTGGTAGTGATGATAAAAATATTATAGCCAACATTGTAAAAGTTGATAATTAATTTTAGCATAACCCTTAAAACATACTCATATATTTAAGTATGTATTGGGGGTTTTTATATGCGAAAAACTATATCTATATTATTAATTTTATTTTTACTTTCTTTTTTTGCTATGCCTTTTTCATATTCTGTTTCTGAAAATTATATGTGGACCCATAGCTTAGATTCTACTAATGTTTCTACTACTCCTGTAACAGATTTAAGCTTAGAATCTGGATCTGCTATATTAATAGAACAACATTCTGGTCAAATTTTATATGAACATAATTCACATGAGCAATTACGACCTGCCTCTGTTACTAAGGTTATGACTATTTTACTTATAATGGAAGCCTTAGATAGTGGCAAAATTTCTTTGACTGATAAGATTCCATGTAGCGAAAATGCTGCCTCTATGGGTGGTTCTCAAATTTGGCTAGATGTTAGAGAGGAACTTACTGCCCATGAAATGTTAAAGGCTATATGCGTAGCCTCTGCTAATGATTATGATGTTCAAAAATGACAGGAAATAAATTTTATTTTTCTTTGAAATTT
>CAMXOP010000085.1 GCA_947245665.1 uncultured Clostridiaceae bacterium
ATTGTTCCTCCATTTGTATTTAATGTTACATTATATGTTTCTCTATCATAATATAATTTTAATACTAGGGTTCCATTTCCATTTATTATTCCACTTGGTACTCTTCCACTATAATTTGTATTTTCTCTAAATCCTGTATACGTTTTTGCTACTGCTGTTGCTGTTCTATCTGTTGTTCCTGTTTTATTTTCTGTTTCTTGCATTATGTATCCATTTAATGATGTATTTTGTATATAATGTTGTACTGCATACCTTGTATTTGTATTTGCTGTCCATACTGCATTTACTGTTAAATCACTTGTTACATTGCTAAAGCTTTTATCCCATGATAGTGTATATCCTGCTTTTGTTATAATTGGTGCTGTTGCACTTTGTCCTTCTTCTACTTCTTGTGTTTTCACTGTAATAGAGCCATTTTTAAATATTACTGTATAATTATTTTTTAATGTTAATGGTACCCACTTATATATAGCTCCACCCTCTGCTGCATGATCTTCACCAGTTCCATTAGTATCATCAGCCCCTGTTACCCATGGGTTTCCATCACTATCTATTGCTATACTATTACCTCTACCTGTTGCTACTTTTACGAATGTTGGGGTTTCTTTTCTTTTCCACCAACCTTGTTCAGCTGCACCACTTCCACTAGTTCCTAACTGTCCCCAATCACTCCATCCGACAACACCATAAGTTGTTATTTGTATCTATTGCAAAACTACCACTTCCTCCTGCTGATATACTAGTAAATCTTGTGCCTGATTTTTGTTGAGTTGGATTAAGTACACGGTCTCCTGAAGCTTGTCCTAATTGTCCATATTGATTTATTCCCCATGTCCATAAATTTCCACTTGTGTCTATTGCCATACTATGCTGCTCTCCTGCTGCTATTTCTTTAAATGTTGTACCTGATTTTACTTGTATAGGATCTTTTGAAGGTTCATTTGTTCCATTTCCTAATTGTCCATAATAATTGTCTCCCCATGTCCATAAATTTCCACTTGTATCTATTGCCATACTATGACAGTTTCCTGCTACTATTTTTGTAAATTTTGTTCCTGATTTTATTTGTACTGGATTTGTAACTATTGAGCTTGATACATATCTATTATCATCATATTCACTTGCTCCCCATCCCCATAGGTTACCATTTGTGTCTATTGCTATACTGTGGTTTTTTCCTGCTGCTACTTCTTTAAACTTTGTTCCTGATTTTACTTGTATTGGTACTGTTGAGCAAGAACTCCATGTTCCTTTTAATCCATTTCCCAACTGACCTTCCATTCCTGAACCCCAAGCCCATAAATTTCCATTTGTATCTATTGCTAAAACATGATAATCAGTTATTGATATTTTGTCCAACTTCATTGATATATTTACTTTAATTGGAGTAGTTGAACTTTTTTTCGTACCATCACCAAACAGTCCATATCTATCATCATTTTCTCCCCATGCCCACAAATTTCCTTCATTATCTATAGCAAGAGTTGTTACTATACCCACTGACATTTCTTTAAATTTCAAAACTGTTTGCAAAGCATTTTTCTCTACTTTTTCGTTCTTTAGTTTAATTACTGGATTATATTTTGTAATTAGTATACCTATTACTAATAATATTATTATCAATGTTAAACTTAACATTTTTAATAAGTTATTTTTAACTATCTTATTCATAAGTCCTCCTTTATATATAACTATATATAATCTATCAATTTAACTTTACGCTATTTTCTTTATTATTTCAATATCAATATTTTCCTCTATTTACAAATATTTCAAATATATTTAACAATTTATTTACGGAAATAGCTTCTTATGTTTATCTCAATATTTTTTTACATTTTCTTTACATTTTGTTAATACTTTTTCACTTATATATCTGTATTTTCTGTAATATAGTTATTTCCCTAAATAATCTATAAATAGAAGAAAAGATGTACATTCATAAAAATGTACATCTTTTCTTCTATTTATAAATTATTACACTTGCCTCTGGTATATTTATATCTCCTGTTCCACCATTAATAATTGCTCCACCTGATGCTGATATATCTTTTATTGTTATTTTTGTTGAATTTACATTTATATTATCTTTAACTTTTAAAGTTATTTTTAAAATATCACCTGGAGTATTTACTTTTGAAGATCTTAATACTGTGAATTTTTGAGATACTTCATAATATAAACCTACTCTCCATCTATTTAAGTTATCAAAATTTTCCTCTGTTACCTCTTCAAAAACGTCTTTATCATAATCTAATGTAGCCAAAATGGCATCAATACCATTTCCTGCATTTATACTTGAAATCTTTAGAGTTACTACTACATAATCTCCTGCTTTTAATCTTGATGTACTATTTAATGTCATATTTACTGAAAATGTACTTGCAAAACTTGTTACTGATAAAACAGCAATTAATACAACTGTTATTAATATTATTCTTGTCTTTAAATTATTCTTCATGCTTATCCCTCCTTTTTATCTTATATCAATATATATTAATATGTGTATATTATATATATATGCTAGACATATAAATATTATTCCAAAATAATATTTATTATAAAAAGAAGGTATCTTTTTCCCATTAAAAACTCGATTTTGACATCTTAATCTATTTCTAAATACTCGTCATATGATATTTCTCTATCAACTACTTTATCTAATTTTATATCTATAATTCTATTTGCTACTGTTTGTGTTAGTTGATGATCATGTGACGTAAATATTATATTCCCTATAAATTTTTTCATTCCTTCATTCAATGCTGTTATACTTTCCATATCTAAGTGGTTTGTTGGTTCATCCATTATTAATAAATTTGCTCCTGATAACATCATTTTTGAAAGTACACATCTTACTTTTTCTCCTCCAGATAATACTTTTACATATTTTAATGCTTCTTCTCCTGAAAACAACATTCTTCCTAAAAAGCTTCTTACATATGTTTCATCTGGATCTTTTGAGTACTGACGTAGCCAGTCTGTTATTGTCATATCTTGTTCAAATAAATAATTATTATCTTTTGGGAAATATGTATTTGTGATTGTTGTTCCCCACTCAATTTCACCTTCATCTGGCTCAATTTCTCCTGCTATTATTTGAAATAGTACTGTTTTTGCATTTTCATTATCTGCTAAAAATGCTATTTTATCATTTTGTTTTACTACAAATGATACATTATCTAATATTTTTTCTCCATTAATTGTTTTTGATATATTTTTTACTTTTAGTATTTCTTTTCCTGGTTCTCTATCTGGTTTAAAGTCTATATATGGATATCTTCTATTTGATGGTTTTATATCGTCTAATTCTATTTTTTCTAATGATTTCTTTCTTGAAGTTGCTTGCTTTGACTTTGATGCATTTGCGCTAAACCTTGCTATAAAAGCTTGTAATTCTTTTATTTTTTCTTCTTTCTTCTTGTTTTGTTCTTTCATTTGCTTTAATAGAAGTTGGCTTGATTCATACCAGAAATCATAGTTTCCTGGGAATACTTTTATTTGTCCAAAGTCTACATCTGCTATATGTGTACATACTTTGTTTAGGAAATATCTATCGTGTGATACTACTATTACTGTGTTTTCAAAGTTTATTAAGAATTCTTCAAGCCAGTTAATACTTTTTAAGTCTAAGTCGTTTGTAGGTTCATCTAGTAATAGAATATCTGGATTTCCAAATAGTGCTTGTGCTAAAAGTACCTTAACCTTTTCTTTTGCTTCCATTTCACTCATTAATTTATAGTGATTTTCTGTATCTATTCCTAAATCATTTAAAAGTTGTGCTGCATCACTTTCAGCATTCCAGCCATCTAGTTCTGCAAAACGTTCTTCTAACTTTGCGGCTTTCATTCCATCTTCTTCGTTAAAGTCTGATTTCATATATATAGCATCTTTTTCTTTCATTATTTTATATAATTCTTCATTACCCATTATAACAGTGTCCATTACTGTATATTCTTCAAAAGCAAAGTGGTCTTGTTTTAAAACAGAAAGTCTTTCACCTTTTTCCTTTGTAACTTCACCTTTACTTGGTTCTAATTCGCCTGATAATACTTTTAAAAATGTTGACTTTCCAGCTCCATTTGCTCCTATTATTCCATAACAACAACCTTTATTAAATTTTATATTTACATCTTCAAATAATGTTCTTTTACCAAAACGTACTGTTACTCCAATTGCATTTAACATGTTTCTTCCTCCTTATTTTCCCATTGGGGACGTTTCCTTTTGGGTTATCTGTCACTTTTGGGAATTTTTCATTATTTTATTATATATGATATTATTATTTTTTTCAAGTTTTTTATTGCTTTATGTTTATTTATATATTATATACGTTATGTTACTATAAATTAGTATTTTGAAAGAGAAGTATAGTTATTCTTATAACAAAGCACTTGGAAGATGGGACTCAATTTATAAATAATACTTTTGTTTGCATTAATCTTCATTTTAAGTTTTATATTGATAATAAAAGAAGTTTTATTTCTCATATATATTAATTGATAGATATATTTATCTTATTTTTGATGTCACTTTCTATAAAATAAAACTTATTTTGATAATATCTTTTTAAAAGAAATGATACAACCAATTATTGTTTAGTATTTAAATTTATATAATGAATTCATTTTGGCTTTACCTTAATAATATAAAAGAAGCCTTCTACAAATATAGAATACTCCTCTTAATATTATATATTACTATTATTTTACTTTACCTTCTATTGCTAATTCTATCATTTTGTCTAATAAATTACTATAATTTATTCCCACCGCTTCAAATAATTTTGGGTACATACTTATATTAGTAAAACCTGGAAGTGTATTTATTTCATTTATTATAATTTTATTTGTATCCTTTTCTATAAAGAAATCTACTCTTGAAAGCCCACTTCCATTAACTGCTTTAAATGCTTTTATTGCTAATTTTTTTATTTTGTTTGAAATCTCCTTTGGCATATTTGCAGGTATTACTGTTACAGATTCATTGTTATTATATTTCGAATCATAACTATAAAATTCTTCTGCTGAAAGTATTTCTCCAATACATGAAGCTTCTACTTCTTCATTTCCTAAAACTGCACATTCTATTTCTCTACCATTTATTCCTTCTTCTATTAATATTTTTTTATCAAATTTAGCTGCATAATCTATAGCTTTTTCTAATTCTTGTATATCTTTTACTTTATTTATTCCTACTGATGATCCAGAATTTGAAGGTTTTATAAACATTGGATACTTCAGTTTTTCTTCTATTATTTTACAAACTTCATCTAAAAAATATATAGTTTCATTAAAATTATCATCTACATATATGTATTTTCCATTATTTTCTCTAATATAAATATATTTTGCTTGATTTAGTCCTGCTTTTTCAAATATTATTTTTGTATATACTTTATCCATTGAAATACTAGAAGCTAAAACCTTACACCCTACATATGGAACTTTTATCAGCTCAAATAATCCTTGAATACTTCCATCTTCTCCATATAACCCATGTAATACAGGAAATATACAATCCATTTTTCTTATATATTCTATAGGATTGTTTATATTTTTAATATTATCAATATTATCTCCTACTTTATACTGTTTTTCACATGGATTATATTCATACCAATATCCTTCCTTATCTATGTATATTGCAAATATATCATATTTTTCTTTATCCAATTTTCTTATAACAGATGTTCCTGATACAATTGATACATCATGTTCTGTCGACATACCACCAAAAATTACAGCTAACTTTAATTTATTCATAGTTTGGCTCCCTTATTAAATTATAAAATTTGTATTATTTACTTTTAAGTTTTTCAACTAATTCATAAAATTTCATTCCATTTGATGCCTTAAATAGTATTACATCATCAAATTTTATAATTTTATTTAATTTTTCTATTATTTCTTCTTTGGTTTCATAATAGTAAATATTTTTTTCTTGCATGCCTTCTTCTTTTGCTTTTTCTGTTATATATTTTGCATTCTTTCCATTGCATATTAATATATCTATACTACTTTTTGCAATTTCTATACCTACTTTTTCATGTAATTCTTTTGTGTATTCTCCTAATTCAAACATATCTCCTAGTACTGCTATTTTTCTATTTTTATATTTTGAAAGATTTTGTATTGAAGCTTTCATTGATTCAAAACTTGCATTATATGTATCATTTATTATTTTCACCCCATTATTTAAGATTTCGATATCCATCCTCTTTTTTGTTAGTTCAAATGATTCTATGCCTCTTTTTATTTCTTTATTACTTAAACCTAATTTATTTCCTACAGTTGCTGCACATAATGCATTATATACAAAATGAATTCCTCCTACTGGAACTTCCACTTCAAATTGTTTATTATCTATATGACATATAAACTTTGTGCTTTCTGCTTTTTCTATAATATTTGTAGCATATACACTACTTTTATTTTCTATTCCATATGTTATTATATTAATTTTATTCATATTTTGATTATAAAATTCATGTAACAAATCATTATCATTGTTAACTATTATTTCTTTATTTTCATTTCCTTCTAATATCTCTAATTTCGCCTTCAATATATTTTCTCTTGAGCCTAAATTACCTATATGTGAAGTTCCTATATTCGTAATTACACATAATGTTGGTTTTGCAATATTAGTAAGTACACTTATTTCTCCTAAATGATTCATTCCCATTTCTACAACTGCTGCTTCGTGATTTTTCAGTTTTAATATTGTAAGAGGTACACCAATATGATTATTATAATTTCCTTCTGTTTTTAAAGTTTTATATCTTTGATTAAGTACGCTATAAATCATATCTTTTGTACTTGTTTTTCCTACACTTCCAGTTACTGCAACTATTGGAAACTCTCTTGTATATAGATTTCTCTTAAATGATGCTATTTTTTGAATAGCATCTAAAGTATTATTTACTAATATTATAACTTTATCTCTATATTTTTCTTTTTGTTCATCATTTACTTCTATATTTTGTAAAATAACCCCACTAGCACCTTTTTGAAATGCTTGCTCAAAAAATACTCCACCATTTACTTTTTCGCCCATTAAACCAATATAAATTTCTCCACCTTTTATTTCTCTAGTATCCTTCGAAAACTCCTCACATTCATAGTTTATATCTCCAGTTATTAATTTTCCATTTGTTATTTTTAATATATCATTTACTTTAATTTTATTATTCACTATCTTTATTTCCTCCACTATCTTATACTTTTTTATATATTCATATTATAATTTTTTAAATTATATACTTTTTTGTACCATTTATAATGAAATTCATTTTTCATATATATACAGTTCTTTACTAAAAATTAAACTATATTAAAATAATTATATTTTCTTATTTTTTCTAATCTTACTTTTTATTATATCTCTTTGTTTTTTTGTAATTTCTTTTATTTCATTTCTTTGCTCTTTTACTTGATTCTCTATTTGTTGTTTT
>CAMXOP010000086.1 GCA_947245665.1 uncultured Clostridiaceae bacterium
AGTATTGGTGTCTATTGTTTCTTTCCCGTAGTAATTCGGAAACATACTTATAACTTGATTGTTCATTTCCTCCGTAAATATAAAAATTCATCACAATTTCCAACTATTGATTCCCAACTTTTTTCAAATAAAGCTTTTAATTGTGATAAATTTTGCAAAATTATTGATACTGATATATTTCTTGAACGCATAGTTGAAAGTATCTTTTCAAAATCATTCGGTAACGCAACATTTGCAAATTCGTCCATTACGAAGTGTACTGGTATTGGCAATGAGCCTACATATTTATAATCTGCTTTATAGTAAAGAACTTGAAAAATTTGCGTATACAATATGCTTACAAGAAAATTAAAGTCTGTATTGTTATCTGGAATAATAGCAAATAACGCCATTTTTTCTTCTCCTAATTTATCAAGTTCTAATTCATCTGTTTTTGTTATTCCCTCTATTGTATCAAGGTTGAATTTTTCTAGTTTTGAAGCAAGTGTAACAATTATTGATTTTAATGTTCTTCCTGCTCCACTATGATAATCTTTATAGTATTTGACTGCTATATGATTTTGATTCTTGTGTTCTAATCTTTTAAATAATATATCTAATGCACTTTCATAGTCCTCTTCATCTTCTTTTGGCTTTCCTGCTCTCATCATTTCTGAAGCCATAGGAAAGTTTTGTTCTTCTTCTGGAGCTTCATATTTTAAATAATAGAATAATGCTGATAAAAGCATTGATGCACTAATGTCCCAAAATGGGTCTTGTGCTTGTGAGCCTTTTGGTGTTGTACTTTTAAATAAATTTCCTACTAATTTTTGAATATCATTGTCATCTCTTATATATACAAAAGGGTTATAACAATGGCTTTTTTCTGTATTTACTAAATCTAATACTCTTATTTTGTAGCCTTGCTTTTCTAATAATCGTCCGTGTATCTCGTAAAATTTCTCCTTTAGGGTCAAGTATTACATATGAACAATTACATTGCATTATATTAGGTTTTGCATAAAATCTTGTTTTTCCTGCTCCACTACCTCCAATAACTAATACATTTAAGTTTCTTTTATGCTTTCTTGCATTTAAACCTAGCATAACATTTTGAGTTAATATTTTATTTTGACTCTTTGGAAGTTGCATATATTTTTTATTTATTTGTTTTGCATTGCCCCATATTGCAGATCCATATTCTTTTCCTCTTCTATAATTTCTTCTAGTCGATAAATACACACCTACACCCAGTAGGTAAACAAATATAAAAATAAGAATAGTTTTTATACTATTCTTACAAAATTCTATTTCAAATGGTGTATTCATCTTTTGAGGTAAATTATTTATGATTTCTACTAATCCACCATTTATATATGGTGCTATTAATAATGATAACCATATTACTACAATTCCTCCTAAACAAAATAAAACAATGTCAGTCTTTTTATTATCGTTCACTTTTTTCCCTTTCTCTTTTGAAATTGCATCTTTTCTTTGTTGGGGCTTTTATTACTTTTTCTAATATTTCTGTTATAAATTCAGTATTTTGTTTTCGCTTTAATAAATCATTTCTTTTTTCATTTATAAGGTTTATTACTGCACCAAATTCATACTGGTCTAATTTTACAATTCTTTCATTAACCATTTATTTTACCTCGCTTGTTCTTTATTTTTCTTTGTCTTTTCTTCTTTTTCAAAATATTCTGCAACTTTTGCGTTTATTTCTATAAATGTTGTTCTAATATTATCTAATTCTTCCCTTATATCTTTTCCCTTGTCTTTATTTATAAGATTTTGAGGAAGATTAGAAAAATCAAATTTTGAAATATCTAAGCCATATTTTTTGCATATCATATATGAAATACAATAAGTTTTAAACTCTTTCATTTCACTATTTTCTATGTCTTTTGTTTCAACTTTTGCGATTTCTTGAATAACTGTTTTTATTAAGTATTCTGGTTTTAGCCCTCTACACATATATAGTTTATTTTCACTTTTTATATATTCTGTGCCCTTGTTTCCGTTTGGCAACACATCAACTACTTCTTTTTTTATCTGTTCTTTATCACATATATCAAATAATGCTAGTAGCATTTCTCTATTTGTATAATTCTTTTCTTCTGGTATAGGTGCATTTGTTTGTGATATATCATATTCATCTTTTGGGTTATAGTATACTTTTCCATCTACTTTTTTAGGCTCTAATATTGTCATTTTCTTTGCATTTTCTATGGTATTGTACCCTTTATCAAGCCAATCTTGCTTTTCCTTTATTTGAATAGCATTAGGAGTTGCTTCAAGTATAATTAAACAGTTTCCAACAGAATATTTTTCAAATCTGCTTAATACATTCAAATATTGCATAAACATATTTCCATCTTTTAAAATTTTAAAAGACATATCATCCATTTTTTTATATGCTTCATTTCTTTTTCTATTTTGTTCTTTCCAATTATTTTGCTTATTATAATTATTATTTTTATTGTTACTGTCTGTTCCTAATAAATCATCAATTTCATTCATAGTCTACTTACCCCTCTCTATTACTTTCTTTTTCTTTCTCTTTTTCTTATTTTGTGTGTCTAAATGTTTTGGTTCTTTCATATGTTTTGGCTTATGTGCTTCTTGTTCTTCTTTTAAGTGTTTAGATTTCTGTTTTTCTTTTATAGCCGTATTTTCTTTACCTTTTGTACTTTCTCTTTCTTGCTTTTTATCTAATTCTTTTTCAATCTGTTCAAGTTCTTTTTTTACTGATTTCTTTCCTTCGTTATATACCTTGTCATTTTCTTCTAATTTGTTCTTGGTATTTAAGAAATTCTCTAACTGACTCTTTTCTTCCGTTTTTGTATTACTGGGAGAATCTTCACTACTATTTATTATTTCTTCTAATTCTTTGGGCTCTTCTAATAGTTCTTCTACCATTTGTTCATTTTTACTTTTTTCTTGTATTTGATTTGGTGTATTTTTTTCATTTTCTTTTAATGATTGAGCAATAGCTGCAGTATCTACTTTTTCAAAATTAAATCTTTCTGCTATACGATTAACTTTTGAAGCATCTTCTTGCCTAACCATTATATCTACCATTCCATCAATTTTCTCATTTTTCTTATCTGCTAAAACACAATATAAAATTCCATATTTTTTTGCTTCTTCTGAAAACTTTTTTAAATTTTCTGACCTTATTGTAAATATTTTTAGTTCTTTACCAGTTTTTAGCATATTTGTAAGTCTTGTTTTTCCTTTTGTTTGTTTATTATCTTTTGACATAGCAATTAGAAAGGCAATAAGATTTTTAGATCCTTCTCCGGCAATTCTTAAAGTAAATCCTATGCCATCCAAATAAATTTTTATAAGTTCTTCAGCTGAATCTGATGTGTTCATTTTTTACTTTCTCCTTTCTTTTTTTATTTTCTTCTATACTGTTTATATTTTCTTTTATCTTTTGTGTTCGCTCCTCAATATCTTCGCAATACCCCACCTCCTTTTTTAGTTCAAAAATACTGTTAGATAAAGCTAAAATATCATTGCACAACTTTTGTCTTTCTTCTACATCTGTTGTTTTTTGTCTTTTTCTTCTTAAAATTGTCCTTGTATGCATCTTTTTATTTATCTTGTCTATTGCTTCTTTTTTATATAAACAAAGTTCCTCTGTAGTTTTTATTTTATTTCTACAAAGGAACTTGATTTCATTAGATATAACATCCATCTTTTTTATATCGTTTCTCATTTCTGTTGACATTTTGATTTTTCTTCTATTGTTTGGGAATTTCTTTAACAAATAGCAATAGTATAAATATAATTTATATAAGCTACCTCTATTTTTATTGATATTGTATTTTTTTTTTGCAAAATATCTTTTTGATTTTGTTTCTATTTCTGGAAAAGGAACTTTTGGCACTTGTGAATTTAATATTCTATCTTCAATATTTTTTATACTATATTCTTCTCCAAAACTTCTTTCTATTCGTATATTTCTTTTATAAGGTGGTCTGCATACACTTATCTTATTTGCTCTTATTGTAATTGTATAGCCCATTTCTTCTAAAATATTTTCAAAATTTTTATATGAATATGCTTGTGAAATTGCATAATCAATATCATCTTTTGCATTAGTATAATAATCTGATTTTTGAATATAAGAAGTATAATATTTTGTGTAATCTATTTTGTGCTTTCCACACGGCTTTTCTTCTATAACACTTAAATTATATTCTCTGCATAAATCGTCTGATATTTTTCTCATTAAAGCATAATTTTCTCTAGTATTTCTATATTTCTTTCCATCTATAAAAGAAACAGAATTTAAAACAAAGTGATTATGATAATGCTTAGTATTTAAGTGAGTAGATACTATAACTTCGTATTTATCTCCCCAAAGTTCTTCTGCAAGTTTAACACCAATTTCGTGTGCTTGTTTTGCAGTTACTTCTCCCTCTGCAAATGACTGAAAGCCGTGATATGCTAAAACACCTTTTGTTTTTCCAAATCTTTTCTTCGTAAATATCATATCTTGTAGTGCATTATCTTCACTACAATTTACACCTGTTACATATAGTTGTTTTTCTGTTTTAAAATCTGCTTTTGTGTATTCGATTGTATTGTGTAAGTCTTTATACCAATTTTTATTTTCTGTTTTCTCTGCATTAGTTGTGTATTTTATAACTTTATCAAGTCTATTTTCTACTTTCCATAGGCTCGTAGTTGCCATTATTACCACAACCTTTCTCTTATCATTATTCTATACTCTTGCCATTTTTGTATTTCTTCATTTAAAATTCTTTCATCAACAAATTGATTATGATAAGCAACTCTTTCAAGTTCTTTTAGTAACCTTATAAAATCATTTAAAGGTTTTAATATTAAATTATAAACTCTCTTATCTGGTCTTTCTTTTATTTCACAACCTAAAGATGATTCTCTCATAAAATCTGAAACATTTTTTCCTGCTTTATTTGCTTTTGTTCTTATCTTTTCTAATTCTGTTGGATTAACTCGTATTCTTAATGTGAAATCTCTTGTTTCTTCTTTCATTTTCTGCTCCTTTTTTCTTTATTTTTAATGGGGATTGGGGTTTGCCCCATACTTTAACAAATGTAGCTACATTTGTCTTGCTTGTTAGGACATTAAAATCTTATTATCTATGCCCTTTCTTGTTTAACTTTTTTCTTGTTTTCTATTGGTTTTATACCTAATAAATTGCATAAATATTCGTTATAATCTTTTCCTTTTTTAGGTGGTCTATCTATTATTTCGTATCTTTTAGGCAATATTATTTGAAGTGTTTTACTTGCTCTTTTTCCTGCCTCATCATTATCTAAACAAAGATAAATCTTTTTTATTTCTGGATGTTTTATTAAATAGTTTTGAATAGCCACAGGTACTTTACTGTCTTCAATATTTCTTGCAGGTTGATAAACTCCTGCAAGTGATATTAAAGTTTTATCTTCATATTTTTGTCCATATAATTTAAAAAGAGTAGCATAAGATAATAAATCTATTGCACTCTCAAATATATAATTTGTATCTGTTTTTTCTTCTGATTCTAACTTATTACTACCACTTGCCTCATTTTTAAAACTACTTTCATTAGTTGCCCTACACCCTGCATATCTTGCAATTTTATTTTCATCATATCCTACAAAAACAAAATTGTGATAGTTTTTTTCTTCATAAATTAACTTATTTTTAATACATTCTTCAATAATTTCTTCATCAATTCCTCGTGATTTTAGATATGCTTTTACTCTATTTTCATTATCATTTTTATCTGGTAAAATAAGTTTTTTTGTTTCTGCTTTCTTTCTAATTTCTTCATAAATAGGTGGTCGCATTTGCAAAGATTTAAGTACAATTTCTGCTGAATTTGGAAAAGGAATATTTTTTACTTGTTCCAGATATTTTATTGCATTCTTTCCGCCTATACCAACTGAACACCAATTCCAAAAACCATTTGAAATTCGTAAACTATCGTGTGTTTTTGTTGTAAATTCATTTTGACTTACTTTTACTAATTCGTTAGGATCATAGTTTTTTAGAAAAGTTAGTAGGTCAACTGCTTTTGCTTTTTCTAGCAAATCTGGTGGAATATATTTTGCCATTTTACTACCTACTTTCTCTATTTTTTTGTTTCTTTTTATCTAAAACCTCATCTTTATATTCTCTAAATTCTACACCCTTGTAATCTTCATAATCTAAAATAATGTTTTGATTTGAATATTTATTTTGAACAATATCTATTGCATCTTCTAATGAATTTGCCTCTATCTCTACAACTTTTTGTAATATTTCTTCTATTTCAATTTGGTATTTCTTACTCATAATTTATCTCACTTCCTCTCTTTTTTTCATAAAATCTTTATCAATATCTTCTAAAATGTCTCTAGTAATATCTACTAAGTTATCTAGCATACTGCCATCTCTTTTTTGATATTTCGAATACATTTTATCTAGTATATTATCTTCTTTTAGTAGTGCTTTTATTTCATTTCTACCTATCATTAGAACATTTATAATTGATACTGTTTCTTCTTTAAATGTCGTTTCATACGATTTTTCTACTATTTCTTTTGGAGTACAATTTTTCATCAAATTTTGCTTATATTTACTTAATTCCTGCTCGATTTTTGCCATTAGAGTATCTTTTAATTTGTCATAATTCATATATAAAATTCCTCCTTATCTATCATATTTTTGCTTATTTTTTACTGACTTTTCTTTTAAGTTTTTAATTTCTTCTTTTAATTTTTGATTTTCTTCATTAAGAAAAATATTTTCAACAAAACTTATTCTTTCGTTTTTAAAATCACGATTTATTTCATTATATTTGCCCATACTACGAAAGTCTTTTTCAGTAACAATAATGTGGTCTACCATTTGAATATTAAATATTTCTAATATCTTATTAGTATAATTTGTTATATATAAATCTTGTTTAGTAGGCTGTAGACTATTTGATGGATGATTATGCACCAGAACAACTTTTTCACTTGCAGTTAGTAATGCTGTTCTCACAATATCTTTACTATCAATATTGATTTCACTACAACTTCCTATTCCAAGTAGTCTTATACTTCTAATGTTGTTTCCTCTATCCATTCCAATAAATAAAAAGTGTTCTTGAATAGCATTCTTAATAGCTTGTACTTCGTCTAAATTAAATATGTCTGTTGTAGAGTTTCCTTTTCGTTCTAAAATATTTGTTTTTGGCTTTGTTTCTATTTCTAGTTCAACTTTCATTTGTCCTCCTTTCAAACAAAAAGAGAGATACTAATTATTTAATATCTCTCTTTAAACTGTTATATTTTATTGTTAAATGCTCAAACTATTTTTTTATATTCCCATTATTTAATCCACTTATAAATGCCTGAATATAAGAAAT
>CAMXOP010000087.1 GCA_947245665.1 uncultured Clostridiaceae bacterium
AACTGCAACAAGAGAATATTGGATATCATACATAATAATAGAATCATCTAAATTTTCTGTAAATTTATCTCCTAATAGTTCTATTATTTCATATCTATTTTTACCAACAATATTATAATTTTTTTCTATATCATTAATCATACAATATCTATTTGCATTGAAGTTCATCCATTTTTCTTTTGAAAATTTATTAAAATAAATTTTTAACCCTAAAATTATACTTAAAAATATAATAATAAAAGTTATTAGAGAGATATATGAATATTGTATGAATTTTTTAGGTAGTTTTCTAAATTTTATATATAGAAATATAGGAAATAAAGATAAAAATATTGGTAATATAATATATAATAAATAAAATAAAGCTATTGAGGTATTTCCTATAACACTATCCCCTAAAATCCCAAAAATTAAATTAAAAAGCCCACCAAAGACTACTAAAACATAATAAAATATTATAGACATTATTACACTTGATTTATTTTCCATTATTAACCTCCTATAGTATAGTCTAATATGGAATATACCACAAAAATAGACAATAATCAATTAAACGTTTTACATAAATAAGTGGAAAAAACGACAAAAAGTTACACTTTTTTCCACTTTTATTGATACTATATATTTAATATGATATTAGTATAAGAAAAAGGGGGTAAAATATGGAACATATTTTAAAAACAAAAAGAGTAACGAAAATTATAGCTAGTATACTAATTGCAATAATAATAATTCAACTTTTCCCAGCAATAGTTTTTGGAATTCAACAGGATGTTTCAAATAGTATTAACAACATAGTAGAAAACAGTGAAGAAAGCAATACTATCAAAGAAAACAACCAAAATGTTAATGAAACAGAGCAAGTTAATGACATAATGGAAAACAATCAAGAAAATGACATTATAGTAGATGACAAACAAAATACTAACAATGAAGAGCAAAATAATCAAGAAGAAAACATCGCAGAAGAAAACATAGACATTAAATATTCAGATGCTTCTCCTGAAATAATAGGAGAAATCATTGAAAAAAGAACTTTAAATCAAAAACATTTTTTACAAGAAGATGGTAATATAATTGCCGAAATATATCCTTCAAATATTCATTATGAAAAAGATGGACAACTAGTGGACATTGACAATTCACTTGAAGAAACTAATGAAGATGGAGGAGAATATAAAAACAAAGAAAATTCATTTCAAGTAAAATTCTCAAAGAAATCCAATAAAAATAACTTAGTTAAATTGCAAATAAATAACCATAATATAAAATGGTCTTTACAAAACAGCAATAAAGTAGATGCAAAAAAAGTTAATAATGATAATGAAACAGAAGAAAAAATTAAACTAAAAAATATATCTTCAGGTACTGTTCAATATGAAAATATATTAAATGGAATAGATTTAGAATATAATGTTATTTCTAATTCTATAAAAGAAAATATTATATATAAAGATAGAACAGCAATAACACAAGAGATTACATTCGAATTTAATACAGATAATTTAAATATGGAAAAAACAGAAGATGGAAAAATAATTTTCAGCGAGAAAAATAGTGAAAGTATCGTGTTTTTCTTTGATGTACCTTTTATGTATGATTCTAAAAACGAAATTTCAGAAAATATAGAAATGAAGTTAGAAAAAAAGAATGGTAATAAGTATACATTAACCTTAATACCAAACAAAGAATGGTTAGAAGATGAAGCAAGAGAGTATCCAGTAATTATTGATCCAATTGTAAAAACATCATTAGATTGGCAAAATATACAAGATACATATATATTTAATGGAGATACAGGATATCCAAATAGACATGAAGCACATATATTAAGAGTTGGAAGTAATCATACATTAGCTAGTAAAAATCCAACTAGAAGTTTAATAAAATTCGGATTGCCAAACTTAGATTCAGGAGACCAAGTAATAAAAGCAGTATTAGACATATGCTCATATATTGATACAAATGAATGGACACCACCAAGTGATACTATACAAATCGATGCACACAAAATGACAGAAGATTGGACTGCATCAACTGCAACCTGGAATAATTTAAGTGATAAATATGATACTAGAATATCAGACTATGCAAAATATAAATATGATACTAATGAACCAGCAAAGTTTTATTATTTCGATATAACATCAATGGTAAAAGATTGGTATGTAACAGGAAACAATTATGGATTAGTGTTAAAAGACCATACAGAAATATATAATGCACCACATTCAGATGCATATTTCTTTTCAGCTGATATAAATAGACAATATATTAATGCAAGACCTATGGTACAAATACAATATCGTAACCAAACAGGACTAGAAGCATATCAAACATACCACACTCAAGAAATTGGAAGAGCAGGGATAGTGCATACTAATGATTACAATGGAAATGTAACTTTATTACATTCAGATGCTTCTACACCAGGACAAAATTTATCTGTTAGCGTAAATCATGTTTATAATACAAATGATAAAAATGTTAACATAGGTTATGGTAATGGTTTTAGATTGAATTTATCTCAAACAATTGAAAAAGTAACAATAGGTGAAACAGAATATGCTAAATATACAGATGAAGATGGAACTAAACATTATTTTGATAAGAATGGAAATTCTTACATTGACTCAGAAAATTTGAAATTAACTTTAAAATTAGAAAATGATATATTTACATTAATTGATAATTCGAACAATAAATTTATTTTTACTAAGAAAGCAAGTAATTCTGGGGAAATATGGCATTTGAGCCAATCAATAGATGCTAATAATAATGCTATCAATATAACACTAGTAAATGATTCAACAGCAGGAGCTAGGATTGAAAAAGTTACTGATTCGGCAGGAGATAGCATAAGTTTTACATATACTAACAATAAATTAACAAAAATAACTGATAAAGCAGCTAGAAGTACGAATTATGAATATGATAATGATGGTAATTTAGTAAAAATTACATATAGTGATGGAAAATATAGTGAATATACATATTCAAATAAATTACTAACTTCTGTAAAAAATATAGATAATTCACATATTGATTATGAATATTATAATGAAAAAAGTAATAGATTAAAAAGTATAAAAGAATATGGTACAAATAATACATTAGGAAATACAATATCAATATCTTATGGAGATAATGTTACAAAATTTACAGATAACACAGGATATTCAAATACATATACATTTAATAACTCAGGTCAAACAATAAGCATATCAGATTTTGGGAAAAATCCAGATGATACAGATAATGCGTATGGAAAGATGTATCAGTATGGAGAAAATCAAAAAGATAAAAATAGACTAACATTAGATGGAAATTTAATTTCTATTGGAGAAAAAGAAAATAATTTAATAAAAAATGGAAACTTTAGTAATGGTTTAACAAACTGGAGTAAAACAAACTGTAATGATAATGATAAAGTAGAAAATGGAAGTTTCAAATTTATAGGAAATAGTAGTGTAGACAAAAATATATACCAAAGCCTAAATATAAGTGGTAAAAAAGGAGATATATTTACATTAGCAACTTGGGTAAATAGTAAAGCTGTTCCAAATAATAAAGAAAGAGGAATTAAGATTTCTCTAACAATACATTTTATAAGAAACGATGGAACAAGACAAAGCATAGATAAAAATGTTAACGTAGATGGTTCGGGATGGCAATTTAAATCAGAAGTAGTTATTGCAGATAGTGACTATACAAATGCAATTGTATATTTGGTATGTACATATAATGAAAATGAAACATATTTTGATAATGTAGGACTATTTAAGGAAGAATTTGGAGTTAGTTATACTTATGATGATGAAGGAAATATTGTAACTACTGAAGAACTAGCAGAAGGACAAAAGAATTATGAATATATGAATAATAACTTGATTACAAAAGTAGACTCAGCAGGAACAAAATATTCATATGAATATGATTATTTAAACCCAACAAAATTGCTTTGTGCAAAAAATTCATTAGGTAATAAATATAACTTTAAATATGATGAAAAAGGAAATTTGACATCTGCATTGCTAACAGGTAATACACTAGTCAGTGATGAAATGAAAGATTGGACAAGTTACTATTTTAGATTTGCTAATAGTGAAAAGGTGCTAAATAAAACAACTGATTCAAATGGATATGATAAGTTAAATTTAGAATATTTTAATGCAACAGATAATCAAACGTTCATTGTTAGAGATTGGGGTACATCGGGTGAATGTAGGATTTATGCAGACTATCCTAATAAAGCATTAGAAGCTCCTTCAAAAGAAACAGTAAATATAGAGCAATCAACTTCACAATATTGGAAATTTTGGAAACAAAGTGATGGCAGTTATAAGGTAACCAATGGACAATATGGAGAGGATTACTGTTTAACATTAGACGAAAATAATAACATAAAATTAGAAAAAGATGAAGGAAAACTTAATCAAAGAATATATGCATATGATATAAGCAAAAAATCAGAGGTGTTTGATTATTTAATATTAGAGAGCAATGAAGTATATAGAATTAAAGCAAAAAATAGTAAAATGTATCTACAAGCAACAGAAAATGGTAATGTAGTACAAAATACTTATGAAAAGGATAATATAAATCAGCTTTGGAGAGTTGTAAATGTATATGAAGGTATATATAAAATAGTAAATTTAAGTAGTTCACAAGGAGCTGCAATGTATTCAATGACTGATGGAGTTATATTAAGTCTTGACAATGAGCCACCAAGAGATTTGAGAATAGAAAGAAATGGGAATAACACATATAAAATAAAATCAGATTTTTCTATGGGATTTGGAGAACCTAATCACATATTTACTATTGAAAATAATAGTTTGAATGCACAGGCAAAAACTATAATGAGTACAGAAAATGACAATGGAAGTCAGGATTTTATATTTGAAAAAGCAAATTTATTAAATATAGATGAAAATCATTATTATAAAATAAAGGCTAAATGTAGTAACCTATATTTAGGAGTAAGTAATAATAATACTATACAACAACAAGAATACAATGATAGAGAAGAACAAAAGTGGAGATTTAAAGATTTAGGAAATGGAACTTATCAAATAATATCAGCTACAAATGATACAAATACAATGCAAGTTGAAAACTATGATAATCCTTTTGCAAGCATAATAACTGGACAAAATGGTGTAAACGATACGTTTGAAATAATAGCTAGAAGTGATGGAACGTACTGTATAAAACCAAGTGTATATGGCGAATATTTTGCGTTTGATATTAGCAATGCAAGTACGCAAGCAGGAACTGAAGTTGTGTTATACACATCGAATGATTCAATAGCACAAAAGTTTTATATAGAAGAAGCAGGTATATATGAAAATGGTGATATGGGAAAACAATATATGCAAACTACAGCTGAATATTCTACTAATGGAAAATATCAAACTAGAAGTGTAGGAGAAAATGATAATATAATTGATTATACATATAATCAGAATACAGGAATGATGACAAGCAAAGAAGTACCATATTATAATGATACAGAAGGAAGACTTTCCAGTGAATATAAATATACATATGATGACTTAGATAGATTAATTAAAGTAGAAATAAATGAACCTTTAGATGAACCGATGGTTAAAAATGAATATACATATGAAAATGATAAATTAAAAGAGATAAAAGCAGGAGATACAACATATCAGTTTGTATATGATGAATTTGGAAACACAAAACAAATAAAAATAGGAAATCAAACATTTAATACTAAAAATTATGAAGAAAAAAATGGAAATTTAAAAAGTGAAACATTTGCTAATAACCAAACAATATCATATACATATGATAGATTTAATAGATTGACTAAAAATCAAGGTACGAATGGTTCATATACATATGTATATAATGCAGATTCTAATATAAAAGAAATTGTAGACACAATCAATAATAATACAAAAAGTTTTACATATGATTTAGCACAAAGATTGGTAAAAGAAATTAATACTAATGGATTTACAAAAGAGTACGAATATGATATAAACAATAATATAAACAATATAAAATACAACTTGAATGATATACAATATAATACAAAATATAATTTTGATAACCATAATAGAGTAAATAGTATAGTTTTTGGTAACAGTATATGGAAAAGAGAAACTGATAGATTATCTAGAATAAACAAAAACATAATTTCAAATGAAATAGGAGACTATAAAACTAATTATGAATATGCAAGTTCACAGAAAAATGGGCAAACAACATATGTTTCAAAATTAACTAATGGAGAAAATACACCAATAGAATATGAATATTATATGAATGGTAATATAAAAACAATAAAAATAGGAGATAAATCAACAACATATTATTATGATGGAGCAAATAGATTAATTAGGGAAAACAACAAAGCACTAAATAAAACTATAATATATTCATATGATTCTAATGGAAATATATTAAATAAAAAAGAATATGTATATATGGAAGGCGATACGTTACCAGGAAATGCAAATGTGTTAAATACAATTGTATATACATATGGAAATAACAACTGGAAAGATCAATTAACAAATTATAATGGAAAAGCTATTACATATGATGCGATAGGAAATCCGTTAACATATGATGGAAATACATATACATGGCAAAATGGAAGGCAATTAGCAAAAATCAGCAATAATAATCAAACAATAACTTATAAATATAACGAGAATGGAATTAGAACACAAAAGACAGTAAATGGAATAGCAACTAATTATTACTTAGATGGAGCAAAAGTAATTTATGAACAAAATGGAAATAATATAATTTATTATACATACGATGAAAATGGATTAATAATAGGATTAAATTACAATGGAACACAATACTATTATATAAAAAATGCACAAAACGATATAATTGGAATATTAGATGATAATTTGAGCCAAATAGTTTCATATTCATATGATAGTTGGGGAAATATACTAAGCATAGAAGATGCTAATGGAAATCAAATTACAGATTCTAATAATATAGGATTAATAAATCCATATAGATATAGAAGTTATCGATATGACACAGAAACAAAATTATATTATTTACAAAGTAGATATTATAACCCAGAGTGGGGAAGATTTTTAAATGCTGATATATATGTCATTATTGGACAAGATATTTTATCAAGTAATATATATGCATATTGTGATAATAATCCAGTTAATGCAATGGACAGTAATGGGCAATTTTGGA
>CAMXOP010000088.1 GCA_947245665.1 uncultured Clostridiaceae bacterium
AAGTTATCCACATCTTGGAAATTTTTTGCCCCGTCCCTTTTGTTTCCAAATTTGCTCGCCCCTTTTGTTTCAAATTCTGCCCTAACTTTTCTTTTAGTTAGTTATTTATAAAGCAATTTAATTCTATTTCCATTTTTAGAAATAAACCCTTCATTAGATAAATTTTTAAGCTCTCTCATCATAGCACTTCTATCTACACTTAAATAATCTGCTAAGTTTGTCAACGAAAATGGTAATGTGAATGATTTACTAAAATCTTTACTAGACAAAATTGAGAAATATGTTAAAAGTTTTTCTCTAATTGTTCTTTTAGATAAAACTTCAATTCTTGTATTTTGATGAACAGAGTTTCTTAATGTTAGTTCTAATATACTAGATGAAAAACTATTGTGAAATTTACAATTTTGCTTACATCTGTTATAAATATAATCATGCACAAGAAATAATACATCACAATCAGTAGTAGCCATTACTATAAGCTCATTATTAGTGTGAACAGGATAAAATACTTCACCAAATATATCACGTTCATTAAACTTATCAACTATATCTTTATTACCATTTAAATCATATCTAATTAAATCTGCCTTTCCATTAACCATGATACAAATTTGATTTCTTTTTTGAATGTATGTTGTAATAACTTCACCTTTTTCAAAATGCTTTTTTGGGATTTTTGAACATCCTTGTTCTATATTACTTATCAGATTAGAAACATCTGTCATAAAAACACCTCTTTATATTATATTTGTCAAAAAATGTTGTTTTTTCTTATGTAAATATTATACCTTGAAAGTACTGAAAAATCAACATTTTATTATAAAAAACTTTTGTAATAAAATTGTAATATTTCTTTTAAACCTTGACAATACAAGAGTACAGAATTTATAAAATTTATTTTTAAAAAAAGTTGCAATTGCAACAGAAAAAATAAAAACTTAATATATAATAAATACATACTAAAAAATATAAAAGGAGACGAAAATGATGAAGGTAATAAAAAGAGATGGACGAGCTGTTGACTATAATAAAGAAAAAATAGTAATAGCAGTAGAAAAAGCAAACAAAGAAGTAAAGCCAAGAGAAAGAGTAACAAAAGATGAAATTAAAGAAATAACAAAGTATATCGAAGAATTAGACAAAAAGAGAATATTAGTTGAAGATATACAAGATATTATAGAACAACAACTTATGGACATGAAGAAATTTGAACTTGCAAAAAAATATATGATATATCGTTATACAAGAGCTTTAGTAAGAAAATCAAACACAACAGATGAGTCTATATTAGGATTAATAAAAAATCAAAATAAAGAATTACTAGAAGAAAATTCAAACAAAAATGCAGTACTTGCTTCAACACAAAGAGACTATATAGCAGGTGAAGTTTCAAAAGACTTAACAAAAAGAATTTTATTACCTGAAAAAATAACAAAGGCACATGAAGATGGAATACTTCATTTTCATGATATGGACTACTTTTTACAACCAATATTCAATTGTTGTTTAATTAACATAGGAGATATGTTAGATAATGGAACAGTAATGAATGCAAAACTTATAGAATCACCAAAAAGTTTCCAAGTAGCATGTACAGTGATGACACAAATAATAGCAGCAGTAGCTTCAAATCAATATGGTGGTCAATCAGTAGATGTAAGCCATTTAGGAAAATATGTAAGAAGAAGTTATGAAAAATTTGTAAAAGAATTAAAAGAAGAATTTGGTGATGAACTAAGCCAAGAAATGATAGAAAGAATAGCAAAACAAAAATTAAAGAAAGAAGTTTCAGCAGGGGTTCAAACTATCCAATATCAAATAAATACATTAATGACAACAAATGGTCAATCTCCATTCGTAACATTATTTTTAAACCTAAAACAAGATGACCCATACATAGAAGAAAATGCAATGGTTATAGAAGAAATAATAAAACAAAGATATGAGGGAATAAAAAATGAAAAAGGTGTATATGTAACTCCAGCATTCCCAAAATTAATATATGTTTTAGATGAACATAACTGTCTAAAAGGTGGAAAATATGACTATTTAACAAAACTTGCAGTAAAATGTTCAGCAAAAAGATTATACCCAGATTATATTTCAGCTAAAAAAATGCGTGAAAACTATGAAGGAAATGTATTCAGCCCAATGGGATGTAGAAGTTTCCTATCTCCATGGAAAGATGAAAATGGAGAATACAAATTTGAAGGAAGATTCAACCAAGGTGTAGTAAGCATAAACTTACCACAAGTAGGAATTGTAGCAGATGGAGATGAAGAAAAATTCTGGAAAATATTAGATGAAAGACTAGAAATATGTAAAGAAGCATTAATGTGCAGACACTATGCTTTATTAGGTACACTTTCAGACACATCACCAATACATTGGAGATATGGTGCAATAACACGAATGAAATCAGGCGAAACAATAGATAAATTATTAAAGAGTAAATATTCAACAATTTCATTAGGATATATAGGAATATATGAAGTTACAAAATTAATAAAAGGACTATCACACACTACACCTGAAGGACATGAATTTGCATTAAAAGTAATGAAACATTTAAGAGCAACAACAGATAGATGGAAAGAAGAAACAGGTTTAGGATTTGCACTATATGGAACACCAGCAGAAAGTCTATGTTACAGATTTGCTAGAATAGATAAAGAAAAATTTGGAGAAATAAAAGATATAACAGATAAAGGATATTACACAAACTCTTATCATGTAGATGTTAGGGAAGAAATAGATGCTTTCGAAAAATTAACATTTGAAAGTGAATTCCAAAAAATATCATCAGGAGGAGCAATATCATATATAGAAATACCAAATATGAAACATAACATAAAAGCATTAGAAGACCTAGTAAAATTCATATATGAAAATATACAATATGCAGAATTCAACACAAAATCAGACTATTGCCACGTATGTGGATTTGATGGAGAAATAATAATAAATGATAACATAGAATGGGAATGCCCAAACTGTGGAAATAAAGATAAAAACAAAATGAATGTAACAAGAAGAACATGTGGATACTTAGGAGAAAATTTTTGGAATGAAGGAAAAACAAAAGAAATTAAATCAAGAGTATTACATTTATAAAAGGAAGTCAGAAGTCAGAGAATAGGATTGTAAGGGTAATTATTTTATTATTTGCTTGAACGAAGTAAGTTATAGATAGCTTATGTGTAACAAAGAGAAGAAGAGTAAGAAATAAGATATTTGTTAGTTAATTGCCCACTCTTCAAAGAAATGTCCCCCAAATACGACCTCTAACCTCTGACATACAAAAAGGGGAGGCTAAAAAATGAACTATGCAAAAATAAGAAAATGTGATGTAGCAAATGGACCAGGAGTAAGAGTATCACTATTTGTAAGTGGATGTAATCATCATTGTAAAAACTGTTTTAATAGAGATGCATGGGATTTCAACTATGGAAATAAATTTACTGAAAAGCAAGAAGAACAAATAATGGAAGACTTAAAGCCAGAATATATAACAGGATTAAGTGTACTTGGAGGGGAACCATTTGAACAAACAAATCAAGAAGGATTAGCTCCACTTGTAAAAAAGGTAAAACAAACATATCCAGATAAAAAAATATGGTGCTACACAGGATTTACATTTGATAAACAAATATTAGGTAAAATGATAGAAGAAGAACATAGAAATACAACAAAGCAAATGTTAGAAAATATAGATTACATAGTAGATGGAAGATTTGTAGAAGAATTAAAAGACCCAAAATTACAATTTAGAGGCTCATCTAACCAACGCATAATAGATGTGAAGAAAAGTTTAGAAGAAAATGAAATAGTATTATGGGATGGATTAAATAAAGATGTAGGATAAATAAAAAAGAGGAATTCTAGAAAATAGAACTCCTCTTTTATAGAATAATAATTAAGAAGAGCATTTTATGTTTGACAGATAAACTTAAAAGATATATAATATGCAAAGTAACAATAAACAATTCTCGAAATTAAATTAAATAAGGAGGATGAACTATGGTAGGAAAACTTCGGGTGCATAAAGGAGATGCAACAGTAGAAAGAGTAACTAGATCAAATAATGATAATAATTTTTATGTAATAAGGATTCAATATGCAAGGAGACAGAGAAATTATATGATTACTCTTTATGAAGGAACAAAACAGATGAAAACATTTAAGAATTTCTTAAATGTAAAAAGGTTGGAAGAAGTTGAGGGAAAAACAATTTCATACATTGCAGCTAACGATATAGATGAACCAAGTAAAGATGGAATTTGGATGTTGGCAAATGAGGATGAAACCAGATTTTTGGATCTTAAAACATATGAAGTGAAAGATAAGAAACAGGTAAAAAAACAGGTAACAAAATTTGTATTTAGCGAATTTTAAATAATAAAAATAAAGGCCTGAATATCAATAGTTTGGGGTGGAAAACTTTTAAAGTTTTCCACCCCAAACTATTGATATTCAGGCCTTTTCCTACATTTGTGTCTCATTGATACTGAATTATTTATACAAAAAATTTAGGAATTATATTATAAATTGCCATAGAGAAGTTAAAATAAATTTGCAAAAAGGATGATTTCATATGAGTCGAAAACAAAAAAGAAATACTAAACCAATTTGCCTAGTGGATTGGGATTATGAAAGTGGTTATACTACAGGTAGAATTGAAGCAATCCAAGTATACAAATGGGAGAAATTAGTAGGAGACTATCATCAAAGATTTCAATTGAATATAAACGAAAAGAGTAACTTGTATGAAGAAGGACGAATAAAAGGATATGAGTATACTTATAAAGAATTGAAGCTTTGTGGTGGTAGAACATGGGAAGAGGAATATATGGAAGAACATTCTCAGAAGAATATGAGCAATGAGTGTTGAAAATTATAACACTTAAAATTTCCATAGAAAAACTGATTATAATCAGTTTTTCTATTTTTGTATAATGAAAATTCTGAGTTATACGTGGGGGCATTATCCAAAGAAAAGCAGTAATCTAAATAAATTACCGCTTTGTATATAGGCTTCCCACCTTTTGCCCAATGGGCTCTTTTCTATCTCTTTGAAAATTGTGGAGCTTTTCTAGCTTTTTTAAGACCGTATTTTTTTCTTTCTTTCATACGAGGATCTCTTGTCAAGTATCCATTTGATTTTAAAGCTGGTCTAAATTCACTATTAGCTTCATTTAATGCTCTTGCTATACCATGACGGATTGCTCCAGCTTGACCTGTGAAACCTCCACCAACAACTTTGGCAATAACATCATATTTAGCAACTGTATTTGTTGCTGTTAATGGTTGTCTTACTATAGTTTTTAAAACTTCTGTACCAAAGTATTCATCAATACTTTTTCCGTTAATTGTAACAACTCCAGTACCTTCTACTAATCTAACTCTAGCGATTGATTTTTTTCTTCTACCTGTACCATAAAATACATTTTTTACTGATTTTGCTTTAGCCATATTATTTTACCTCCCAAACTTCTGGTTTTTGAGCGATGTTTTCATGTTCGCTACCTGCATAAACTCTTACTTTTTTTAGCATTTGTCTTCCTAAACTATTGTGTGGAAGCATACCTTTAATTGCAAGCATCATAGCTCTTTCAGGTCTATTTTCCATCATAACTCTTGCAGATGTTTCTTTCATTCCACCAATATATCCAGAATGATGTCTGTAAATTTTTTGATCTAATTTTTTTCCTGTTAAAACTGCATCTTTACAATTTAATATTATAACATGATCTCCAACATCCATATGAGGTGTATAAGTTGGTTTATGTTTTCCTCTTAATAATTTTGCAGCTTCTGTTGCTACTCTACCTAAAGGTTTGTTAGCAGCATCAATTATATACCATTTTCTTTCAATTTCACTTTTCTTTACACTATATGTAGTATTATTCATGGTAAAAATACCCTCCATTCATTATTTTATTTATTATATATATGAAACCATTTATAAAAACTACCGGGGAGAAGTTTTTGTATTTGGTTACATTTTGTACTTACGCTTAACTATTCTAATACAAAAATAGTAAAAAGTCAAGAAAAATATCAAAAAAAGTATTGACTTTCAAAAAAAAATGAGTTATTATAATAATGTTCGAAAAAGAAGAAGTTATCCACTTCTCACCTTAACTTTGTGGAAAAAGGTTAATAAATATCTTAAACTAGTGAATAACTAGTATTATATTTATGTGGTGGATTGGCTTCAAAGTCAATCTTTTTTGTATAATAAGATTTTCGGAGGTGTTTTTTATAAAACAAGATTTACCTATTAATGAACAAATAAGAGCAAGAAAGGTTCAAATAATTGATAACGAAGGAAATAAGGTAGGACCAATTTCTATTCATGAAGCATTAGATATAGCATATGAAAAGAAATTAGACTTAGTACTAGTAGCACCAAATGCAGAAGTACCAGTATGCAAACTTATGAACTATGGAAAATATAAATTTGAACAAGCAAAAAGGGAAAAAGAGGCGAAAAAAAAGCAGAAAACTTTTGAACTTAAAGAAATTAGAATAACTCCTAATATTGAAGAACATGACTTTGGTTTCAAATGCAAAAATGCAAGAAAATTTTTAGAAGATGGAAACAAAGTAAAAATTACAGTAAGGTTTAGAGGAAGAGAACTAAACTATGTAAAACAGGGAGAAGCAGGCTTAAATAGATTTATAGAAGAACTATCAGACATAGCAACTCCAGAAAAAAGGCCAATATTAGAAGGTAAGAATATGTTTATAATATTAGCTAAAAAGTAACAAATAGCTAATAGTAATATATAACAAAAGTCAGAAATCAGAATACAGATGCCATAGTGTAGATAACTAGGAGACATTGTAGAGGCAATTTTAATTGCTTAGCACTTCAGAAAAACTACCTTAAAATCCAACATCAGACCTCTGAACTCTGACCTCAAATTCAAAAAGGAGGAAACAATTATGCCAAAGCTAAAAACAAATAAAGCTGCAAAGAAAAGATATTCATACACAGCAACAGGAAAAGTTAAAAGAACAAAATCAAATAGAAGACATCTTTTAGCAAATAAAACATCAAGAGCAAAATCAAGAGGAAAAGTACAAGATGCTTATGCAGATAAAACATGTGAAG
>CAMXOP010000089.1 GCA_947245665.1 uncultured Clostridiaceae bacterium
TTTTAGGGCTTATGTTTAAAAAATTTTGGGACATTTTCAAAAATCATTGACACTATTTTTTTGCAGTTAATATATTAGTATTTTGTAATAATTCTATTAATTTAAATTTAAATTTTATTTCATTAGAATCTCTTTCAGAAATAAGGCTATATTCTTCAGATGATAGCTCATCTTCTAAAACTTTTTTAGATTCATCTGGAACGATGCCAGAACTTACATTTACAAAACATAATGGAGGGAACATGACACACCACCAGTTTTGTCCATTTGCTTCACCTATTTTTACTCTTAAGGCATCATAGTATCCAGCTGGGATTGAAATATCACCATAAGTTTTAGTAGGGAATGTAAAATTTCCAATTTCAACATTTACATCATAATCATATCCGTTATTTATAATAGTTTGTTTAGCAATTTTATAAAAATCATCAGTATGTTCCTTAGCAATTTTTATAGCTTCTTCTTTATTTTCTGCATTTGCAGATATATCATTCATATATTTAATTAAATTGTCTCTTACTATATATTTTAAATTTTGATCTTCTTCTGAATCGCTATTGGCTATTACATGCAATCTAAAAATACTATTTTCTAAATCGCTAGAAACAGCAGTTACGTAAGAAATAGCAGATATAAAAATATAAATTCCTAATAAAATTATTAGAATTAAGGAATATTTTACCTTTTTAGAACATATAATATTTAATAAAGTTTTCATATAAACCTCCAATTTATCCAAATTAATTGTATTTATTAAAAGTATTTACAATAAAAAAATATATATACATATTTGGAAAAATTTTTTATAATTGGACAAGTATGAAATTTTAATATGTCGAAATATAGCGAAAAGTTTATTTGTAATATTCTTGACATATTTGTAATGAAATGGTAAAATTTACCAGTAAGCACAGAGTGAAAAACTTAAAAAACAGTAACGGCTGTAAAGAAAACGAAAGAGGAGGCTATATTATATGAATATGCAAAAGAAAAATATTATGAAATTATGTAGTTTTTATGTGAGTGATTGGCACTTGATAACAATGTTACTTCCGTACATAAATAAAAAAATTAATGAAGAAACAGAAATAGCCACAATATTAGAAAATAATATAAAAAATAATGTAGAAACGTTAGTAAAAAAGTTAAACTTAAAAAATGAACAAAAAATATTAAATATAAATTGGAGCAACAAAAATGAAAGTAAACAATCAAATATTAGTAAAATAATAAAGAATAATATTGGTAAAAATATTTTAGTAATAGTAAATGGGAATAAAGAATTTATAAAAAATGCAAATGAGAATATAGATACATATATAGAAGAAAATATAGAAAAGATAGAAAAAACAAATACTACTATAAAAATAGTTAATTGTTATGAAATAGTAGAATTTAATGGTAGTATTATAGAAATTTTAGATATTCATGACAAAGTACTAAATACTTCAGGAGAAAAAGAAATAAATGAAGTTTTTGAAGATTATAATAGAAAAGAAAAAATAGGATAATAAATATTTAAAATTGAAAAGAAAAGCAGAAGTTAAAACTTAGAGATTATAAGATATAAATAATGGTTATAATTTAAATAACAACTAGTTAACACATAAAAAATTATAACTTCTATTTATAGTCTCTAATTTCGATTTCTGCTTTTCAAATTTTTAATGTGTATTTGACTAATAGAAGGATAAATAATATAATTATAAAAAGCAAAAAGGAGAATAATTTATGAATGATAAATATTTATTAGCGAAAAGTAGACTAAAAGAATATAATCAAGAACAATTATTAAATTCCTACAATAAATTAAATGAACAACAAAAAGAAGATTTAATAGAAAATATATTAGATACAAATTTTGAACAAATGCAAAAATTATATAATAATATAAATATTAATAAAAAAATAAACAATAAAATAGAACCAATTTCTTATATTAATAAAAATAAACTTTCAAAAGAAGAAAGAAATTATTATGAAAATATAGGAAGTAAATTAATAGAAAATAGTAAATATGCTGTAGTTACTATGGCTGGAGGGCAACGGAACCAGACTAGGGCATAATGGCCCAAAAGGAACTTATGATATAGGCTTGCCATCACATAAAAGTATATTTGAAATTTTAATAGATAAATTAAAAGAATCAAATAAAAAATATAATGTAATTATTCCATGGTATATAATGACAAGTAAAGAAAATAATGAAAGTACTATAAAATTTTTTGAAGAAAATAATTATTTTGATTATGGAAAAGAAAATATTATATTTTTTATGCAGGGTGAATTACCTATGATGAATGAAAAAGGAAAAATATTATTAGATGAAAAAGGAATGATCAAAAAGGCTTCAGATGGTCATGGTGGAATTTTCTATTCGATGAGAGATAATGGAATTATTACAAATATGAAAAATAAAGGTATTAAATGGATATTTATAAGTGGTGTAGATAATATTTTAGTAAAAATGGTAGATCCATTATTATTAGGTTTAGTAGTAGAAAAGAAAGTATTAGCGGCAGGAAAAAGTGTAATAAAAGCACATCCAAAAGAAAAAGTGGGAATATTTTGTAAAAAAGATGGAAAGCCAAGTGTTATAGAATATTCCGAAATATCAGAAGAGATGTCAGAAGAAAAGAATGCAAATGGGGAACTTAAATTTGGAGAATCACATATTTTATGCAACTTATTTAATATAGATATAATAGAAGAGGTAAGTAAGGATAAGTTACCATATCATAGTGCATATAAAAAAGTAAATTATATAAATGAGGATGGACAAGTTGTAATAGCAGATAAACCAAATGGATATAAATTTGAAGCGTTTTTATTTGATATTTTTGAAAATTTAGATGAAATGGTTGTCATGAGAGTAAATAGAGAAGAAGAGTTCGCACCTGTAAAAAATGATAAAGGTGAGGACAGTCCAGAGACGGCAAGAAGTTTATATAAAAAATTTTATAACATTAAATAAAATAAATATATAAAAATAAAAATTACAAAGTCTATATAAAAATTTTAAAATAAAAAATATATAATGAATTATTTGTTCATTATAAGAGGGAGAAATATATGAAGTATAAGGAAAGATATAAACAATGGTTAGAAAATCCATTTTTTGATGATGAAACAAGAAAAGAATTAATAAAAATAGAAAATAATGAAAATGAAATAGAAGATAGATTTTATAAAGACTTAGAATTTGGAACAGCAGGTCTTAGGGGAATAATTGGAAGTGGAAGTAACAGAATGAATAAATATACTGTGGGAAAAGCAACACAAGGTTTAGCAAATTTTATAAAAAAGGAGAAAGCTGAGGATAAAGGTGTTGCAATTGCATATGACTCTAGGAATATGTCAAAAGAATTTAGTGAACAAACAGCATTGTGTTTAAATGCAAATGGAATTAAATGTTATATATTTGAGAGTTTAAGACCTGTTCCAGAATTATCATATGCAGTTAGAAAATTAGGTTGTGTAGCTGGAATAATGATTACAGCAAGTCATAATCCTGCTAAATATAATGGTTATAAAGTATACTGGGAAGATGGGGCACAAATAACAGCACCTAAAGATAAATTAATTATAGAAGAAGTAAATAAAATATCTGATTATAATCAAATACAAATGATTAGTAAGGAAGAAGCAATAAAAATAGGACTATATAATATTATAGGAAAAGAAATAGATGATGAATATATTAATGAAATAAAAAAACAATTACAAAATGCGAATATAATTAAAGAAGAAAAAAATTTAAGTATAGTATATACACCACTTCATGGAACTGGAAATATACCAGTACAAAGGATTTTAAAAGAAATAGGGTTTGAAAATGTAAATATAGTAAAAGAGCAAGAGTTACCAGATGGAAATTTTTCAACAGTTTCATATCCAAATCCAGAGGATAAAAATGCCTTTCAACTAGCACTTAAATTAGCAAAAGAGAAAAATGCAGAAATAGTTCTAGCAACAGATCCAGATGCAGATAGATTAGGAGTATATGTAAAGGATAGAAAAACAGAAGAATATAAAGCATTTACAGGGAATATGTCAGCACTTCTAATCGCAGAATATATATTATCTCAGAAAGCAAAAAAAGGAACTCTGGCTAAAAATGGAGTTATTATAAAAAGTATAGTTTCATCAACTATGGCTAAGCCAATAGCTAATGAGTATAATTTGAAATTAATAGAGGTATTAACAGGTTTTAAATATATTGGGGAAAAGATAAAGGAATTTGAAATTTCAAATGAATATAAATATGAATTTGGATATGAAGAAAGTTATGGCTGTTTAGTAGGAACACATGCTAGAGATAAAGATGCTATAGTAGCTGTAATGCTTTTGTGTGAAGCAGCAGCATATTATAAAAAACAAGGATTAACATTATGGGATCAAATGATAAAAATGTATGAAAAATATGGATTTTATAAAGAAGAAGCAATATCTATTACATTAGAAGGTATAGAAGGTGCACAAAAAATACAAGATATAATGAGAAAACTAAGAAAAAATCCACCAAAGAAATTTGGAAACTATATTGTAGAAAAAATTAGAGATTATGAATTAGCAAAAATAATAGATGTAAAAACAAGAGAAGAAGAAATTACAAATTTACCAATTTCAAATGTTTTATACTATGAATTAAAAGATGATGCATGGATATGTATAAGACCTTCAGGAACAGAACCTAAAATTAAATATTATATTGGAGTAAAAGGAAATTCGTTTGAGGATGCAGAACAGAAATTACAAATGATAACTAAAAGTATTATTAAAGAAAAATATAATTAATAATAATATATAAAAAATAAAAGTGTAAAAATATATAATTTTTTACACTTTTATTTTTTATATTTATTCATTCTCTTGAATTGGTGAAGCTTCTACATCATTTTTTGTTCCAGCTAAATTCTCATAAAAAGCTATAAATGTAACCATTATATAAGGTATTAACCATAACATACCAATACCAAAAGTAAATCCTGCAAGTATTGCCCAGCCAATAAATGTAAGTCCTAACCAGAAGAAACTCCATCTATTACCTAACATTAATTTCTCACTTTCTTTTACTATTTCTTTAGCAGTTTTATCTTTATTATCATATAAAATATAATAAGATAAAGAATATAAATAACCTTTAATAATTAAATATATTAATGAAACGATATATCCAATAAAGCCTATAATCATAATTCCAGAAAATCCAGCAGTTGCATTAGCTGTATCAAAAGCTACTCCAACTATGGCTCCAGCTCCACCAAATATCATTAATATAATACATATTACTAATACTACTACAGGTATTATTAATTTTAAAAGCATATTTCCAAAAACTGCCCAAACTTTACCAAAGTCAGAAAAACCTAAACTAAAAAAGTCTATACATCCAACTTCTTCATTTCTTTTTAATTTTATAAAACTAACTAGTAAGCCATAAGAAAGTGGTAAAGAAATAACTATTGAAATAATTCCACCTATACCTGGGATAAAGTTTAATACAAAAGTTATAAGCCAATTAATTGCAATATATACTAATGTAATTAATGCAAATTTTCCCCATTTTCCTTTTAATGCTTCACGTGCATTAGCTCTTAATGTAGATGATGTCATAAATCATTCCTCCTTTTATTTAATATGACAAAATATTACACCATTTGATAACATAAGTCAATAAAAATGACTTAATATTTTGATTATATTCTTTAATATTTTATTTTAAAAAATTAAAGATATGTATAATAAAAATAAAAGTTTAAAATTTTTTTAAACTTTTATTTATAGTTTTTTATAATTTGTATTTTTTCAAATTCATTATCTAAAATATTTAAAAATATTTTTAAGATATTAGGATCAAATTGTTTTCCAGAACATTTTTCAAGTTCAAGTCTTACAATGTTCAATGGTAATTCTTTTCTATAAGACCTGCTAGAAGTCATAGCATCAAAACTATCTGCTATAGCTGCTATTCTAGCTATTAGAGGAATATTTTCTCCACTTAGTTTATATGGATAACCTAAACCATCAAACCTTTCATGATGATATAGTACAATAGGTATAATATCTTCAAAAATATTTGAATTTTCTAATATATGGCCTCCTATAGAAGGATGTTGTTTTATTTGTGCATATTCGTTATCAGTTAATTTAGATGGTTTTAATAAAATACTATCAGGAATTCCTATTTTACCTATATCATGAAATAATCCACCAATTTTTAATATTTGTAATTCATGTTTAGAAAGACCAAGTTTTTCTCCTATTAAAACACAGTATTTAGAAACTCTATCAGAGTGACCTCTTGTATATGTATCTTTTGCATCAACTGTACGTCTTAATATTTCTATGGAAGCCAAACGTTCTCTTTCTAACTCAATATTCTGAATATATTTTAATTCTTTAATATAATCATTATAGACTTGTTTAGTAGCATTAATTTCAAACATTAAATTATTAAATTCATTATTATAATTAATAAAATTGGAATTAGAAATATTCATAGTTACTTTATTAACATTATTATAAAAATTAAAAGCTAAATATATTATTGCGAGTATATCTAATAATACTAAATAAATAATAAAAATAATTTCAGAAATATTTAAAGGTGTAAAATTCAGTCCAATCAATAAAGTAGTAATAAATAAAGGTAAAATTTCTAATATTAAATTAATACTAATAGGAATATCTAAAAAATATTTGTTATTATTTAGCTTAGCTATACTTGTAGTTTTAAGTCTAATATTATTTTCTGAATAATATAAAATTTTTTTAAAATATTCACCGTGAAAATATATAAAAAATATTTATAGCAAATATGGATAATAAAGAAAAAATAAAAATATCTTTTTCTTTAAAAATAGTACTAATAAAAATAGGAATGATAATACCTAAAAAGTATAAAATAAAGGGAATGTTTTTACATAACCAATATATAACATCACTGCAGTGCATAATTCTATTTATATAATTATTTGATTTATGTTCTATAACATTATTAAAATGTAAATCAGAAATTAATTTATTTCCATTTTTAATATTTTT
>CAMXOP010000090.1 GCA_947245665.1 uncultured Clostridiaceae bacterium
CACTTATTCAATTTTTTATTACTTTTGTTTCACATCAATTGTAACACTACATTTTCAATTTTTTTATATTTATATTTCTTTAGAACATCCTATTTTCTTAATCTTAAAAACAAAAAAACTAGCTCTTATTAGCTACAGCCAATAATCAACTAGTTTTTATCTTATAATATCTATTTTATTATATATTTTTTATATATGTTATATATTCATAATTAAATGGATTTTTTTCATCTTTTATTCCCTTTTTTCTTTCTACTTCTTTCCAGAATTCTTTATCTATTTTGGGGAAATATACATCTCCTTCAAACTCTTCATTTATCTTAGTTATATACATTTTACTTGCATATGGCATAAGTAATTTATATATAGTAGCTCCACCTATTATAAAGTGTTCTTCTTCTGAATTGATATATTTATTTAGCATTTTTATATCATCTATCAGTTCTACATTTTCATCTTCTATTTGCATATTTGTATTGCTTGTAATTACTATGTGCTTCCTATTTGGCAATACTCTTCCTAAAGATTCAAAGGTTTTTCTTCCCATAATTATGGTATGACCTGCTGTTAATTTTTTAAATCTTTTTAAGTCTTCTGGCAAATACCAAATTAGTTTATTATTTTTTCCTATAACATTGTTTTTTGATATTGCAGCTATAATACTTAACATCTATTCTCCTTCTAATTTATTTTAGTTATGCTTTCATTATAATTTTTTATATTACACTTTTATGTAATATAAGAACCTCAAAAAACTATACTTTTGAGGTATTGTTCATTGAAGTTCTCATATTCATTATTTTATATTAATCTATCTAATGCATTTTTTGCACCCCATATACAAGGTTTTGCACAACTATAATCATAGAAAGTACATCTTGCACCAGTTGCATATTGCATCAAGTATTTATATACTTTCCTATTTGTATCTTTTGTATTTTTCAAATATTCATTTAATGTTTCTTTCGTTTGCATAGCTATTTCAAGCTGTGCACATCCGCATAAACGTTCCTTACATTTAAGTATAAAGTTTTCTACTGTTCCTCTTTCATTTACATATACCATAGTTCCTTGTGGGAAATATTTTGAAAGAGATTTAATATCTTTAAGCCATTCTGCCTCTAATTCGGTATTTCTAATAATTGGAGGCACAAAATACAATGGTTCACGATAGTTTATAGAAGCTTCAAAAATTTCATAGCTTAATGTTCTATGTCTCTGTGCCTGTGCTACTTGTGCAAAGGACGCCCAATAACTGTAACAATAATTCCATCCCCACTCATCTTCTCTAACTTCATCAGAAAACAAGCATAACTTCCTATTCTTAGACTTTGGATTAATTCCTGAAACTTTATATTTTGAGTGTAGTTCTATAAACTCTTTAAGATATGGTTTCAAAAGTTCATTAAACTTTGTTTCATCACCATTATCTACTAAATCTTGCATAAAGTGAAGAATATAGCTAAATTGTTCAAGGCTAATTGTATGACCCATTACAGTTGCAGGTGTAAACACACTAATTAAATAGCGTGCATTTTCTTGTGCCAACTTCTGTGCCTGTTTTCCTTCAATACTCGGATATACTTCATGAATTCTTTCTTTGTATATTTCAATCCATTTTTCATAAAGTACTCTTTCTTCTTCAGATGGATTCATTTTTGTAAATCTCGCTGATTTTTCTGAAGTATCATAAATTTTCTCATTGTTAAGTATCATAGCAATAATTTTGGGAATTCCTTCAAATACAAAATTGTATTGTGGATGTCCAAACACACTATGATGATTTGAGATCATATTACCATTTGCCCGTCTTATTGTCTTTTCCTCAGGTTCTGTTAAAATGTCATCTACAGTATCTGGCATATAACATATACCTGCCTCATAAGCCGATAGCTTAATTGCCTCTTCAATTGGAAGTTCATAACCTAACTTTGTTGATGCTAACACTCTTGTTTTCATACGCATTTTTCTCCTTTTCAATAATTATATTGTTAAAAGTTACTATAAAATTATGTAAAAGGAGTATATCACTATAACATAATTTTTGCAATAGTTTTATATACTTTTTATATAAATTTTTATAAAGTTTCGATATTATGCATTTACATATTTTTTCTCATATTCATAATACTTTTTATTATTACTAATTTTTTGTTTTCTTGGATTTCATAAAAGATTAAAAAATTATTATAGATTGCAAATCTGTTTTGTGAATTTTCATAAGTTGCACCTATGTATGGGAATAACTCTAAACTATCAATTTTAGCAGTTATTCCCCTTAAAAAATTTTCTGAAGCAATTGGATTTAATAATTTGAATTTTATATAATAATATATACTTAATATATCATAGACTGCTGTTTTTTGTTTGATTATCGTATATATAATCTAATCTCCTTATCCAATCATTAATAATTTTTTTAGATTCTTCATTTGTATAAAATCTCCCATTTTTCATATCTTCATCAGCCATTGCAAGTTTTCTATCAATTTCTCTCTTTTCTTCCTCAGTAAATTCCATCTTTTTACCTCCTTATTATCTTTATTAATTAGTATTCTATATTGCATAGTATTTTATGTCAATAGTATTCTTGAAATTTTCTTAAGGGATTTTTGACAACATTTTACAAAATTTTAGTCTAATTATCCCACTTGGGAACATACTCTTCTTCATGTTCTCCTAATTCTTGCATATAGCCATTTTTAAAATCTAGCAAATAAAAATATTCTTCTACTTGTTTATATTCTTTTTTTGTTAATTTTCTATTTATTAATTCATCTTCTTTTGCTTTATATGTTGGAAAATATTGTGCCATTACATTTATATATACTTCTTGTGGTATGTTTTGTTTAATCCATTTTAGAATGTTTTTTGTATTTTGTATGTGGTTTGGCAATACTAAATGCCTTATCATAACACCTTTTTTTATCATTCCCACTTCATCAAATTGTGGGCTACCTACTTGCTTTATCATTTCTAAAATTGCCTTAGTTGCTATTTCAAAATAGTATGGTGCTTTTGAATATTTTATTGCTATTTCATTTGAGTAATATTTTAAGTCTGGTAAGTATATATCTATATATCCTTTTAGGGCTTTTATAGTTTCTATATTTTCATAACCATTTGAATTATATATTATAGGTATATTAAGTCCTTTTTCTTTTGCTATTTTTATAGCTTCAATTATCTGGTATGCATACATTGTTGGCGTTACTAAATTTATATTATGAGCCCCTTTTTCTTGCTGAGCTATAAAAATTTTGGCTAATTCTTCTATTGTTATTTCATTCCCTTTTCCTTGCTGACTTATTTCATAATTTTGGCAAAACATACAATGTAAATTGCAATGTGTAAAAAATATAGTTCCAGAGCCATTTTTTCCACTCATACAAGGTTCCTCAAAGCTATGTAAACTCACAAGTGATATTTCTAGCTTATCTGTCGCATTACAATTGCCACTTTTTTCTAATCTATTTACTTTACATTTATATGGGCATATTTCACATTTTTTTAATTCTTCTAACATTTTATTCATTACTCCTTTTTGATGTATATTTGACATTTTATGTTTATTATGGTATTATATTTATAGAAACTTTTTTATTAGAACTAGGTTTTATAGTTCTACCACAAATTGTATAAGGAGACATACTATGAAAAACATTAACAAAGGTTTAGGTTATCTTGCAATAGCAGCAATTGCAATCACATCTATTATTGTTACTGCAAGTGTTACTGATGCATTCCTGATTGTTACAGTGGGTTTCTTCCTTGTAGGTTTTTATGCTTAAAATTTGAAAGAAAAGATCCTCATATGAGGATTTTTTCTTTTTTAATATATCATATTTTTTTTAATTTATCTATAAATTCTTTATTTTTTGTGCTATAATATAAAAAGTTTGTAATAAGGAGGATTAAAACAAATGGCAATTATTGAACATGATTTTGATTTTAATATACGTGATATTGATAATAAAACTGAATTAACTAATAGAGCTATGCTTGGTTTTTTTGAGGATATTGGTGGTTACCATTCTGATATTGCTGGGTATGGCTTAAAAGATATTGAGAATACAAAATTAAGTTGGGTATTACTTCATTGGAAAATTAAAGTTTTAAAAAGAATTAAATATGGGGATTCTATTCATGTAAAAACTTGGTCACGAGGAGCTGTTCGTGCTTGTTGCTATCGTGATTATGAAATATATAATGGCAAACGGAGAACTATGCACTATTGCTACTTCTAAGTGGACTTTAATTCACTTAGAAAAAGGGCTAATGCGTTTTACTGATGAGTTAGTAGAAAAATATGGAACAGAGAATAAATGCACTTTTGATAATTATAATTTTGATAAATTAAAAGAACCTGAAAATAGTTCTCTTACTTTTGAATATACTGTACAAAGAAGAGATATTGATATTAATAATCATATGCATAATATATGCTATTTAGATTTAGCTTACGAGGCTTTACCAAAAGATATTTATGAGAATACTTCTTTTGATAACATAGAAATTATGTATAAAACTGGTAGCTTGTTAGGTGAAAAGGTTAAATGTTTCTATTCTAATATTGATAGAGAACATATTGTTACTATTAAAAGCGAAGATGAAACTAAACTTCATGCAATAGTGAAACTATATTAAAAAAATGCTAACAAAAATTTTTTTGCATATTTTTGTTAGCATTTTTTCTTAATTTTTTGTTGCTTTTATACCTCTTGTATGTTATGATAGTAAACATAATTTATGGTATTTATTTCAATAATAGGAGGTATTCACATAATGGCTAATGAAGTAAGAAACTATCCCAAACCTAACGACACATTGCGGGCATGTTACTTACCTCAGGAAGAATTTTATCAACTGTTTTTTGAAGTTAATGGCAATACAAAAGTTGTAGAACCAATATATGAACCAAGTTTTGATTGTGATGGTAAATATATGAAAAACATTATTTATACTATAGTAGAAAAGGTAAAAGATTATGGTATCAATTTTTACGATATTGCAAATGCTATTGTTGAATGTTGTAAAAAAAATAATCAAATACCACCTAAAATTATGTATGACTAATAATGTTTATTAAATAATCAAAAGGAGGATTAATATGGCAAACTATCATTTAGTAGAAAGATTCAAACAATAATAGTAATAGATATTTCTGATACTGACTACTATCACCCATATCCATTTGATATGGAACCATGGTAAAGACTTGAAACCATATTAAGTCGGTTTGGTATTACATTATCCTCACCTTATGAATTAGAGTTTGCTAACGATAAATATCTGGTTGAACCAGTTTCAGGACTTCTTGGAGAAACCGCAGCAAATGTATTATATAAGGGAAAAATTATCGCAAAAGGCTCTGTTGAAGGCAGTAACTTTTGTGACCAAGAAGGAGAATTAACTATATATATGGATGTTTTGAAATCTATATATGAAGCAAAATAAGCTATTTTTTTAAAATCTAATACATTAATGCAAAAACCCAGATACTATTATAAGTATCTGGGGCTTTTATGCTTTTATTTAATTACAGTGATAAATAAAAACCTCACCATTTTTGAGTATTATGGGAATTCTTCCCTGTTTATCTTTTACACACACCCTTTTATAGTTTTCCATAAAGTTAAAGTTCTTATCGTAATAAGCTGCTCCATATTCTTGAGATATTTTGTAAAATTCGCCGTCAGCAACCATTTCTATATGGTTTCCTTCAAATTCTTTTATTTCTTCTGTATTTGTATTAACTAACTTCAGAGTTTTTTCGTTTGTCACATAAAAGTAATCTTGATTTACTACAACAAATCTATTATTGGGTTCTGAACTAAATATAATTCTCTTTTCTTTCAAATCTCCACTTAGAAAACTTACATCCCCATTCATTTCTACTACTATTGCATATTTTCTAGGTACATAATATAAAATATTTTTATATTTATGTCCTTCGACTTCTTTTAATTGTGTATCTATGAATGTATAGTAAACTACATTTTCGGGCCAGTCTTCATTTCTTGCTGCTAAGTACTTACAGTTATTATTTATTGCCTTCTTTACGCTTTCCTCATCAAATAAGCATACTATTAAATGTCTTGCACAAGCAATCTCGTAATTTTCATCTATTATAAATACTTTCTTGTGTTCATTACATACTGCTAATGCATAACCATCCTTAAAATCAGCTATATAGTCCCAATCTGATTTGTTAAATATTTTCCGTAAAATCCCCATATTTTTTCTCCCTTCTTAATTAAGAAATTGTTTTTATCTAATAACATATCTATATCTTATTATAGCAGTTTATGTTTACTTTTACAAGTTTTTTACAATATTTTTATTACATTGTATGTGTTAAAAACAATTTTAAACTTTCTTTCGAGTCAACACAATTCCAATAATTGATACAATAAGGATAATTGGTGATGTCCTAACAAATATCCATCCAAACGAATGAATAGCCACTTCTAAAACTGCATATTCAATTTTACTATAATCCCATTCCAAAATGCTATTGCCCATTGTTGCCATACCAATAAAAACAATTATTGTAATTAAACATATTGATATAAAAATCCAATGCCAAAATTTTCGTATGCTTTCTTTTCTTTTTGATAATTGTAAATTTATTATTTCTAATTTTTCAGAAATTACTTTTAAATCATCTGGATTATCTGTTGAAATACTTTCTCCAAGTAGTGTACTTACTGGTGTATCAAATACTTCTGATATTAAAACTAACATTTCCGAATCAGGAACTGATAATCCTTGTTCCCATTTAGAAATTGTTTGTCTTACTACATTTAATTTGATAGCAAGTTCTTCTTGCGAAAGTCCTCTTGATTTTCTTATTGATTTAATATTTTCTTTTAACATTTTGAACAACTCCTTTCTTTACAAACTATTATATAAAGATGGATCTATGTCAAGTTTTTGGACACTTTTTTTGAGAATTTTTTTATATTTTTG
>CAMXOP010000091.1 GCA_947245665.1 uncultured Clostridiaceae bacterium
CAAAAATATAAAAAAATTCTCAAAAAAAGTGTCCAAAAACTTGACATAGATCCATATTGATAAATAGAAATTAATCTGTTGTATTTAATAAGAAAATAAAATATATTGTAACAAAATAACGATAAAAGATACTAAATAAGTGAAAGGAGGAAAATGTTATGCAGGATATGGACATAGTATACAAAAAGTACAGTGAAATTGTTTATAAATATGTATTCTGCTTAACTGGAAATGAAGATACAACAGAAGAAATAGTTCAAGAAACTTTTTTAGTAGCTGTTAAAGATATAAAAAAGTTTAGAGGTGAGTGTAAAATATCAACTTGGCTATGTCAAATTAGTAAATATATATGGTATAAGAAATTAAAAAAAGAAAAATTAAAAAAAGAAATACCATTAGATTTATTACAAAATACATTATTTATAGAAGAATCAATAGAAGAAAATCTTTATAATAAAGAGAAAAAGACAAAATTATTAAAAAAATTACAAAATTTTGATGAGGAAACTAAAAATGTAATGTATTTAAGAATATTTGGAAATTTTGGATATAATGAAATTGCCCAAATTATGAATAAAACATCAAATTGGGCAAGAGTTGTGTTTTTCCGTGGTAAGCAAAGATTAAAGGAGGAATTAGAGAATGAAAAATGAATGTGCCATAGTTGGAGATTTACTATTTAGCTATAATGATGGTATTCTAAGTAATACTTCTAAAAAAATAGTAGAAGAACATTTAGAAAAATGTGAGAAATGTAAAAAGATTTTAGAAGAAATAAAAAATGAAAATGACCAAGAAAATCAAGTCAAAGAAATTGATTTTTTTAAGAGTATTAAGAAAAAAATAAATAAGAAAAATATAATAATATTAGTAGTTTTTATAATTTTAATAATTTTAGTTTTATTTAATATACAAGTATATAAAAATTATAATGAAATTGCATCTACAATGGAAATACATTTAAAAGATGGTATAACACAACAACAAATAGAAGATATAAAAAATAAAATAATTGAAAAAACTGATAATATAGAGATTGAATATATTTCAAAAGAAAAAGCCTTGGAAAAATTCAAAAATGATTTAGTAGAAAATAAAAATTTATTAAGTGGTTACAATAACCAAAATAATCCTATACTGGATTTTATTGAAATAAAAACAAACACAAAAATCCAAACAATAGTAGAAAACATACAAGACATGACAGGAATAGCTTATATAACAACTCATATAAATTATAATCCATATGAATTATATATAGAAAAAATTATAAAAAATAGTATTTTATAGTAAATTATGAGACAGATAATTAGTTAAAAATTATCTGTCTTTTGTGGTATATATATTAGTAAAACAGGAACAACTGAAAAATATGTTAAAAATATAAATAAACAAATAAATTACTATTATATATGACACTTTTGGAGGAAAAATAGATATAAAAAACAAAAAGGATTTGATATTAAAAATAAGTAATAAAAATAAAAGACTTGGGATATGTTCAAATCTTTCAAACAACAAAATATGATATTTTACTTGCAAGTTTTATAAACAAGTAATATAATAATAACGCAAAAGGCAAATGAATACAATAATACAAAAAGCTTTGAAAGGAGAAATGAAAATGATTTATTCAAAAGAAGTAGAAGAAATGTGCAAAGTGGCAAAAGGAGTAGACCATGGGCCAGCACCAATTCCAGAAGAAGGAAAATGGGTAAAAGCAAAAGATGTAAAAGATATATCAGGATTAACACATGGTATAGGTTGGTGTGCACCACAACAAGGAGCATGTAAACTAACCTTAAATGTAAAAGAAGGAGTAATACAAGAAGCCTTAGTAGAAACAATAGGATGTAGTGGAATGACACATTCAGCAGCAATGGCAGGAGAAATATTAGTAGGAAAAACAATATTAGAAGCATTAAACACAGACTTAGTATGTGATGCTATAAATACAGCAATGAGAGAGTTATTCTTACAAATAGTATATGGAAGAACACAATCAGCCTTTTCAGAAGGAGGCTTACCAATAGGAGCAGGAATGGAAGACTTAGGAAAAGGACATAGAAGCCAAACAGGAACAATATACTCAACACTAGAAAAAGGACCAAGATACCTAGAACTAGCAGAAGGATACATAGTAGAAATAGGGTTAGACAAAGATGACCAAATAATAGGATACAAATACGTAAACTTAGGAAAAATGATGGACAACATAAAAGCAGGAATAGCACCAGAAGAAGCAATAGAAAAAGCAAGCGGAAAATATGGAAGATTTGACGAAGCAGTTAAAAAGATAGACCCTAGAAAAGAGTAGTAAATAGGAAGTTAGAAATAGTTGTAGTGGCGACTAGTAGTCGTCCACCTTCCAAGAAACTACCATAGAATTTAATCTCTAACCAACAAAATCAAAATAAAATATATAAATAAGCTAGAATTATAAAATAAATAGGAGAACACTATTAATATTTAAACATTGATTCACAAGGTGAGGAAAAATAACTTAAACTAAGTAGATGTGATAAAAATTGAGGTGTGTTCCTTAATATATAGTAGGAGGTAAAATATGGCACTATTTGAAAGTTATGAAAGAAGAATAGATCAAATAAAACCAGTAATGGAAAAATACGGAATTAAAGATTTTGAAGATGCATTAAATATATGTAAAGAAAAAGGATTTAACCCTTATGAAATAACAAGAGGAGTACAAACAATATGTTTCGAAAACGCATGTTGGGCATACACTTTGGGTGCAGCAATTGCAATAAAAAAAGGTTGTACAAAAGCGTATGAAGCCGCAAAAGCAATAGGTGAAGGTTTGCAAGCCTTCTGTATACCAGGAAGTGTAGCAGATGATAGAAAAGTAGGATTAGGACATGGAAACCTAGCATCAATGTTACTAAGTGAAGAAACAAAATGTTTTGCATTCTTAGCAGGACACGAAAGCTTTGCAGCAGCAGAAGGAGCAATAGGAATTGCAAAATCAGCAAACAAAGTAAGAAAAGAACCATTAAGAGTCATATTAAATGGTTTAGGAAAAGACGCAGCACAAGTAATATCAAGAATAAATGGATTTACATATGTAAAAACAGACTTTGACTTCTTCACAGGAAAAGTAAATATATTAGAAGAAATAGCATACTCAGATGGAGAAAGAGCAAAAGTAAGATGCTATGGAGCAAATGACGTAAGAGAAGGTGTAGCAATAATGCATATGGAAGGAGTAGACGTATCAATAACAGGAAACTCAACAAACCCAACAAGATTCCAACACCCAGTAGCAGGAACATACAAAAAAGAATGTATAGAACAAGGTAAAAAATACTTCTCAGTAGCATCAGGAGGAGGAACAGGAAGAACACTTCACCCAGACAACATGGCAGCAGGACCAGCATCATACGGAATGACAGACACAATGGGAAGAATGCATTCAGACGCACAATTTGCAGGAAGCTCATCAGTACCAGCCCATGTAGAAATGATGGGACTAATAGGAATGGGAAATAACCCAATGGTAGGAGCAACAGTAGCAGTAGCAGTAGCGTGTGAAGAGGCTATGAAATAAAATAATAAAAAAGCATATTAATTTGAAATTATGAAAACATAAAGCAAATTAAATATGTCTTTTTATTATGTGACATATAAAAATACTGTACAATATTATGTATATGTGATATAATAATACTATAGTTGTAGTAGTCATAAACCAAATCTTAAATATTTTAAGGAGGTAGCAAAATGATAAAAATAGAAACATTAAAAAGCCAGGGGTTCTTCAATATGGATATCAATGAACAAATTCGATGTTTAAAAGAAAATGGATTTTTCAATTTAAGTAATCAAGAAAGGATAGAATTTTTGGAAACAGCAGGTCTATTTTATTTAGACATAAACGATGATCCAGAGAATCTTCCATTAAAACCAGAAGATGCAGACTACTTAAAGAAAGTTCCAATGAATGCAAAGAAGAATCAGATAATGAATGTATGGAAAGAAGCGTTTACAAATAATGCTTTGAAGCGGGGAGACTTGGCAATTGATGGCATACATGGAATAGAAAATGTACTAAATGTAAAATCTGGTGCAATAGTAACAGTAAATCATTTCAATCCATTTGATACATTTGCATTAGAAAGGGTACTAAAAAGTTGTGGAGTAAAAGGAAAGATATATAAAGTAATTAGAGAAGGAAATTACACAAACTTCCCAGGAAAGTTTGGCTTATATTTTAAACACGATAACACTCTGCCATTAAGTCAGGTAGCAGAAACAATGAAAATGTTTGAAGCAGCAGTAAAAGAAATATTGGAAAAAGGAGAATTTATAATAGTTTGTCCTGAACAGAGTATGTGGCTTAATTATAAAAAGCCAAAGCCATTAAAATATGGAGCTTTTAAATGGGCTACACTAAATAATGTTCCAATTATTCCTACATTTATTACAATGAGGGATAAAGACAGTGTAGATGGCGATGAAAATGTATTGCAGGCATATACTATAAATATCGGAAAACCTATTTATCCAAATAACGAGTTACTCCCAAAAGATAACATACATAGAATGAGAGATTTAAACTATGTATTTTGCAGAGAAACGTATGAGAGATATTATGGAGTTCCAGTAAAATATAGGACAATAGAACATGAAAATATGCCGAGCTATGTTTCTACAACACTTAATTGTATTAATTAATAAAATTAAGTAAAATGATTGAAAAAAGATAAGTCATAGAACTTTTAAAGTTTTATGACTTATCTTTTTATATTCAGAATTAACATTGTAAAAAATGTAAACTTGTGATAATATAATAAAAATAAAAAATAGGAGAGAGATTATGAATAAAGTTGTATTAATCACAGGAAGTAGCAAAGGAATAGGAAAAGCTACAGCAATAGAGTTTGCAAAAAAAGGTTATAATGTAGTAATAAACTATTTAACTGATGCAAATAGTGCAAAAGAATTATCAGAATATTTACAAAAAGAATATAAAATAGAAACATTAGTAATAAAGGCAGACGTTTCAAATGAGAAACAAGTTCAAGATATGGTAAAGCAAACAATAGAGAAATTTGAAAAAATAGATGTGCTTGTAAATAATGCAGGAATAGCAATAGATAAAGAATTTGAAGATAGAACAGTAGAAGATTGGAGAAGAACTTTAGAAGTAAATACAATAGGTACATTTTTAGTATCTAAATATGTAAGCGAAAATATGTTAGAAAATAAAAGTGGAAAAATAATAAATGTATCATCAACAAACGGAATAAACACCTTTTACCCAACAAGCATAGACTATGATGCATCAAAAGCAGCAATAATAAATTTAACTAATAATTTAAGCATACAATTTGCACCATATATAAATGTAAATGCAGTAGCACCAGGCTGGGTAAATACACCAATGAACCAAGAACTACCACAAGACTTTATTGAAGAAGAAACCGAAAAAATATACAAAAAAAGATTTGCAGAGCCAGAAGAAATAGCAAAAGTAATACTATTTCTAGCATCAGAAGATGCGCAGTATATAAATGGAACAGTTATAAAAGTAGATGGAGGAATGTAATTCTCTCCATTTTTTATCTTCTTAGGAAAGTCAACCACGTAAGTAGGTGAGTTTCCTTAGAAGATAGTTATGGAAGAATTAGATTTTACTAAAGCATAACTTATTCGTACGCATTAAAATGCTACGACTAAGAAATCTTAGCGAAGAATTAGCTTAGAAAATTTTATTCTTGTTTTTTACTTATTAAGATTTTATGAATACTATTCACTTTTAAACAAAAAGTAGTATAATAAATAACAGTAAAAAATAAGGAGAACAAAAGTGAATAAGAGAAAAGTAATAAATGTAGTAGTAATAGTAATGGTCATAGCAATATTTGCAATAGCAATAGCATATTTAGCACCAATAATGAAAGATATATCGACAAAAGAAGGGCAAATAGAATTTAAAGAAAAAATAGATAATTTAGGAATATTAGGTATGCTTATATTGTTTGCTTTAGAAGTTGCACAAATATTTTTTGTAGTAATACCAGGAGAGCCATTAGAAATTTTAGCAGGAATGTGCTATGGAAGTATAGGCGGAACAATATTTATAACACTATCAGTATTCATAACAACAGCAATTTTATATTTTCTAGTAAGAAAATATGGAAGAAAATTTGTATATGAATCTTTCAAAAAAGAAAAGATAGACAAAATAGAAAATAGTAAAATACTAAAAAATCCAAAAAAAGTAGAAAGAATAATGATAATACTATTTTTAATACCAGGAACACCAAAAGACTTATTAGTATATATAGGAGGTTTATTACCAATAAATCCACTAAGGTTCATACTAATATCAACATTTGCAAGATTCCCATCAGTAATATCATCAACAATAGTAGGTTCAAGATTAGCACAAGGAGATATAAAAACAAGTGCAATAGTATATGGAGTAACATTTCTAATTACAGCAATAATATTAGCAATAATAAATTTATTTGACAAAGATAAAGAAACAAAACAAGTACTAGAAGCCTTAAAATAAAAAAATGGAAATTTTAGGGACGGGGCAAAAAATTTCCAAATTGTGGATAACTTATAACATATAGAAAGATTAAAAAACTTAATATAAACTAAATGAAGATATATAGCACAAACAAAAAACACTAATAAGTAAGCGTAAATAATGCTTTTTATTAGTGTTTAAATTTATTTGTATAATTTACAGTATTGAAAATGATTGAGTAAGATATTTAGGAAAGAGACACTTTTGAGGATAGCCTCTTCTTAAAATTAATAAATATTAAGGACTTTGGAGAACAGGTAAAGTTAGAGGCACACGCATTACAATGTGAAATATTTTTTTAGCTACAAATTGAAATATTTATTTAAAAATACGAACAAAAATTTGAAAAAAACTATGTCAATCATTTTTGAAAATGTCCCAAAAATTTTTAAACATTAGCACTA
>CAMXOP010000092.1 GCA_947245665.1 uncultured Clostridiaceae bacterium
CAACAGGATCTACAGAGCAAGTAAAGAAAATGAACTTATATGATGTAGCAGGAAATCTATTAGAATGGACACAAGAAGCCTCATATATAAATGATTTAGACTATAATATGAATACAACATATAACTCGTACATGCTTCGTGGTGGTAGTTTCCGTAATATATATGAGACTTGTTCAGCAGCATACCGTGGTTACAATTATGGTCCTTATACTAGCACTACTGGTGGATTCCGCCTTGCACTCCATCTAAAATAGAGTTATATATACTAAAAATTAATAAATAATACTATATTTTAAATTTCTCAAAATACGTTAAGGTGTAATTAATAGTATTTCTAATACTTATTGCACTTTACTTTTTTTATATCAACATATATTTTTTATTATATATAAGTAATTTTTATTCTCTTGCCTATTCTGTTTAAGTATGTTATTATTTTAATAGTATTACAAAAGAAAGAGGTATATTATGAAAAAACTTGATATAGATTTTTATAATTCAACTAATTTAAAATCTTATAATTTGAATGATGTTATGAAATATCAGCTTTCTATGTTAGACAGAATGGATGTTTTTACTAGAAGACATAGTGAAAATGTTGCAAATTTAGTTTGTAGAATATGTGAATATTTGCATTGTAATAAAGTTTTTACTATTCATGCAACAATATGTGCCTATTTACATGATGTTGGTAAACTTTTTGTTCCTCCTGAAATTCTAAACAAGCCTGGAAGATTAACTCAAGAAGAATTTGAAATAATGAAGAAACATACTACTTTTGGTTATGAGATGTGCATAAAAGATTTAAAATTAAGACCTTATGCAGATGGAGCATTGTATCATCATGAAGCATTAAATGGAGTTCGGATATCCTCAAGGTCTTACTAAAAAAGATATTCCTTATGTTGCTCAAATTATACGTGTAGCAGATGAATATGATGCAATTGTAACGAAAAGGCAGTACACCACTCACGTTAATATTTCTGAAACTCTAAAAGATTTAATAAAAGATGCTAAACCATCAGACTATATGAAAACAGTAGCATTAGATGTTGTTAGAGAAAATTATAAAGTTGGAAAAATAAACCCTAAGGCATTAAAAGCATTATTTAAAGTTGTTATAGATGATACATTGTATGAAATAAGCTGTGTTATAGACTATATAAACTATTTAAATGAACAAATAGATAGACTTGAAAAAATCGAAAAATATGAATTAAAAAGTCAAAAAGCTAAAAGAGAAAAAGACAAAGACTATTACAGAGAAGGTATGAGAATGCTTTTCCAAAATGGAGAAGATTTTGATAATTATAAACAAGTTTTAGAAGAATATCGAATGGCAGTTATTACTCGAGAAGATGTTAAGGATAAATTATATAACGAAATAAAAATAATAAAAAAATTGAGAATTTAATCTCAATTTTTTATTATTTAAGCCTATAAGGATGGTTCACTTCCCTATTCAACTCCAGGTGCTTCTTGGGTTGCAATAGAATATGTGGTGTTGTATGTGATTTATTAGTATAATCTAATATTACTGCTATTATATATTAGATCGTCATATTATTGATAGTTTATGTAATTAATCTGTATCAAATAAATAATTATGAAACCAAGTGGATGAAGACTCTCTTCATCCACTTGATTCCTTTTACTTTTTCACTTATTCTTCTAATCCAAAACTTACTCCTAATGCATTATTTATTTTGTTCATTACCTTTTCATCTCCAATATGTCCTATCTTTTCTTTTAGTCTACTTTTATCTATTGTTCGTATCTGCTCAGCTAGTACTACTGAATCTGCTTTTAACCCTCCGTCTCCTAAGCCTATATCTATATGTGTTGGTAGCTTATTTTTTCCTGTTTGAGAGGTAATTGCTGCGGCTATTACTGTGGGGCTATGCTTATTTCCTATATCATTTTGAATTATTATAACTGGTCTTATACCACCTTGCTCTGAGCCTATTACAGGACTTAAGTCAGCATAGAACATATCTCCTCTTTTTATTACCATTTGTAAATCACTCCTACTATTTCTTCGTTTCTAAGGCCAAATTTTTGATATATTTTAAATATTTCTTTTTAAGATATTTCTACCTCACTATATAATATGTATACTAGAGTTTTTTGGTTAACATCTTGGACTATCATTTTAGTAGGTTTTCCGTGTTTTCTTATCTATATATAGTTTTCTACATACATTATACTTATTCCCATCTTCATTCTTTACTTCTAAAATTATTTCATTATTATTACTGGTTACTTTTGAATTTGTGCTAGTTTTATAGTCTTCTATAAAACTATTAAGCCATAGTTTATTTTCTACTACATAGCTATAATTTTCAAAAGTAGTGCTTAAGTTTAGGTTATTGTTTATTATTTTTAAGTTATTACCATCATATTGTGTTATTACCCCTGCTATATTGCTTGGCTCTATTACTTCCTGTTCACTTATATTTCCATTTTTTAAGCTTTGCCTTACAACATACTTATTCTTATTTTTATTTGTTTCTACTTCAATTTCTAACTTTGCTTTATACGAATTAATATTTAAAATATATTGTATAATATCTTCCTCAGATTTATTAATTATAGTATTTCCGATTTTTAGAAAATTTATAAGCAAAAATTGAAATTAATATTGTGAGAATTAAAATAATAATAAAGACTACTATTATAGTTTTTTTATTTTTCATAATTACCTCCTTGACTATCTTATTTTATAAATCAAAAAAAGAATAGACTTTATCTATTCTCTTTTAATTTATATTCATATACTTTTAAAGTATTCTGTAAGACAACTTATAAGTTCTTCTTTAACTTCAATTCTATTAATTTTTTCTCTCAGACTTGCTGAATTAGGAAGATTTTTTATATATGCACACATATGCTTTCTTAACTCTTTTATTCCAACATTTTCTCCTTTTTGTTCTACTTCTAATTCAATATGTTTTATCATAGTGTCTAGTTTTTCTTGTAAATTAATCTCTTTTACTTCTTCATTTTTCAAATAAGATATTATATCTCTAAAAATCCATGGATTGCCTAGTGCTGCTCTTCCTATCATAATTCCATCTACATTTGTTTGTTTAAATATTTCAGTAGCATCTTCTTTACTCTTAATATCACCATTTCCTATTACAGGAATACTTACTGCTTTTTTTACTTTTGCTATTATATCCCAGTCAGCCTTTCCACCATAGTACTCTTCCCTTGTCCTTCCATGAATTGTGATTAAACTTGCTCCTGCCTTTTCAATTCTCTTAGCTGCTTCTACAGCTACAATATTATCATTGTCCCATCCTTTTCTTATTTTAACACTAACTGGTACCTTAGAGTTTTCTACTACTTTACTTACTATTTTCTCCATTAAATCTAAGTTAAGCAATAGCTTACTACCATCTCCATTCTTAACAACCTTTGGAGCTGGACATCCCATGTTAATATCTACTATATCAGCTAATTCAGATACATATTTTGCACTATATGCCATTGTTTCTGGATCACTTCCAAAAATCTGTACAGATATTGGCCTTTTCTCTCCTTGTGTATCTAATAATAACTTAGTTTTATCATCATTATAATATATACCCTTACTGCTTACCATCTCAGTGCAAACTAAACCTGGATTGTATTGTTTTGCAATCAATCTAAAAGGCTTATCTGTTATTCCTGCCATTGGTGCTAGTAATATATTATTTTCTAATTCTATATTTCCTATTTTTAATTTTTTTAAGTACATATTTTTCCTTCTCTTTATAGTTTTTCTTCTATACTCAATTCAATTTTAATAAGGTATATCACCACTATCAAAAACTTTGTCCTTATTTACAATTTATTATTCTACAAATATTGCTTTTTGCCTTCTTCCACTTACATTTAATAATAATCCAATTAATATTAAATTTGTTAGAAGTGAACTTCCTCCATAACTTACAAACGGAAGTGGTACTCCTGTTATTGGTAATAAACCTATTGTCATTCCTATATTTTCAACCATGTGGAACATGAATATTCCTGCTATTCCAATTGCTATATATGAACCCAAATTATCTTTTGCAGTCTTTGCTACATATATTGCTTTTGTTATTAATATCACATACAAAATAATTATTCCAGCTGCTACTGCAAATCCCATTTCTTCCCCTATTACTGCAAATATAAAGTCTGTAGTCTTTGGATATAAAAAACCTAGTTGTGTTTGGTTTCCTTTTAATACTCCCATACCAAATAATTGACCTGCTCCTATTGCAAGTTTTGATTGAATAATATTATAACCTGAGCCCCTTGGGTCTAAGTTAGGATTTAAAAATACATCTATTCTTGTTTTTGCATGTTCTGGTAATACAAAAAAGTATAATATTGGCAATAATATTATAACTAATAATATTGATGCTATTATATATTTTTTGTCTATACCTGCAGTAAATAATATCATAACTGTTGCAACCAAAAACGCTAAAGCTGTTCCATAATCTGGTTGCTTTATTATTAATAATACTGGCACTACTACTACTGAAAGTGCTATTGCTAACCTTGTTGGTCTGCTTATTTCATTTCTTCCTCTTTCTTCAATTTTACTAACTACTAATGCAAATAATAAAATTACAAATATTTTTGCAAATTCGGAAGGCTGTATAGAAAATGGACCTATATTAAACCAACTTGTTGCTCCATTTATACTTTCAGTAAATAAAACTGCTACTAAAAGTACTAAAACTATGCCATAAAAAATTGGCGATACCTTAGCTACAATTTCATAATCTATAAATATTACTACTATAAAAATTGGTATACTAATGCATAGCCACATAATTTGTTTTTTTAATTCTTCATATTCTGCTGATTGTGTTGCTGAAAATAAAGCTACTAGGCCTATTAATATTAATAATACAGTACAGATTAATATTCCCCATTCTATATTTTTAAATATTTTTTTTCTCATTATTAACCTCTAATTTTCTGTTTCTTCTTTATGTTCTTCATTTTTTGTATCTTTATTCTCTATTTCACTATTTTCCTGTCTATCATCTTTGTTATTTTCTTTTTCATCATGAATTTCATTTTCCTTAATTTCTTGTTCATTAGAATCTTGTTTTTCTATTTCTTCTTTTGTATCTTCCTCTTTTACTATTTCTGTAACATTTTCTTCTTTTTCATTATTATTTTTCTTGTCTTCACTAACTGTTTTGTCTATAGTTTCTTCATTTTCTTTTGTTTCGTTAGTTTCCTCACTAATTTCCTTTTTTCTTTCTATATTAATTTTTTTTGTTTCATCTTTTAAGCTCATAATTGGAATATTAGCATATAAAGCTGGTGCTCCTGTTGTACCATCTGAATTTACTTTATTTGTTAGTTTTACATCTATCGAATTTTCATCTACATCTATATATTTTTTTATTACTTCTATAATTTCTTGCTTCATCATTTCCAAAAAGTCTGCTGATACATTTGCTCTATCTTGCATTAAAACTAGGTGTAGTCTTTCCTTTGCAGTATCTTTTGAATCTTTATTTTCCTTTGAAAACTTTTTGAAAAAGTTTATTATTCCATCAAACATTCTTGCTCCTCCTAATTTTTTAGTCTATTTTTTTGAAAAAATGCTTTTTATTCTAGCCCAAAATCCATTTTCTCTTCCTGGAATAGTTACTTCTATATTCTCCCCTAATATTCTTCTTGCAATTTCTGTATATGATTTTCCAGATGGAGCTTTATGATTTGATACTACTGGTTCTCCTTTATTTGTTTGTGTAATGATATACTCATCATCTGGCACAACACCAATTAAATCTATTGATAATAAATCAACAATATCTGCCACATCCATCATTTCTCCTTTTCTTACCATATTTGGACGTAACCTATTTATTACTAATTCTGGATTTCTTATTTCTGATGCTTCTAAAAGACCAATAATTCTGTCAGCATCTCTTATTGCAGATATTTCCGCTGTAGTTACTACAACCGCTCTATCTGCTCCAGCTATAGCATTTTTGAATCCTTGTTCTATTCCTGCTGGGCAATCTATTAATATATAATCAAATTCTTCCTTTAATTTAGAAGTTAACTCTTTCATTTGTTCTTCATTTACTGCACTTTTATCTCTTGTTTGTGCTGCTGGAAGTAAAAATAACTCGTTAAAACGCTTGTCTTTTATTAATGCTTGTCTTAATTTACATTTTTCTTCTACAACATCTACTATGTCATAAACTATTCTGTTTTCTAGTCCCATAACTACATCTAGGTTTCTTAGTCCAATATCTGTATCTACTAGCGCTACCTTTTTTCCTTCTAAAGCTAGGGAAGCTCCTAAGTTGGCTGTTGTTGTTGTTTTTCCAACTCCACCTTTTCCAGATGTAATAACTATAACTTCTCCCATAATTTCCTCCTTATTTTTATGAAAAATGTTTTGTATTCCTTATAAAAAGTGTTTCATTTTTGTATAACATTCTTTTTAAGTATCATATATATTTAACACATATATAATATACGCAAAAGCTCAAAAAGTCAATGAATATTACATAAATTGTTTCAAAAATTATATTATATTTTAATGTTCTTTTCTGATTTCACCTTTAAATAAAAAATAACAATATTTTTTTGAACTTAAAATCATTTACAAAAATATTTGACAATTGTTGACAAAAAATAATCCCAAAAGTATAATACTGCTAACGACAAATATGTCATAGGTTTAATTTTCTTAAAAGAGTTAATAATGAACTATATAATATCAGGAGGAACACAAATGAAAAAAGCACATAATTCAAATATAACAAACAACTTAGTATCAGAAAATGCTATAACATTGATATCACTAGTAATAACAAT
>CAMXOP010000093.1 GCA_947245665.1 uncultured Clostridiaceae bacterium
GGCAAAAAATTTCAAAAATGTGGATAACTTTCTTTAATTAAAGTTATCCACATTTTGGAAATTTTTTGCCCCGTCCCTTTTGTTTCCATTTTCTCCAGTATTTTTGGGAGACTTTTTTACAGTATATACCTTGACTATGCTAAATTTAGTGATATAATTTTAAATATAAAACAAAAATAGGAAGTAAAAAATGGCAAAAAAATATTTGGAAAAAGATGTACTAGAAGCATGTATGGAAAGGATAGAGATAATTTTAACTGAATTTGACAATGTATACTTTAGTGTTAGTGGAGGTAAAGATAGTTCAGTTATGGTTCAATTAGCCAATATAGTTGCACAAAAATTAAATAAAAAATTTGATATATTATTTATAGATTTAGAGGCGCAATATAGAAATACAGTAGAACATATAGAAGAAATGAAAAACCTTTCTCAAGTAAGAGATTTTTATCATATAACATTGCCAATGGCTCTTAGGAATGCAGTATCAGTATTACAGCCAAAATGGATATGTTGGGAAGAGGAAAGCAAAGAATTATGGGTAAGGCAATTGCCAGAAGACTCTATAAATATAAATAATTGCCCATTTGAATGGTTCAAAAAAGGTGAAGAATTTGAAGACTTTATAGTACAATTTGCAGATTGGTATCAAAAGAAATATAAAGATAAAGTAGCATGTGGGATAGGAATTAGAACAGATGAAAGCTTAAATAGATTTAGAACAATTGCATTTCAGGATAAAAAAATAACATATAAAAATTATAATTGGACTACAAAAATAAAAGTAAATGAAAAACATATAGATGTATATAATTTTTACCCTATATATGATTGGAGAACAGAAGATATATGGGGGGCTGTAAGTAAACTTGATTTAAAATTTAATCATATATATGAGCTTATGTATAAGAATGGATTAAGTATATATGAACAAAGATTGTGTCAACCGTATGGAGATGATCAAAGAAATGGATTAAATCAATTTAAAGCATTAGAATATGAAACTTGGAGTAAAGTATTAAATAGAGTAAATCGGAGTTAACTTCGGTAATATATATTGTAAAACAACAGCATTAGGAAATATAAAATCAAGTAAACCAGAATTTATGACTTGGGAAGAATATACAGTATTTTTATTAGAAAGTATAGGAATATATAATAGAGATTTAATGTTACATTATTACAGAAAAATAAAAAAGTTCATGATATGGTATAAAAACAAATATGGAGTACAAATAAAAGATATACCAGAAACAGCACAATGTAAATTAGAAAATCAGAAAAAAGCCATATCATGGAGGAGAATAGCAAGGGCAGTAGAAAAGAACGATTTTTATTTAAGAAGACTATCTTTTGGACAAACTAAATCTGATGATAATGAGCTACAAAGATTAATACATAAATGGGATAATTTATTAAACAAGCATACAAAAACAGATGATAAAGCATTGATAAAAATAATAGAAGAAGAAGAAAAATAAAAAAGAGGTAATAAATATGATACTAAAAATGAATAATAAAAGTGAGAAGTTTTATGAATATATGGGAAGAATATTTGGTTCAAGAGTAATACAAAATCAAACAAATGATAGAATATATGATGATGATAATAAAATGTGGTATATATATTTAGAAGATGAAAGAATAGTAGCATTTGTTTCTGTTAGCAATAATGTGATTAAAAATATTTATGGAGTAAAACATAAGTATTTAAAAGAATTATTGGAAGAGGTAAGGAAAGAAAATAGAATAATGTTTAGTACAGTTACTAACATATATGAAGATATATATACTGAAACAGGTTTTAAAGTTAATAAAACAGATGGATTCAAAAATTTTGTGGTTATATCATAATTATAATAAAAAAGAAAGGAACCAGAATATGGAAGAAATAGAAATGCCAGTATTAAATGTAAAAATGGTAGATATAGAAAAAGTATTAGCAAATGATTATAACCCAAATAAAGTTGCACCACCAGAAATGCAACTATTAAAACACTCAATACAAGAAGATGGATATACACAACCAATAGTAACTTATTATGATAAACAAAATGATAAATACATAGTAATAGATGGATTTCATAGATATCGTTGTGCAAAAGAATTCTTTCATTTAAAGCAAATACCAGTAGTAACAATAGAAAAAGACTTAGATAATCGTATGGCAAGTACAATAAGGCATAACAGAGCAAGAGGAACACATCAAATAATCGATATGTCAAATATTGTTTTAACATTAACAGATATGGGGTGGAATGAACAACAAATATCAAAGCATCTAGGAATGGAATTAGATGAAATAATAAGACTAAAACAAATTACAGGTTTAAAAGAAATGTTTGCAAACCATGTATTTAGTAAATCATGGGAAGAATTTGATGAAAAGATTAGAAAAGAAGCTAATAATAATTAAAAAAGTGAACATACTATAAACAAGCAGAAGTTGGAAGAGAGAAGTCAGAAGTATATGGAATAGTCTATCTAACTTCGAAGAAACTACCTTAAAATCTGACCTCTGACTTCCAATATCCGATTTCAAAAATGAAAGGAATGATATAGTATGGAAAGAGATCAAAAAATAAACTGTACAGTAACTAGTTGTAAATATAATAAGGAACAGGAACAAGAATGCTCATTAAAACAAATAATAGTAACTCCAATAGAAAACTGTGATACAAAACAACCAGATGAATCAATGTGTAGTAGCTATAGAAATAAATAAAAAATTATGTATATTTATAGACAAAATCTAAAAAATAAATTATAATATATATATAATTGTAAAAAAATTTAGGAGGAATCATATGGGAAATGTAGATAAAAGACTTCAGGAACTAGAATATGCATTAGAAGGACTAAAAAAGCGGGGAATAAAAGAAAAAGAGTGGAGGCTAACAAAAATACAACGAGAATATGTTGAAAGTTTAGGATACGAACTAATACCACTCATATACAGAATACGGACGAAAACATTTAAAGATCTTTACAGCATACGTAGTAAACTTATAAAAGAAATTCACTTTGCAAACAAGGAAAGAAAGAAAACGATAGGAAGACCCCTGAATGAACAGGAGAAAGAAGTTTTAAGACAATATGGAGTAAAATATGATCCAATTAAATTTAAGATTATATTAGATTAAACAACATTCCCAAAAGAGAACCTATACTTATAGGTTCTCTTTAAAATAAGTAAATTCGTCACAAAGAACAAAAAGATATATGAAAAAATTGCATATATCTTTTTGTTTTTTTATATACAAGTATTTGTTATCTAAATTCAGGAATTAAAGTTTTGACAAGACCATATCCATCAACACGATAAACATAATCCCCACCAAGAATGCCAACATCCTTAACATTAGTTTCATTAACAACACGACAAGTATAAATGTCCTTTTTCTTTATTGTACCATGATTTACAAGTACAAGTTTTTTATGAATAAATGGTTTCAAAAATTCAATCAACACATCGCCTTTACCATGGGCAGATATTTCTAAAGTGTATAACACAGTAGCAAGTTTAATAACTTTTAAGCCACAGCAATCAACCAATTCACCATTTTTACAATCATAAAGACGTCTTCCCATTGTATTTTCAGCACAGTATCCAGTAAAATGTATTAAAGCATTGGGATTTTTTAAATATTGAGGAATAAGTGTTCTACAAGGGCCATTTGAACCCATTCCAGAAGTTGCAAGTAGTATAGAGCATTCAGTACATTCAATTATAGAACTTCGTTGGCACTTGTCAGAAACATAAGAAAAATTTTCTGGTAAGAAATGCCTGCATTCCTCTTTGTTATCAAGACCATCACGCAAGTATATTCCTGTATATTTGATAGCTAATTTACCATCAAGATATATAGGAATACTCTTATCAAGTTTTCCTTCATCTTGCCACTTCTTAAGGAAGTATAATACTTCTTGAGCACGACCTAAGGAAAATACAGGAATAAGTATTTTCTTCTTAGAAGATACAGCATCTAATATATTTTTTTCAAATACATATTCAACATCTGTAGAATTCATATCCCCATAAGTAGATTCTTGAATAATACTAACAGGTAATTCGTGAACCCAATTTGGAATAGGGTCTACATCAAAAAATATATTTTGATTATTATAATCACCTGTAAATATTAAGTTAATATCTTCATAATGTTTATGAGAGCAATCATGATATTTAACTTGCAATAAAATAACCACAGCGCCAGGCAAATGTCCATTCTTAAAGAAAGTAAACTTAATGTTTTCATCAAGTTGAATACTTTTCTCAAAAGGATGCCCTTTTATACGTTTTAATGTTTCATCAACATCACCATCAGTATATAATTGTGGCTCATTTAGCATTTTAGATTTATTCTTTAATACACTGTAACTATCATGTAAAGCATATGAGATTAATTTAGAAGTAGTGTTTGACATATGGATATCACCATTATAACCTTTACTAACTAAATAAGGTAATCTACCAGTATGATCTACATGATTATGAGTAACTATAACATAATCCACATCGAAAACATTAAAAGGAATAACTTTATTAAGTTTAGAATATTCAGATTCTTGATAAAGTCCAAAATCTACAAGAACCTTTTTAGTTGTGTCATTAGGAAAATGAATATCAACTGTAATAGCAGAACCTGTTACTTCTTTGTTAAAAGCCATAATATCTGCATAAAGCCGAGATGAACTACCCATATATATTTCTCCTTTCGCAATAAAAATTTTTATTTGCTTGTTACAATTTATGGATGTATTGTATCATGAATTTAACATAAATTCAATACAAAATTAGAAAATAAAATAAAAAGGTAGAAAAATGTTGAAAAAAATAAATAAACGTGATAAAATGGCAACATAAAATAAATGTTGAAAGGAGAAAAAGAAAAATTATAATTTTTATAACTAAAAACAATACTTAAAAATAATTATAAAAACAAAAAGGAGGATTTAGTTATGAAGAAAAGAAAAGTGCCAATGGTATGTTTGAATTTTGAAATTGAAGGAGAAATGAATCAAATATGTTTTGAGCCAGAGAATTTACGGAATTGGCTAAAAGGTTTAAAGATAAAACAAGGGCAGGAAAAAGTAGAGTTACAATTTAACTACAATGGAAAGGAATATATCAGAAAAATAGATGTAAAAAATGAACTTCCTTCAATAAAATGTGCAGTAAAATATGCAGAAATAATGAAAGGCATAGTTCCAAAATCTTTAAGTATATATTTGGAAGATTTAACTCAGAAATTATGTGAAAAGCCGATTGTACCTATTGTAAAAAGAGAACATGAACTTGAAAAAGTATGGTTTTACATTTCTCAAAAAGTAAGAAATAATGTATTCTTACAGGAGAGATTGATGTAGGAAAAACTGCAATTGCACATGAAATAGCACGGCAGATTTCTACCAATGAATGTCCTAAAGAATTTTATGAAAAACGAGTATTATTGTTAAGGATAGAAAAACTCTTAGCAATTAAGAGCGAAAGTGTATATGAAAAAACTATAAAAAAACTTGTAAAATTTTTAGTAGAAAATAGAAGAAATATAGTTATATATATAGATAATGGACTTTATATGAAAACAGATGAATACTTAATAACGACATTATATGCGTGTATAAAAAAATATCATGTACCTATGATGTTAACTATAAATTTACAAGATTATAAAAGATATTTTTTGGCAGATACTTCAATTGCTAAATATTTGAATGAAGTATATATTACGAAACCTGAAAAGCGTGAATTAAGGTTGATGATTGATGCGCATATTAAACTTTTCGAAAAAAGGTACAAAGTAAAAATAAATGAAAATATTATTAATTTTGGAATTTATACAGCATGTCTTTCAGAATCACCTTCAGCAGAGCCAGGAAATGTAATAAATATTTTTGAAAAAGCATTTCTTGAAGCTAGAAGAAAAGGCAAAAAAGAAGTAGATAAACAATGTATTTTAAGTTGTTATAATACATACTATAAAACGTATGAAAAACTTAACAAGAAATCATTAAGAGCAATATCATACCATGAAACAGGTCATTATATTGCACAGGTTAAATGTGAAAATCAAACAGATATGAAAATTTCATGTGTTTCCATTTTACCTATGATGAATTGGATGGGGGTAAATATACCATATACTGATGGTGAAGAACTTGGGCTATATTCTAAGGAATATTTTATAGATAATATAGCAATATCATTAGCAGGCAGAGTAGCTGAAAAGAAGATTACAAATACAGAGTCAACAGGTGCATCTTCAGACTTACAACATGTAAGTATATTTGCTAAATCAATAGTATTGGACTGGGGACTTTCAAATAAAGATATTAACAGAAATAGAAGTTATGACTATGAAGATTATTATATTATGCCTGAAAGCAAGAAAGAATTAATTGACAAAGAAATTCAGGAGTTGATTGATGCTGGAATGCAAAGGGCAGAAAAAATTATCAATGAAAATGAAGGTCTTCTTAAAATAATTGCTGAAAGACTTATGGTAGATGAAATTCTTACAGGAGAGGAACTTGAACAAATCTGTAAAGAATATGAAGGAAAAAACAAATAATTTTTCTTAAAAGGAGGATACATTTAATATGTGTCCTCTTTCTCAAATTCAATACATGCCCCAGGAATGCAATGTGAACCAATAGAAATGGAGATTTTTTTGAGCCAAGGAGATATTGGCTCAAAAATCTCCATTTCTATTGGTTCACATTGTTTTTTCTGTTACTGTCAATACTTTTTGAAAATTTCACTAAAAAATAGCTTTATTTTATTAGCGAATA
>CAMXOP010000094.1 GCA_947245665.1 uncultured Clostridiaceae bacterium
GGATATTTCTCTGTTAGCATTTTTATACTTGATGAGTGGTCTGGCTCTAAGTGTGATACTACTAAATAGTCTACTTGTTTTCCATTTAGTTCTTTTTCTAGGTTGTTCCACCATTGTTTTTGCTTTCTTCTATCTACTGTATCCATAACTACTATTTTTTCGTCTTCTATTATATATGAATTATATGATATTCCATTTGGAATTATATATTGACTTTCAAATAAGTCTAAGTCTTTGTCATTTACGCCAATGTATTTTATAAAATTTGTTACCTTTTGTTTTTCCATTTTTTGCCTCCTTTATTATTTGTTAGTTATATCATATATTGGTATTATTATCAATATTTAGTTATATATACTTACTACATTTATGTACTTTTTAATTATAATGTCAAAGCTTTCTTTGGGCAGAATTTTGAGCATTTACCACATTTTATACATTTGTCATAATTTATTTTGGGTGCCTCAAAGTCTTTTTGTGTTAATGCACCTACTGGGCAAACTTGTACTGCAGGACATTTATGATTTTGTGGGCATTTTTCTACTATTATTTCTAATCTCTTTTCCATATATTTTTCCTCCTATATATTACTATTTATTGTTCTCTAAATATTTTTTTCTATATTTATAACTTTTGTAGCTACATTTTTTACAAATGTTTCATCATGTTCAACAAATATAAGTGTTGGTTTATATTTTAGTATTGCTTCTTCTATTTGTATTCTTGTTAGAATGTCTATATAGTTTAGTGGCTCATCCCATATATAGATATTTGCAATTTCTGATATACTTTTTGCTATTAGTACTTTTTTCTTTTGACCCTCACTCATTTTACTTATATCAATTTCAAATTCTAAGTTTGATAACCCCATTTTTGATAACATTGCTTTAAATATACTTTCATCTATTTTGTTTTGTCTTGCATATTCTTTTAAACTTCCTTTTAGTTGTTCTGTGCTTTGTGATACATATGATATTTTTATGTCATTTGCTTTTTTTAAATTTCCTGTATATTCTATTTCATCTCCCATTATTAATTTTAATAGGCTTGATTTTCCTGCACCGTTTTTGCCAGTTATTGCAATTCTATCTCCATTTTCTATTTCTAATGATATTTTTTCAAATATAGGCTTTTGGTTATATTTGACTTGTACATTATCAGCTACTATTAATGGGCTTTTTCTACTTTCTAATGGTATTATTTTTAAGTCATCTGCTTTTTCTATATTGTGTAATAATGTAGATTTTTCCTCAATTGCTTTTTGGGTTCTTCTTTCCATCACTTTAGCCTTTTTCATCATTTTTGCTGACTGATGCCCTACATATCCTCTATCTATACTAGAGCCAGAATTATTAGTATTATATTTAGTTTTTTCTATTTTATCTGACCATTTTGCTGTATTTCTTGAAGCTACTTCTAGCCTTTTTATATCTTTTGTTAACTTTTCGTTTTGCACTTGCTCAAAGTTATCTTGAGCCTCTTTATTTTCGTGCCATGAAGTGAAATTTCCTTTTTGCATATCTATATTTGTATTGTTTATAGAAATAATATGGTCTACTACTTTGTCTAAAAAATCTCTATCGTGTGATACTAGTATGAAACTTTTTTTCTTTTTTAAATATTCTACTAGGTTTTCTTTTGTTTCATTATCTAAATGATTTGTGGGTTCATCTATAAGTAAAAAGTTTCCTCCTTTTAGAAATAAACTTATTAAAAGTATTTTTATTTGTTCTCCACCACTTAGTAAGTCAAATTTTCTATAAAGAATTTCTGCATTTGTGTTTAGTAAATTTAACTCTTTTATGATCTCCCAGTCTTCTACATTTGGTGCAATTTCATTTGCGACTTCTATTGCCATTTTTTCTTTATCTTTTACTTCAAAAGGAAAGTAATCAAATTCTACATTTTTTGATATTGTTCCTTTATATTCATACTCACCTAGCAAAAGTTTAAAAAAAGTTGTTTTCCCTTTTCCATTTCTTCCTATTAGCCCTAATTTCCAGTCTGTATCTATGTTAAATGATACATTTTCAAATACATTGTTTACATTTCCTTCATAGCCAAAGGTTAAATTATTTACATTTATTAATGACATATTACCTCCTTGTTTATTTTTTATTTTACCTTTACTCCTAATAAATACATTAAGTCTAATGATTGAAACTCATTTATTATTGCTCCTTTTATATCTTCTAGTGATACTGCTATTCCTTCAATTATGCTATTTGATAAGTCGATTCCTTTTAGGCTTGTTTTAAAAAATTGTGTTCTTGTCAAATCAGCTTCTTTTAATATTATATTTTTTGTTTTGTTTTCATTAAAACAGCTATTTCTTAACATGGTATTTTTATATATAATATTTTTCATACTTGACATTGATAAATTTGTATAATTCATATTTGTATCTATAAATCCTATATCATATAAGCCACTTTCAATAAAGTTACATCCTGTTAATTTACAGTTATTAAATTCACATCTTATAAAACTACAATTATCAAAAGAAGTGTTTGAAAAATTGCAGTTATTGAATTGTATATCTATAAAAGTATTTTTTTCTAAATTGCTATTAATAATTTCTGTATTGTTTATTATTGCTCTTTTTATTGTTATGTCTGTAAGCTCTATTTTTTCTTGTTTATAGTCCTCAATAATAATGTTTTCTATTTCGTCATCTTTTTGTATTTCTTCTATTAAATTTTCTATTTTATTCAAATTTTCTAATAGTATTTTTTGTGGTTTTAGTATAGACATTATTTATGCTCCAATCTATTTAATTTTTGAAATTATTTTAGGAATATGTCATCATTTATTTTTAATACCATTCTTCTATAATGAGTTTTAAAACCTAATCTTTCATATAAGTCTCTTGCTATATTTTCTCCCATTACTTCTAATGACATATCTTTATCTTGTTGTTTTGCCATATCTATTACTTTATTTAATGCTATTGTTCCTACTCCCTTATTTCTATATTTTTCATCTATATAAAATCTGTATAAATATAGCTCTTTTGGGTAATTCTTTATTCCTATGAAACCAACCATTTCATTATTAAACATAATTTTATAATATTCTTCATTTTCTTTAAAAGTTAGTTCTTCTGGTTTTATAATTCTTAATTGATATATTGGGTCTACTGTATTGTGATGTTTCCATTCCTCTATAATCCATTTTCTAAAATAATCATTGTTTTCTTTTTTTAGCGTTACTTCTAAGTCTTCCATTTTTTCTCCTTTTTTTATTTTATCATAGTCATAATATCATAAGAAACAAAAAAATCATAGACTTATAATATAAAATCTATGATTTTTTTATTATATGGAATTTGTTGGCATTATAATATTTAATGCTACTGTTTTTTCTAGTTCTTGTATTTCTGTATTTTGAATTTCATTTACTTTTTGATTATTATCATAAAATTTATGAATTTCTTCTCTCTCTTTTACTTCTTTATATTCTTTTCTTAATTCTTCTATTTTTTCTTTACTACAATATACTTCTTTATGCCATTCATAAACTGCTACACTTCCTACACTCCAACGTTCTACTAACACACGTTTTTCTCCTTTTACATAATTGTTATCTCCTGTTTTTATTCCTCCTACATTTTCATATCCTCTTTTTTTCATATATTCTTCTATATTAAAATTACCATTTGCATAAATTGTTTTTGTTGGCAGATTTCCTACTTCTACATATTCTTTTCCAAAAACTATTACTTCTACATATCCAATAGCTGCTCTTATTGGGTTCCATGTTTTTAGTTCTCCTTTTGAAAATACTAATATATATAGTGTTATAGTTAATACTACAATTATAGTAGAGCTTATTCCTATAACTTTTCCTACTTTTCTATCTTTTTCTTTTTCTTTTTGCTTTAATATTGCTAATATTCTTGAGTCTAAATCTATTTCTTGTACATTTTCCTTCTCACCATTCAAAAGTTCTATAATACTAATATTAAATATTTCAGATAATGGTTTTAGCATAGCTATGTCAGGAAATCCAATTCCTCTTTCCCATTTAGATATTGCTTTATCTGTTAAATTTAGCTTTTGAGCTAGTTCCTTTTGTGTCATATTTTTTTCTTTTCTAAGTTCTTGTATAAATTTTCCAAATTTTATATTATCCATTTTGTATCACTCCTTGGTGTTATTTTATAACTATTTAGTCAAATATTCAATCGACTTTTAGTAGAGATTGAGTTATGTATATTTTAATCACACAAAAAAGACTAGCATTTGCTAGTCCTTTTTGCGCTAAATATCATGATTCCTTTTTGCCTCCAACATAGTAGGAATACAATGTGTAGCAGATGATTGACCAAAATGCATTGGATAACTGCACTGCAATGTCTTTGTGTGGCTGCCGAGTCACTTTCTCCCTTATAATATATAAGTCAAAATAATTCTTTATTTATAATAATTTTTGAGTAACATTCTATTTCATAAGCCAATTAGCAATATCATATATTTGAACGCCTTCATATTGATAATTCTCATGTCTTGTTCTCGCTATTATTATTTTAGGATATGCATCTTTAATTTGTAGTAATGGTTCTACTTCTCTTTTTAAGGTGTCCTCATCATCTATATTATCTGATACTTGAATATAAATTTTTTCATTTTGTTTCATTGCTACAAAATCAACTTCTTTATTATATAAAGTACCTACATATATTTCATATCCTCTTCTTAATAGTTCAATAGCAACTATATTTTCGTATACTCTACCATAATTAATATTTTTTGTTCCTAATTTCGCATATTTAAATGTTTGGTCAACTAGATAATATTTATCAATTGAAGACAAATACTTTTTTCCCTGAATATCATATCTTCTTACTTTATAAAAAGCAAAGGCATCACATAAATAATTAATATAACTGGCTATTGTTTTATCATTTGTACCTATATTATTTTGATTTAATTTATTTGCTACATTTCTATACGATGTTAAATTTGAAATATTATCCATCATAAATTCAGTTAAACTATCCATTAATCCTATATTTTGTATATTATATTTTTGCTGAATATCTCTAACTATCAAAGCATTATATACATCATTTATATAATTATATTTTTGGTGATTATGGTCATATACATATGAACCTGCCATACCACCTTCAAAAACATACTTATCAAATGCCTCTTGTATATCCTTATTTTTAAAATATTTCAAATATTCTTTAAAAGAAAATGGATAAATTTGTATTTCATAAGTTCTACCTGTAAATAATGTTGCTAAATCACTACTTAGTAAAAATGCATTTGAACCAGTTATATATATGTCATATTTTTCTTCTGCATGTAAACTATTTATTGTTCTTTCAAATTCTTTACACATTTGGACTTCATCTATTAATATAAAATTTTTCTTTTTTGGAGCAAAGTTTTCTTCTATATAATTGTTTAGTGAAATATAATCTCTTAATTTATCAAATTTTATTAGATTAAAATTAATACTTATTATATTTACATTTTCAATATTTTCTTCAATATATTTTCTAAACATATCTAGCAATTTTGATTTTCCACTACGTCTAACTCCAGTTATCACTTTTATGTCTGGTGTTCCAATAATATCTATTAGTTCTTTTAAATAATCTCTTTCTATTATTTTCATAAAAACCTCACCTCAAATATATTATAACATTCATTTCGCAAAAAGTAAATATTTTGCTTTTTGCGAAATGTTTTTTATTATTTTGTCTTTTTATATAATTTTTATTCATGAATTATTCTTTAATAACTTTGTATAATAAAATCATTTTATCACACAAAAAGGACTAGCATTTGCTAGTCCTTTTTGTACTAAATATCATGATTCCTTTTCGCCTACAACATAGTAGGAATACAATGTGTAGCAGATTGTCCAAAATGCATTAGATAAATGCACTGCAATGTCTTTGTGTGGCTGCCAAGTCACTTTCTCTTTTATAATATTTTGACTCTTAATCATTGCCACAGTACACACTGCACCACCTGCAAAAGCTTTTACTATCCGTTTCTTTTCATTTTTGTCCATGATATTTTCCTCATTTAAAGGTTTAAAATATTTAATTGTTTCAATATTTATATTGTAACATATTATGTTGATATATATAAGTGTTTTTTATATTCTATTTCAAGATATAAGTCGCCCAAATTTCAGGCGACTTGTAGTATTTTTATTCAAGTTTGAGCTTTTTGCGGAAATATCTGCCTACACATTCCGAAATAATCACAAATATAATAAATATAGGTATTATTATAATAAATTTTACTTTTATTCCGTTTGTCATTAATGCATATGTAATTGTCAATATCCACAATGTTACATCTGAATATGCAAGAAAAATCATTGACATTTTATTATTTCTAATTACTTTTTCATTTAAGTTAAACAATCTAATAATTAAATAGTTTCCTACTAATATTAGTATTATTGGTATTGCTGTAATTATTCTTACTACTATATTTATTTTCGTAATATCCAAAAATAAAGTAGTTGCTACAACAATAGCAAATATTACTATATTAGCTATTATTATTTTTTTCCTATTTTTTGTTTTCCGTGTAAAAGCTATCAATTTTTCTTTCATTATGTTTTCCTCCTTCAATTATGAATTATAGGTTACAGTTATATTTTTATATGCGACATATTATATCACACTTTATGTGTATTGTCAATTTTTTTCATTTTTTATAGATTATTTTATGATTAATTTATGATAATGTCTTAAGTAATAACTTTAGAAAATGTCCCA
>CAMXOP010000095.1 GCA_947245665.1 uncultured Clostridiaceae bacterium
TTATCAAAATTCTCATGAAGAAATAGAAGATGAATTAGAATTGTAAAAATTTAGAAAAACACTATAAATTTTAAATAAGTTATGCTATAATTTGAGCAAATGAAACTTATATAGGAGAGTAATTTTATGGCAAATATAAATTTTTTAGAAAATGAAGTTATAGAATTTAAGAAAACAACAGGAGAATTAAAAGAAGGCATAATTTCTATCGTTTCAATATTAAATAAACATCAAGGTGGAAAGTTATATTTTGGAATAAAAGATAATGGCGAAATAATTGGACAAGATGTATCAAGTAAAACAGTAAGAGAAGTTTCAAAAGCAATATCTGAAAATATAGAGCCAAAGATATATCCAATTGTGAATAAAGTTAAATTAAATGACAAAGACTGTATATTAGTTGAATTTGAAGGAGATGACATTCCTTATTTAGCTTTTGGACGAGCTTATATGAGAGTTGGAGATGAAGATAGACAACTTTCAATGAAAGAAATAAGAAAAATAATTTTAAAAGATGAAAATGAAATAGGTAAATGGGAAAGCAAAATATCTGATTATACAATAGATGATATTGATGAAGAATTGTTAAAAGAATTTATAGAAAAAGGTAGAAAGGCTAAAAGAATCAATTTCCCATATACAAACAAAGAAGAAATATTAAAGAAATTATCTTTAGTAAATAAGAATAATGAATTGTTAAATGCAGGGTATATCCTATTTGCAAAAGAAGCAAAACTTGAAATGCAAATGGCTATTTTTGCAACAGAAACAAAATTGACTTTTTTAGATATAGATCAAGTTTTTGGAAATATTTTTGAATTAATAGAAATAGGAGAAGGATATATTAGAAAAAATATAAAATGGCCTGTCAATTTCAAAAGTGGAGGAATGGAAAGAGTAGAAATACCAGAAATACCTTTAGAAGCAATAAGAGAAGCAATAATAAATTCACTTATACACAGAGATTTTAAAAATCCAAAAAGTAATGAAGTAGCAATCTATAAGGATAGAGTAGAAATATTTAATCCTGGAGAATTTCCAGAAGGATATAAACCAGAAGATTTTATTAAAGGAGAAGGTTCTATTCCAAGAAATCCATTAATAGCAAACACTCTATATTTATCAAAAGATATTGAAAAATGGGGTTCTGGATTTAGGAGAATTACAGAAGTATGTTCAAAAGCACATATAAAAGTAAAATTTGAAATTAGAAAAAATGGATTTATGGTTATTTTTTACAGAAAGACAGATGAAGAATTGCTTGACTTAACAGGGGAAAATAAAAATATACAAGAAAACGCACAAGAAACGCATAAGAAACGCACAAGAAACGCACAAGAAGATTTTATACTTGAGTTTTGTAATGAAGCAAAAACTTTAAAAGAAATACTTGAATATTGCGGATATAAAAATGCAAGAAGCTTTAGAGAAAAATATATTAATCCACTTTTAAAAGATGAAAAATTAAAAATGACAATACCAGAACAACCTAAAAATAGAAATCAAAAATACATTGCAAATAATGGAGAAAAATAAATGAACAAGAAAGAAAAAAGTTTTATATTAGTAGGGATATTTGTATTAATTATACTTTTAATGGTAGGAATTTATATCCAATCTAACGAAAAAACTAATATTGGTAACCAAAAAATCAATATTAGTATAGATGATTCGAAACTAAATATTTTCTATTTTTATGTAGGGCAAGCAGATTGCACTTTAATAATTAATAATGGTAAAACAATGTTAATAGATGCAGGAGATAAAACAGATGGTAAATTAATAGCAAATTGTTTAAAACAATTAGGAATAGAGAAAATCGATTACTTAATAGGCACACATAGTGATGATGATCACATAGGTGGAATGATAGATGTAGTGGATAGTTTTGAAATAAAGAATTTATATATGCCACAGAAAGAAGCGAATAATCAAAGTTATATTGAACTTAAGAAAAATATTAATATACAAAAAATCGAAATAAATGACATTATAAAAATAGGAGAAGCTACTGCAATAGTAAAATGGGTAGATAATGAAGAAAAATATTCTGACAATAATTCATCAATTGTATTGCAATTAAATTATAAAGATAAAAAGTATTTATTTACTGGAGATATAGAAACAAAAGTAGAAAATGAGTTAATAAAACAAAATACATTGGAAGAAATAGATGTATTAAAAGTCGCTCATCATGGTTCGAATAGTAGTACTAGTGAAAAATTCTTAAATGCAATAAAACCTAAATCTGTAATTATTTCATCAGGAAGTACATACAATAAATTTCCTAATATAGAATGTTTAAAAAGAATATTAAAGCTAGTAAATAAAGAAAGTATTTTTATAACAGAAAGAGATGGAACAATATGGATTACTAGTGACGGAATAACAGTGGATAATATTCAGAAATTAAATGAAATAAATTTAGATGGAGCAAATAGTCAAATAAATCAGAACGAATTAAATAGTGAATATTTAGAAAGCATACAAATTAGTATGTTTTCTTTTTTTGGAAAAACTATTGAAAATATAAGTTAAAGAGAGTATAATAACTACAGTTTTAAATCAATTTTAATTTATTATATTTTTAAATTTATTTCATGTATATTTCTATACATAGAATCCACAAGAACACAATTTAATATAGAAAGGAGAATGCCTTTGAAATTAGATTTAGGGCTTAAATTAGCAAATAATATATTGCAAAACAAAGAAATTTCAAACTTTATTCAAGAGTTATCAAACACACTAAAAGATAACAATGTTTTAGTGTATAAGGATTATGGCAGTGCAAAATTCACAAGAGAAAATGAAGAAAAAATATGGGACAAGAAAGAAAATCTGATAAGAGAACATATTAATAAAAATAATATAAATGGTGCAGATGAAAATAAATTATATGAAATATCATATGAGTCTTCTAAAGGATTTAATCTTATAGAATATGACGGAACATATGAAAATAGGGTATCATTTATTGTAGATTACGTAGAACTTCCTAAAAATGTTAAGGAAGGAATGTTTTTTAGAAAAGTAGATGAAAAGTATATTTTAGACAGAGAAATTACAGAAAAAATATATAATGAAATGACAAGTTTTCAAAATGAATTAGTAAAAGAACAAAAAGAAATGTTGAATGATATGAGGCAGGATGGTGCTATATACAAAGTAACATATTTAGAAGATGATTGTGAAGATTGGAGAACAGAACTCACCAATCAAAAAACAGGTGAAGTTTTTCAAGAATTAGAATTTCCACATGATGTATATCATCAAGTAGGAGTAGATTCATTAGTAAAATATGAGAATGGAAAATATAGTGTAGTAGAAGGAACAAGTGTATATGATTTATATCCAAATATAATAGAAAACTATTGTGAAAACGAAGGTGTTTATATAACACAAAATGGTAAATACGAAACTGCAAATGAGTTATATAAATCAATAAATATGAGACATAAAGATGAAATTATAAGAAAAGTTACAAATGCGATTGAGAAAATACTAAAGTTTACAGTAGATAAACTAGTAGAATTAATAAAGAATAAACAATAAATTAATATTCTAATATATAAAAATACGTATTGAATATTAGGAAAGGAGACAATATGGTTAGAAAAGTAGGAAATTTTCCATATAATATTTCTAGGTTTGAGAAAGAAGCAGAAAAATTATTTCCAAATGAAGATATTATAGTTGGTGCAATGGATGGAGCAAATGAAGAAATAATACAAAATTTTTTAGACGATGTTTTGAAATATGAAATAGCTGAAAAAAATTTAAATAACAGAAATAAATAAAGAAAATTATTGAAAAAATGAATTTTATATGCTAAAATGTAACTGAACGAAAGCAAAGATACAGAAAAGCAAAAAAGAAAGTAGTGATGTTATGAAAATTGCGGCATATGCAAGAGTATCAACTGAAAAAGAATCACAAGTAGAATCATTTGAAAAGCAAATAGAGTTTTTTAATGAATTTACAAAAAAGAATAATTATGAATTGTACAAGCTATATGCAGATGAAGGAATATCAGGAAAGCAAATAAAACACAGAAAACAATTCCAACAGATGATGCAAGATGCTAAAGCAAAAAAATTTGACAAAGTAGTTGTAAAAGATGTAAGTCGTTTTGCTAGAAATACAGTAGATTTACTTCAAAGCATAAGAGAATTAAAATCTTATGGAATAGAAGTAGACTTTTTAAACAATGGCGAAATAATGGAAGGTGGATCTGAATTTATACTAACCATTTTAGGAGCAATGGCACAGCAAGAAAGTGCGAATATGTCTAAAAGGGTTAAATTCGGAAAAGACATTACTGCTAAAAAAGGAAGAGTGCCTAACATTGTTTTTGGTTATGATAAAATTCCAGATGAAAGATATACTTTAAAAATAAATGAAGAAGAAGCAAAAATAGTAAAAAAAATATTTGAAAGCTATGTATATAAGGGAGTTGGAACAACAAAAATTGCTTGGGACTTAAACGATAGAGGAATTAGAACTAAAAAAACAAAATCAAAATGGGTACAAACTTCTATTGTAAGAATGCTAAAAAATCCAATCTATACAGGACGAGTAACTAATAAAAAGAGTGAAGTAGCAGACTTTATAACAGGAACAAGAAAAGACTTACCAGAAGAAGAATGGATAATAGTAGAAAATCCAGAAATGAGGATTATATCAGATGAATTATTTAATAGAGCACAAGATATTTTAGCCCAAAGGTCAAACGAATTTAAGTTAAATAATAAAAGAGAAAAAACAGAATATGTATTTAGCACACTTATCTATTGTAAACATTGTGGATATTCATTTAGAAGAATAAGAAGAAAATACACAAATGATGGACCAGAATATATAAGATGGGTATGTAGTGGAAGAAATTCAATGGGAGTAAATCATTGCCCTAACACAACTGTAATTGATGAAGAAGAACTATTAAATGCCATAAAAGAATATTTGAAAAGTATTATTTCAAACAAAAAGAATTTTATGAAAGCAGTTGAAAAAGAATTTGAGAAGATTACTAAATTAAGGGAAAACAATGAAAGAAGTGAAGAAAGTCTTTTAAAAGAAATAGAAAAGGTAACTAATAAAAAACAAAAATATATGGAAATGTTCCAAAATGAAATAATCAACATACAAGAATTAAAGAAATACACAAATTCATTAAATGAAGATATTGCAAGATTAGAGCGAGAACTAAAGTTAATTACATCAGAGATAAAAGAAAAAGATGTATTAGAAAAAGAATTATCTAAAACAATTAGCACAGTTGATGATATTTTAAATAACAAAACAATTACAAATGCTATGCTAAAAACAATTATAAACGTAATCGAAGTTGATAGTGATTCAAATGTAGAAGTAAGGCTAAAATTACTAAACGAAATAGGAAGTCAACCAACAGTTATTACTAATTTTAACGACATTAATTCTACCGTTACAAAAAGTAACAACCGTACATCTGGATGTAACAAAGCGTTTATTAATTCTCTCCCCCATCACAGCACGGAAAGTCCAAAAAATTCTTAATAAAAATGCTGCTGAAGCTACTATGAGAGGAGGCCTTGCTACACAGCAAAAATATCTTAAACTTAAAAATACAATATAAAAAGTTGGGAGGAAATTTCAAATTGAAATTTCCTCTCTTAATATTTATATCTTACTATATAAATACTAAAACTTATGTAAAATTTTTCCATAACACTTTATTTATTTAAAATATTATGATAAAATAATAGTATATTGTAAAAAAGGAGAGAATTATGAATATTATAGAAAATTCATGTCTAAAAATTGAAGATAATAAACTAAGTTATGAAAACTTTTTTATCCAACTAAGTAATATTTCTCAATCATCTGTAGAAAAAGAAATTAAAAATTCTTATCGAATTTCAGCTGTACTTGGTGCCATTGTTGGCTTCATATTTTGTATGGATGTTGATTTTCCTTGGATTGGAATATTTATTTTTAGTGTTAGTATTTTATTTTTACTTCCTACTTTTATTCAAAATAGGAAAAAACACTATATTCTAATAATAGATACAAACTCAAGTTCTAAATTTGCTTTCCGCTGTAAAGAAAAAGCTTTTCTAATTAAAGTATTAGAATTGATAAAAAACAGTATTTCTAATAACTCTAGTTATATTATTAATTTAGAACAATGTACTATTACTAATAGCCAAATTGGTGAAAATAATGTTATGCATTCAAATTAAGAAAGGATAATAAAATGATAATTCAAAATAACAATTGTATTATAAATAATAGTCAAATTGGTAATAATAATAAAATTATAAATAATAGTCAAATTGGTAATAATAATAAAATTGTAAATAATGTACAAGAAATAGATTGGAAAAGTTGGAACTTACTATGTCAAGAATTAAAAAATAAAATGCAAAATGAGCAAGAAATATTAATTGTATACGAGCTAGAACAAAAAATAAACGCTAAAAATGAAAAAGGATTAAAAAAATTTGTAAAAGAGAATTATAAAGATTTTTTCCTTGATGTACTTAGTGGAGTTATCTCTTCAAATTTTGCTGATTTAATAAAAAAGTTATTGTTTTAGTTATATTTAATTGATTTGAAACAAAAGGGACGGGGCAAAAAATGGAAACAAAAGGGACGGGGCAAAAAATTTCCAAACTGTG
>CAMXOP010000096.1 GCA_947245665.1 uncultured Clostridiaceae bacterium
TTATTCCTACTCCTGCTAGTATTATTAATATTATTATTGTTATTACTAGTGATATAAGTGTTATTCCTCGAGTAACTTTAATGTTTTTTCTTAAATATAATTTATCCATTTTTATTTTTTTATATTTTTTCTTCATTTGTACTCCTTTACTTACCTTTTTCTCTTTTTTCTTAGATAATTATATCTTTTTAGCCTTTTTATTACAATAAATTATATAAGTTTTATTAGTACTTTTTTAACATAATTCTGTTTTTTATTAATTTATCAAAAGTGAAATTTGGTAATTTGCTAATAAGAGTGTATTTATATTTACACATAGCAATTAATATTCATATTATTATACAAAAATAAAAAGCCTAAGTTTTATACTTGGCTTCTTATTTTATTAAATATTAAACTAATTCTAATATAACAACTTCTGCGTTGTCACCTTTACGTGGTCCTTTTTTGATGATTCTTGTATATCCACCAACTCTTCCTTCATATTTAGCTGCTATTTCATTAAATAGCTTTGATGGTAAGTCAATGTTATTTCCTTTTTCATCTTTTACTTTATTTATCATTTTCATCATTTTTCTTCTTGCATTTAATCTTGTTGGCATATCTTTTTGTCTTTTTTCAGTAGTTTCTTCTTTTACTACTTTTAAATATTCTTTTCCATTTTTGCTTTTTGCAAGTTCTGTTACTTTATTACCTTTGCTGTCTAATTTTGCTTTTATTACTTTTACATCTACTGTTTCAAAATTGTCTTTTTCTTTTACTGCTAATGAAATAATGCTATCTGCCATTGATTTTACTTCTTTAGCTCTTGCTTCAGTAGTTTCTATTTTTCCATGTAATATTAAGTCTGTTAATTGACTTTTTAACATTGCTAAACGGATATCTGTTGTTCTACCTAATTTTCTATTAGTTGCCACTGGTTTCTCCTCCTTCTTTTTTTGTTGCCGGAAGTCGAACTTTAATTTAATTCCTTCAAATTGCGTATTTGTAGTTCTATATAACTTGTCTCTAACTCGCTACTCGCTTGAATAGCTAAAGAGATAATCGCCTTACACTCAATTTTTTGACTTCTGACTTCTATTTTATTAATCTTCTTCTTTAGCAAAGTCTAACCCTAGTGAATGTAATTTTGCTATTACTTCATCCAATGATTTCTTTCCTAAATTTCTTACTTTCATCATTTCTGATTCTGTCATTTTTACTATATCTTCTACAGTTGATATATTTGCTCTTTTTAAACAATTAAATGATCTTACAGATAGTTCTAAGTCTTCTATTGACATTTCTAGAACTTTCTCTTTTTTGTTTTCTTCTTTTTCAATCATTATTTGAGTATTTTTTGCTGTTTCAGATAAATCTATGAATAGCTCTAAATGTCCTGTCATAACTTTTGCTGCTAAACTTAGTGCTTCATATGGAGCTAATCCTCCATCTGTCCATAATTCTATAGTTAATTTATCATAGTCTATGTTTTGCCCTACTCTTGTATTTTCTACTGAATAATTAACTTTTTTTACTGGTGTATATATTGAATCTATTGGTAATACTCCTAAGGCCATTCCATCTTTCTTGTTTTTTTCTGCTGAGTTATAACCTCTTCCCATATCTACTGTCATTTCCATTTGAAGATGTGCACCTTCTGATAATGTAGCTATATGTAAATCTGGATTTAATATTTCTACAGAACTATCTGTTATGATATCTCCTGCTTTTACTTCTCCTTCTCCTTTTACATCTATTCTTATAACTTTTTCTTCGTTTTCATGAAGTTTTAGTCTTACCATTTTTAAATTAACTATTATTTCTGGTACATCTTCTACTACATTTGGAATACATGAGAATTCATGTACTACACCTTCTATTTTTACGCTTGTTATTGCTGCTCCTGGTAATGAAGAAAGTAATATTCTTCTTAATGAATTACCTATTGTAACACCATAACCACGTTCTAATGGTTCGCATACAAATTTAGCATAGTTTGCTTCGTTATCAATTTCTAAGCATTTAATATTTGGCTTTTCAAATTCTATCATTTTTACCTCCTAATTTTTAGAAGTTAGAGGTTAGAGGTTAGAGATTAGAACTTTGTATTTCTAATCTTTTTACCCTTTTTTATACTCTACTTCACCTTTTTATTTTACTTATAAGTTTTCTACCTCAGGTTTCTAATTTCTAAATTCTCAATTTTCTAACTTCTAGCTATTATTTTGAGTAAAGCTCTACTATTAAATGTTCTTCTACTGGAATATCAACATCTTCTCTTGATGCTAATCTTAATACTTTACCACTTAGAGTTTCTACATTTTTTTCTAGCCATTCTGGAACTGGTCTTGCTGCATTTTCTTCTACATTTAGTTTTATTGCTCCATTATCTTTTCTTATTTCTCTTACTGCTATTGCATCTCCTGGTTTTACTAGGTATGATGGGATATCTACTTTATGTCCGTTTACTTCAAATGCTCCATGAACGATTAACATTCTTGCTTGTGCTCTTGAAGAACCGTATCCTAATCTATATACTACATTATCTAATCTACTTTCTAATATTTGTAGTAAAACTTCACCTGTTTTACCTTTTGTGTTAGAAGCCATATCAAAATATTTTCTGAATTGCTTTTCACTAACACCATAAAATGATTTTGTTTTTTGTTTTTCTCTTAATTGAGTACCATATTCTGAAAGTTTTTTCTTTTTTTGTCCATTTTGTCCTGGTGCATAATTTCTTCTTGATATACTACATTTATCTGTGTAACATCTTGAACCTTTTAAGAATAACTTTTGTCCTTCTCTACGGCAAATACGGCATTGTTCATCTTTATATCTTGCCATTTTACTTTTTCCTCCTTATCATATTTTTAATCTCCTCGCATCATTCTCTACTTTGTTCAAGTTTCTGACGGGGGACACATCTTTCCCTATGGTCATTGCTTTTGTGACAAAATATGTTCCACGCGGGGTATTACGATTATTTTATACTCTTCTTCTTTTTGGTGGTCTACATCCATTATGTGGAATTGGTGTAACATCTTTTATGCTACTTATTTCTAGACCTGCTGTTTGTAATGATCTTATTGCTGCTTCACGTCCTGAACCTGGTCCTTTTACAAATACTTCTACTGTTTTTAAACCATGTTCCATTGCTGCTTTTGCAGCTGTTTCTGCAGCTTCTCCTGCTGCAAATGGTGTGCTTTTTCTTGAACCTTTAAATCCAAGTTCTCCAGCACTTGCCCAAGAAATTGCATTTCCTTGAACATCTGTTATTGTAACTATTGTATTATTAAAACTAGAATGAATATGTGCCATACCTTTTTCGATGTTTTTTCTATCTCTTCTTCTAGGTGTTGTTCTTTTTGTTACAGCTTTTGCCATTTAAGGTTACCTCCTATTTTTTTATTTTTCTATCTATTTTTTCTTACTTTTGCTTACTAGTTTTCTTGGTCCTTTTCTTGTACGAGCATTAGTTTTTGTTCTTTGTCCTCTTGCTGGTAAGTTTCTTCTATGTCTTAAACCTCTGTAGCAACCAATTTCCATTAATCTTTTAATATTTAATGCTACTTCTCTACGTAAGTCACCTTCTACAGTAAATCCTTCCATAGCTTTTCTAATTGCTTGCTCTTGGTCTTCTGTTAAGTCTTTTACTCTAGTATCTGGATTAACTCCAGCTTCTTTTAATATTTTTTGTGAACTAGCTAGTCCTATACCATATATATATGTAAGTCCTATTTCTACTCTTTTTTCTCTAGGTAAATCTACTCCTGCTATACGAGCCATATTTTTTAGCACCTCCGTTATAAATTTAATTATTAATTCGTCTAAATAAATATTTAAAGGTGAAATGCATTGGAAAGGTCCAATCTTTAAATTTCCTTTAGACATGTATATAAACACAAATCTTAAAATTTATAAACTTTTAAAGTTTACAGCCGCTTCATAGACTTGTGTTAATATCAAAATAAAGTTTTAAATTATCCTTGTCTTTGTTTGTGTTTTGGGTTTTCGCATATTACCCTTATAACACCTTTTCTTTTTATTACTTTGCATTTGTCGCATATTTTCTTAACTGATGGTCTTACTTTCACTTTTATACACCTCCTGTTTAGATGTTTATATATTTTTATTTATTTGGGTTACTTTTTTATTTAGCTCTCCATGTAATTCTTCCACGTGTTAAATCATATGGTGAAAGTTCTATTCTTACTTTATCTCCTGGTAGTATTTTTATGTAGTTCATTCTTAGTTTTCCAGAGATATGAGCTAATATTTGATGTCCATTTTCAAGTTCTACTTTAAAATTTGTATTTGGAAGTGTTTCTACAACAGTTCCTTCAACTTCAATAACATCTTCTTTTGCCATTTTTCCCTCCTAATTGGATGTTGAAAGTTTGATTTCTTTGGCATAATTATATTTTTTGCTTTTCTTACGGATTAAGCCTATACATCTAACTTCTAACTCCATTTTATATGATATAATCAATTTATGTACATAATAGTACATAATAATGTATATAGTATATAACATTTTTATAGTATTGTCAATATTTCTGGTTCATTTTCTGTAATTAAAATTGTATTTTCATAATGTGCTGCATTTGTTCCATCTTCACTTATTATTGTCCATCCGTCATCTAATTCTAAAATTCCTTCTTTTCCATATATAACCATTGGTTCTATTGCTAGTGTCATTCCTGGTTCTAACCTTATTCCTCTTCCTGCTTTTCCATAGTTTGGTATTCCTGGATCTTCATGCATTTGCCTCCCTATTCCATGTCCTTGAAATTCTTTTACTACACTAAATCCATTTTTTTGTACATATTCTCCTATTGCATGTGATACATCCCCTATTCTGTTTCCTTTTTTAGCATATTTTATTCCTTCAAAAAAAGCTTGTTTTGTTACATCTATTAGCCTTTTTGTTTCTTTATCTATATTTCCTACTATGTATGTTCTTGCACAGTCTCCATTAAATCCATCTTTTAGTGCTACTAAGTCTATACTTACTATGTCTCCTTCTTTTAATATTACTTTTTTAGAAGGTATACCATGTATTACTTCATCGTTTACAGATGCACATATTGAACCTGGAAATGGTGGTATTCCTTTTACTCCACTTGGATATCCTTTTTCTGCTGGAATAGCACCATTTACCCTCATTGTATTTTCTGCTATTTTATCTAATTCCCAAGTTGATATTCCTGGTCTTATCATTTTTTCTATTTCTTGCTGTGCTAAAGCTGCTATACGACATGCTTCTCTCATTTTTTCTATTTCTTGCTTTGATTTTATTGTTACCATTTCTATTACCTCATTTCATTTTAACCTAATTTGCATTATAACATAAAAACTAGAAAAAATAAACATTTTTTCTAGTTTTTGTAAACTTTGTGTGTATTATTCTTAGTCTCTTTTTATTTTCATTATTATCTAAATGGATAATAATATGTATGTACATTTTGTGCTGAATTTGAATATTGTATTATATCTCCTTTTTTTACCATCAATAGTGGCGTATATATATTGCACCAATTGGCTTCAACGCTTGACCAAAACACTTGTTTTCCGTTAATATCTACTGAATTTCCTGAATTAGGTTTATTGCCAGTATATTGAAAAAATATTTGAACATATCCATCTCTATCTGCTTCCCATGATTTATTCGTAAAAATTATTTTTTCTTGATTTGCATAGTCTGGATATATTGATATTTCATTATTACCTTTTGCTATTTTTACCCCATTAATTGAAGCTAATTCTAATGATGAATTTATCTCAAACTCATAATTATAGTCTTTTAATTTTGTATATATAGATTTTGGATTTTCTCCTACTTCGTATTTTGTACTTGCTATTTGACTTTTTTCTGTAACATAGGCTATTTCATTGTCATTTTCAAGTATGTTTGATAGTTCCTTTAGTGTTGGCATTCTTTGTTCTTCTGAAAATTTATTTATTTGTGCTGTTGTTATTTTTAAGTTTATCTTTTCTGTTGCTGTTTGTTTATTTGTTTCTTCTGTGGCATATTTTGCTTTATTTAGTAAACTATTTTCTCCTAATCCTATATTTATTGCTAAGCCTGCTAGTATTATTAATAATATGATTGTAATTATAAGTGAAATTATTGTTATCCCTTTTCTATTTCTTAAACATTCTTTCATTTTTACTATACTACTCCTTATTTTTTTCTCATAATGAGGTTATGTTTAAGTTATCACATAGTGAGATAAAAGTCAATACTTCAATTTGAGATTTTATATTATATTAATAAGGAGTGATATAATATGTTAAGATTACGAGATTTAAGAGAAGATAATGACTATACTCAAGTTCAAATAGCTCGAGTACTAAGTTGTAAACAAAATACATATCAACAATATGAAAGTGAAAAAAGGCAAATTCCTATTGAATTGTTAAAAAAACTTGCTATATTTTATGGAACATCAATAGATTATATTACTGGTTTAACTAATGAATATAAAGCATATCCTCGTGTATAATGAGAGTATAGAAAAAGTTGTGTAAATAAATCCTTCCGTGATAAAATATAAAGA
>CAMXOP010000097.1 GCA_947245665.1 uncultured Clostridiaceae bacterium
TATAATTATCATCTTTTTCATTTGCTATTTTTTCTGTTTTATCTTTAATCCAAGTAAAATATAATCTTCCTCTTTTTATATCTTTATCTAATTTTAGACTTTTTCTAAAATTTCTTAATTGCTTTAAACAATTTATATAGACTAGTTTCATAAAATCTCACTCCTTGCCGATATATTATGTTTTTATAGCACATCAAACTTTTGTCTTTTATCAAGTGTTTTTGTCAACTTTATTAAAAATAAAAATGACTCAAGGCTTCGAAAGTTTCTTGAGTACCACTCAATATATTTATAGTATATTTTTTATGGAAAATCAAGAATCTTCAGTAAAGTCTTTTAAAAAATCCTAAAATATGAATTTTTATATATCTTTTAAAATATATTCCTTTACTAATTCCATATCTTGATTATAACACCATATATACTTAATTGTTGCATTGAAAGGTAAAAATTCTTCATCAGCAATTTTATATGCAATATATGAATCATTATTTGTACATAATGTAACATGAGGTCTATAAACTCTTTTCAATCTTCTTTCTAATCTATACGATTTTAACTTTTCATCAAATATAGATTTCAAATTCATTAAATTATCTTTATTATATGGTTCTATATACAAAGTTTCATTATCAAAATCATTTAAATTTCTAAATTCAATATTAAAACTACTTATATTTTGAACTATCTTGTCCAGTTTTTCTATAAATTCATTTTTATTCTTACAATCATATAAATCAATAGTTATATGAGGTAGCCAATTTCTTTCTCTATCAATAACATTATTTGATTTTAAAGTATTTTTAATGCTTTGAATATAACCTTGTGTTTCTTTATCAAAACCATATTGTAATACATAATCATACATTTAATGTTTCATCTCCATTTCTTCTTATAGGCAAGTTTTCTTTCTTATATAATTTAGATAAAACCAATCTATAAACTATACTTCTAGAATAGAAGTCAATAAAGTTTACTATTCCAAATATAAACAATGAAAAAGAAGTATTTATAAATAATAAACATATTGAAAATCTTATTATGACACCAATAGTAGAGCCTATAAGCAATATAAATGATTTTCCTTGAGTAATACATAATGTTTTATATGTTTCATATGGATATAGTCCAAATACGCCAAGTGAATAGAATATAATATATGGAAAACATTTATATAATGGCAAACTACCATGTGATATTATCAAATAGATAAATGCAAATACAAAATTTAATGTAATAATTAAAGGAAAGCATTTGTTTCTCATATTCATACAATTATCATATTGTTCTTTATAAGTATTGCCTTTTGGAACTTTAATCATCAAAGTTGCTTGATATGCATTTGTAATAATCTCTAAAGTTAAACATACAGAATAACAAATAGTGTGTATTCCATAATTTTCAGTTCCCATATGACTTGCAACCACTCCATATAATAGTAAAAATATTCTAGATAATAATCTCTCTGAAGAATATGCAAATCCATATTTAATTACATTTTTCAAAGACTCTTTATTTGGAAATTCAAACTTTAATTTCAAGTTATATAACATATATATAATCGAAATAAGCCAAGATATTATAGTTGCAACAAATAATAATGTTAAGTTCTTAGTAAGTAAATATGCTAGTGTATCTAGTCCAATCAAGGAAACATAGTAAACAATTAGACTTTTTCTATATAATTTTAATTGTCCTTTAAGTCTTACTATTTCAAAGATTCCGTTTGCTAATCTTCCTAACAAGTACGCAACAAGTGAACTACCTATACAGCCCATATATCCTGTTAAATAACCATATTCTTTTGATTTTTCTACTAATTTACTTGTAATCATATAGATCGTATCAAAACCATTTTCTATAATCGAATTTAACTCTATATCTAATCTTTCTTGTATTTCTTGTGGTAAAGGGTTTCCATATAGAGAATAGGCTTTATTAGTTACTATTTTTCGTATATTGTCGCTGTCATTATTTATTAGATTAAAAGATGTTTCTACCCTTGTTTTATCCATTTCTTACCTCTTATGAACATTATATAACATAGGAGTAGGGGGAGTGTTATCGGAAAACTAAAAGTGAATAACAGCAATTTAGCATATAAAAATACACACTAAATTTAATTAGTAGGTATTTTTGTGTTATTAAATTTATTATTTCATAAACTTTTCATCTAATGTAAAAAGTATGGAGTCTGTTATTTTTCGTCCATTTTCTATATGGTATGCAAGTCTTATACTAGTTGAACTAATATATTCAAAACCAAAAATTGAGCCATTATCAAATTTTAATATTATTTCTTTATTTTCTTTATCTATTGTATAAAGAGCAGGAAATGTTTCATCTTGAGTTGCACCTGACTCATACATTATACAAGAGCCATTATCAAAAAACAATATTCTCATTTCTTTATCACTAGTTACATAACTTTGTTTTATTCTAACAGATACATCATCGCTAGAATTATCATTAAACATTGCAAAACCAACACCAAATATTAAGCCAATAACAATAATAGCAATTATTATAATAGCATTAGTCTTTTTTGTTGCTTTTGGTTTTTCATTGATATTTTCATTATTTGATTTAATTGAGTTATCAATTACAGTATTTTGTGATTGCAGATTTTCATTCATAGATTGTGTACTTACTTGTTCTATCTTATTTCCACATTTATTACAAAATACACTTTCATCACTTATTTTGTTTCCACATTTATTACAATACATATAAAATTCTCCTTTCTTACAACATATCCCTATCTTCATCTGATAAATAATATAATACATATTTTCCAGTATTATAAAAATAATATGGTAAACCAGATGAATGGTATGTATGAATTCGCTCTTCAATAGTAGCATTAATAGCATTATTTATTTCATCCTGAGTTGATTGAGTATCATAGTTATTAATTTTTATAATGTTATCGAGTTCGTGAATATTTGTAACTTTATAATATTTTTTTGTTGTAATTTCTTCTGTAGTATGTTGTCGTTTGTATGTATCTGTAATTGTTAAAGTCATTTCAACTGAATAATATATCGTACTAATACCTTGCTCATTTATAGCTACATACTCAACTCGTGCTTTTGGTTGTATTTTATTTGACGGTGTATAAATATAATAATTATCTTCACTATTATTTAGCTCAACATTAATTTTTTTACTGAATATTTCTTTTAATTGTTCAGCATATTTATTATTATATTCTTCTTGAATGCCTATATTTTTATAGATTTTATCTAATCTTTCTTTTAATTCTGTATCACTACATTTTTCCAATTCTTTACGTTTTTCAGAGGAAATCCAACCTCGTAATTCATGAAATTCAAGACTTTCTATTAAGTCTTCTCTTTCTGTTTTATTTGTACTATCTATTGTATTGTTGTAGGAATAATTATTACTATTTGATGAGCTATTGTCTTGTGAGTTACTATCTAAATCATAATCTTCTTGTTTCTCTTTTAATGTATTATCTGTACTGTATATCTCCCCAAATTTAACACCATTAGGCACAATTCCCAATACTTTCATTGATGTTTTTTGTATTTCTTTTTCATTTAAGTATTTAAAAAACATTTCTAAATCCATTTCATAGCCATCTACATTCTGTATTTCTTTGCATATAATTTCTTTTGTTTCGTTGTTAAAAGTATAATTTGCTGTTGTAATTCCTTCAACATTTCTTGTATAAGTTCCATCTTCAAAAAAAGTAATATAACTATCTTCATATACATATTTAATATTATATTGTAAGCTTACTTCTTCATTATATTGTGATTTTATTTCATCATTATTTTTTCCTTTGTTTATTATTGCTATACCAGATACTAGTATGCCTATTGCAACAATTCCAATTATTATAGAAATAATTATTTTGTTTTTCTTGTTTCGTGGTTTTGAATTTTTATCTATTTGCTCTTTTGATTTGTGTTGTTCATTAATAGTATTATTTTGTGATTTTGTACTTTCATTTATAGTATTGTTATTTACTTGTTCTATTTTGTTTCCACAGCTACTACAAAATATACTTCCTTCTATTATTTCATTTCCACATTTACTACAATACATATAAGACATTCCTTTCATAACTAACTTATTTTATTAAATCTAATTTAAGTATATTACAATATTCGATAAAAAACAATAATTTATACTTTATTTATCTTTTTTTATTCTTGAAAAAGTAGTATATTCCATAAACTACTAATGCTAAAGCCATTATTCCTACTATTATTAAGCAGACTTTTTGTTCTTCTGGTATCATTTCTGCCCATGTCTTACCATTTGCATGTAATGAAAACATTGTAATTTTCCTCCTCTTTATAAAAAATCACACATGTCGTCAACGTGCTTTTCTCTTAAATTATACATTTTTACTGTTAGAATGTAAATAATATAAGTAAAAATTGGAGGAAATGCAGTTGAGAATATGTTTGAGCGATTACGAGCCTAAAGATGTTATTCGTATAATTCGTGAATGGACTGAATTAACACAAAAAGAGTTCGGTAAAAGTATTGGTAAAGCTGAAAGAACAATACAAGATTATGAAGCAGGTAGAAGTAGATATTATATAGATACATTGTATAAAATTGCAGAAGTGCATCATGTAACAATAGTTATTGAAAAGAAATAATAAAGTCGATTAAGTTTTTATTTACTTAACCGATTTTTTAATGTATAATCAAACCATATATAAAAATTAAGTAAAAACACGTAGGGAATTAAAAGGGTAGTGTTTTTACTGGTATTATGGCTACTTTAACCATTCTACGAAGCAATAATAAATTTTTATCTATGGTGTATTTCCCTTTTTATGCATTACATTAAAAACTAATGCAATAAATAATGCAATACAGGTAATCGCCAAAATAGTTTGTATAAATTGGAAATTTAAAATATTTTATAAAAGTGTCAAAAATGTATTAAATTGTATATGCAAAAAATCATATAAAATCATTCAAAATACAGTAAATTGACCATCCGCACCAACACATTTCTGTTCGAACCTTTCCTTTATAGAACAGATAGATATGAAAATCAATCAATAAAATGATTGATTTTTCTTTTGCAAAGAATTATACAAATCCAAAAAGAACGGATGGTACTTGAAATGACAATAATTAAACAAGTACTACAATTTGAGGAATACCTAAAACAAAAACTTGTATTTAGTTCTTTTACTAATGTAAAAAACAATGTATCTATTGATTTAAAAAATATAAAATCTACTATAAATAATGAAAATATAGGGTATATTTTTATACTTTTTTCTATTTTTTTACATTTTGTTCCATTTTAAAATATTCTCTTTCTTTACTACTTACTTGTATTTATTATTCTTTTTAGGTTTTCATCTGCAGTTCCTACTAATTTTTCAATACAAGATAATTGATAAAAGCCAACCGTATTTTTAATATTAAATTCGTCTTTAGTAGTAGAACATAAAAATATCTTTTTATTTAATGCTAATGCCATTCCTAATTCAATATGTGTTCCTCTTCCTGCAGGTAATAATATAATAACAACATCAGACTCAATAATACCTTTTTGTTCTAATGTAGAAATTTCTTTTAAATCTTCAATAGTCCAATTATTATTATTAAGGTTATTTGTCCAATCATAAGTGTGTTCCCAACTATATTCCTTCAATATTTTTGAATAATAATTAACTAATTCGTAATTTTTTAATCCAGAACCTATATAAAACTTCATTATAAATCTCCTCCTTTATTCAAAATTACTCATATATATATGGATATTATCATAAATATATTGTTTTATCAATGAATATAAAAGATTTTTATAAGATAACTTGAAAGCTTATAAATTTTATATTAAAATGAAAATAATGAATTAATTGCTATTTGTATCAATCGTCAAGAGAATCAAAAAGTTGTAGACAACTATTCAAAAGCATATAAAGAAATTATATATATATTAAGATATGTCCCAAAATAAAGTTGGAATATGTAAGCACGAATAAGAATTTTATACACCAAGAATTATTAGATGAAACCAAAACATTTCTAATAATTATCTTTAGAGATTATTGGGCAGCACAATATCAAAAATAAAAAATTGACATAGAAATCATAGAAAAAGAAAAATCTAAAAAATATAATTCATATAATATTTTCATAAATAGAAAAAGTGAAAATCTTAAATATCAAGAAAACAAAAATAACTTAATAATATACAAATAAAACAACTTAAAGAAGTATAAGGAATTGAACAGTTAAAATATTTTGGAAAACCGTAAATTGGTAAATCAACGATGATCATTCCAACAATTAGTAAAGATAATGCTTAAGAAAGACTGCAAAGAAATGAGCAATAAATAATGCGAGAAGAATCAAAATGTTTTAATATGGTAGAATTTTAAAAAGCAACCTAAAATAATAATACAAAACACAAAAATTCAGCTCAATAAGAGCTGGATTGAGCCTATCGTAAAAGTTGTGTAAATCGGATTTCCTTCCGATTGATAACTTG
>CAMXOP010000098.1 GCA_947245665.1 uncultured Clostridiaceae bacterium
TTGCTCCATATTTAGATCTAGCTTGCATTCTGTCTTTAACACCTGCTGTATCTAATGTTCCTCTTATTATATGGTAACGAACACCTGGTAGGTCTTTTACTCTTCCTCCTCTTATTAGAACAACGCTATGCTCTTGTAAGTTGTGTCCTATTCCTGGAATATAAGAAGTTACTTCGTAACCGTTTGAAAGTCTAACTCTGGCTACTTTTCTTAAAGCTGAGTTTGGTTTCTTTGGAGTTACTGTTTTTACTACTGTACATACACCTCTTTTTTGTGGTGCTCTCTTATTTGTTACTCTTTTTTTCATTGTATTGTAACCATGTTGTAGAGCTGGTGATGTAGATTTAGTTTTTTGAGTATGTCTTCCTTTTCTTACTAATTGGTTAATTGTTGGCACTTAAATTTCACCTCCTTGATTTTTTATTTATTGTAACATTTTTATTACAATAAAAACCGCTTGCGGAAATACCATTTACTGGCATTTTACACTAGCGGTTATATTGTATCATTTTTATGTATATATGTCAATATTTTTTGCTTATTTTTCTTGTTCTCCATATACTTTTTTTATTTCTTCTGGTGTTAATATTTCACCTTCTACTCTTTCAATTGCTTTTTCATGATTTATAGTTTGCTCATTTTTATCCATATGCAGGCTTTCTCTTCTTGCTGCTTCTCTTTCTCTTTTTGCATTTTCTTTTAGAGCTGCTATATGATCATTTGTAAGAATTTCTTTTTTCTCTTCTTCATTAGCATTTTCATACATTTCTCTTTTTACTTGTATTTTTGCTGTTTGTACTTGTTCTTTTACATTTCCTGCTACTTTTCCTGCTGTTAAACTTGCTACTGTTGCTCCTCTTTTTAGCATTTTTGCTCCTCTTCCTATTGCTTTTACTCCTGCCTTTGCTCCTTTATATGCAATAACAAATGGGAATGCTACTGCACCTGCTGCTATACTAGCGCCTTTCACTATTCCTTTTCCTACTACTTTTGCTGCATTCTTTACATTTTTAATACTTCTTTGTATAACTGGGTTTTTAGGCTTTTCTTGATCTTTTGCACCTAAATTTTTTGTATATATTTCTTTATCTATTTTATAGGCTTGATATTCTATTTTTCTACTTGCTTTTTCATGCTCTTTCTCACTAATTTCTTTATTTTGAAATTTTTCTTCATTTGCTGTATTTTGTTCTTTTAATTCTTTTATATTTTGTATCATTCTCTTTTTAGTTACTTCTTTGCTTTTATCTGCTCTATTTACTAAGCTTTGTCTTACAACTGCTTTCATAGCTCCTACAAATTTTTGTTTTTCTAAAAGTTCTTCTAATGATAAATTGGTTAGTTCCTTATTATTTGTTCTAAATTTTTCTACTATGTTATTTAGTTGTTTACTTGTAAATCTCTTAAAGTCTGCAAAAGTTTTTATTCTAAACTTCAATTGTTTCTTCTCTTTCATAATATTACCCTCCATATTTTAATTAACTATACTATGATTTTAGCATAAAATGACATAATTTTCAAGCGTATTATGTTCATTTTATTGTAATGTAATACAATTTTAATATTTTTCATAGTTTCTAAGCAAAGATAAGAGATACATAATATGTATCTCTTATGTGTTATTGATTTTCTGTATTGCTCTATCCGCTAGCTTTCCGTATTTTTCTTTTTTATCTTTTATTTTTTCTGGCAGTTGTGGCAATATCCCAAAATTCGCATTCATTGGTTGAAATTTTTCATTTTTATTTGATATGTAATTGGCTAAAGCCCCTATCATTGTTTCTTTTGGGAATATTATTTGTTTTTTAGTTTGTTTATATTTCTCTATTGCATTTAGGGCTGCAACCATTCCAGAGCTTATTGATTCCACATATCCTTCTACTCCTGTTATTTGCCCTGCAAAATATATATTATTATTTTTCTTTAAGTTATATGTTGCATCTAAAAGTTCTGGTGAATTTATGAATGTATTTCTATGCATTACTCCATATTTTATAAATTCTGCTTTTTCTAGTCCTGGTATTAGGCTAAATACTCTTTTTTGTTCTCCAAATTTTAAATTTGTTTGAAATCCTACTATATTGTATATTGTTCCTTCTTCATTATCTTGCCTTAGTTGTACTAATGCATATGGTCTTTTCCCTGTTCGTATGTCTGTAAACCCTACTGGTTTTAATGGCCCATATCTTAATGTATCTATTCCTCTTTTTGCCATTACTTCTACTGGCATACAACCTTCAAATATTTCTCTTTTTTCAAATTCGTGTAGCTCTACTACTTCAGCATTTACTAATTCATTCCAGAATTTTTCATATTCTTCTTTATTCATTGGAAGGTTTATATAACTTGCTGTTTGACTTTTTATTCTTTTTTTCCATTGTTCTACTTCTTCGTCTTTTCCTCTTTCTTGGTCATATCTGTCACCATAAAATGCTATATTCATGTTTATACTATCTTTCTCTACTATTGGAGCTGCCGCATCATAGAATGCTAGCTTATCTTCCCCTGTTATTTTTCCTATATTTTTAGATAGTGCTTCTGATGTTAATGGTCCTGTTGCTACAATTGCAATTCCTTCTTTTGCTATTTTTTCTACATCTTGTATTTCTTCATTTATTATTTGTATATTATCATTTTTTTCTAGTTCTATTGTTACTTTTTCAGCAAATTTCTCCCTATCTACTGCTAATGCTTGACCTGCTGGTACACTGGTTTCATCTGCAATTTTTATAAGAAGGCTATCTAGTATTCTCAGTTCTTCTTTTAGTAAGCCACAGGCATTTGTATGTAAGTTTGATTTAAAAGAATTACTGCAAACTATTTCTGCTAAATTTTTATTAGTATGTGCAGGTGAAAATTTTACTGGCTTCATTTCATATAATTTTACTTTTATTCCTGCTTTTGCTATTTGATATGCGGCCTCTGCTCCTGCTAAACCTCCGCCTATTATTGTTATATAATCATTCATTTTCTTATTCCTTTATTTTTATTTAAATAATTCTATTATATCTTCTTTTGATAATTTATTTATAAATGTTTCGTTTGTTGATAACATATTGTCTATTAATTTTGCTTTTTTTTGCTGTAAATCATATATTTTTTCTTCTATTGAATTTTTTGTTATTAGTTTATATACTTGTACATTTTTCTTTTGTCCTATTCTATATGTTCTGTCTGTTGCTTGATTTTCAGCTGATATATTCCACCATGGATCATAATGTATTACCATATCTGCTCCTATTAAATTTAGACCTGTTCCTCCTGCTTTTAATGATATTAGAAATACTTTTATTTCTTCGTTTTCATTGAATTCATCAACTAGCTTTATTCTTTCTCCTACTTTTGTCGCTCCTGTTAGTTTAAAATATTTTATATTTTGCTTTTCTAGTTGTTTTTCTATTAAGTTAAACATTCCTGTATATCCAGAAAATAATAATATTTTATGCCCTGCTTCTACTGCATCTTTTATGAGTTGCATACATTGGTTTAGTTTACTACTTTCACCTTTGTAGTTATCTATAAATAACCCTGGGTGACAACATATTTGCCTTAACCTTATTAATAATGCTAGAATTTTTATTTGACTCTTTTCAAAACCATTTGCATTTATTTCGTTCATAGCTTCCTGTTTTGCATTTTGCAAATATGATAGATATATCTTTTGTTGTTCTTCTTGCATTTCGTTATTTAGTATTGTTATTGTTTTATCTGGCAACTCTGTTAATACTTCACTTTTTACTCTTCTTAATATAAATGGTTCTATTAGCATTTTTAGTTTTTTCATAGATTGGCTATCTTCGTCTTTTACTATTGGAATTTCATAGTTTTCTTTAAATTTTTTATAACTAAATAAATATCCTGGCATTATATAGTCAAATATTGACCATAGCTCTGAAAGTGAATTTTCTATTGGTGTTCCTGTTAGTGCATACCTTGTTTCAGCATTTATTTTTTTTATTGCTTTTGCATTTTGTGTATTATTATTTTTTATGTATTGTGCTTCATCTGCTATTATATATTTAAATTCATAGTTTTGTTCTTCATAAATTTCAATATCCCTTTTTAATAAGTCATAAGATGTAATTACAATATTGTATTTTTGTATATTTCTTATTTGTTTTCTTCTTTCTTCTGAATTTCCTCTTATTACTAATACTTTTAATTCTTTAGCAAATTTATTTATCTCGTTTGCCCAGTTTAAGCTAAGTGAACTTGGACATACTACTATACTTGGCTTTGCATTTTTCTCTTTTTGCACATATGAAAGTATTACTGATATTAATTGAAGTGTTTTTCCTAGTCCCATATCATCTGCTAAAATTCCTCCAAATTTGTATTCATCTAATATTTTTAGCCATTCATAGCCTACTTTTTGGTAACTTCTTAAATCTGCACTTAAGTTTTTTGGCAGTTCTATATTAGTATTAATCTCTCTTTCTTCTATTTTATTTACTAATGTTTTGTATTCATCATTTCTTATTATAGAAGTTGTTTTTACATTTTGAAGTAATCTTTCTAAATACATACTTCTATATACTGGCAGCCTTATTTCACCTTTTTCTATTTGACTATAGTCTATGTCTATTCCAGATGTTACCCCATCTATAAAATCAATTGTTTCATTTTCTTCTAGTTTTAAAAAACTTCCATCTTTTAATCTATGATATTTTTTCTTTAATTTATATTTGGTCATAATTTCTTTTAGTTCTTCTACATCAAAGTCTAATCCTTCAATATCTATTTTTAATAAGTTATTTTCTATTCTTACTCCTAATGTACTTACTTTTGGCTGTTTTATTTCTTTTTGTTTAAAGTTTTCTGTAGCTAATACTTCAAACTTTTGCATGAATTCTTCTACTTCAGTTTCTAAAAAGTTATAAATTGCTTGTTCATTTGTAAGTATTAGTCTTGAATTTTGTACATCTAACATGAACCCAACTTTTCTAAACATTTCTAATACTTCATCTTCTTTAGCTATATCTCTTGCTATTTCTAGTGTTTGCTCTACTAATGGGTTAAATTCCTGTTGTCCATATACAAATTTTATATCTGCTGTTATATAATTTGTATTATCATAATCCAAATATAATTTTACATACAATTCTTGTGGAATATATTTTTCTATTTCTTCTTCATTTAATTTTTCTAATTCCATACTTTTCTTTACTTTTGGAAATACTAATGAAAATAATTGTGGTAATTCTTGTTTTGGAAAGTTTATTTCTGTTTGAAAATTTGTTCTAAATATTTGTAATAATTTTAGTTCGTTCTCTTTAAATTCTTTTGTACATTTATACAATATATCATTTTTTAAAAGGTATGTATAATCTCTTCCTTGTATTATCTCATATTCATATATATCTATATTAGGGTACATTTTATATTCATTTTTTTCTACTTCTTCTACATAGAATTTAACTTCTGGATTTTCATTATTAAAAAATAATTTACTTTGTTTTCCATCTCTTTCCCACAATATGTTACTATTTTTGAAAACTTCAAATAATTCGTCTATTCCTGTATTTGATATTGTTATATATCTATCGTTTAATGTGCTTCCATAGTATGAATATACTTTTGAAGATTCATTGGCATATTTTATTATTTCAGCATATTTTAAAACATAATTTAATATTTCTATACTATTGGGTTCAAATACTTCTTTTGTATGTCTGAATGCAAGTTTTGCTCCATATGAATAATATTCTTCTTTTATCATTCTCTCATAAAATTCTGGAAGGCTTTTTAGTACATACATACTTTTACTTCCGATTTTTAATTCCATTTTTAAACTTTTACTATATGAGTTATATATTAATTTTGGTTCTAATTTTATTGTATGAGGAATTATTTGATTACTTTGGTTTTCATCGTATTTTGTATAGTGAAATTGCTTTATTAATTGTTTAAATGCTCTATATTTTTCATTATGCTTATTTTCATTAAAAGTTTTATATAAAGATATATCTGTATCTTTATTACTATTTTCTGATGAGAAAATTCTTATATAGTTACTGTTTTGGTTAAATTCTATTATGGTTGCTAATATATGCTTACAAGTTGCATAGTGTTCATAGTAATCTGGGCAGGTACATGATACATCTGTAATTTCTCCTTCTTCTACTTGTATATATGTATTATAAATTTCTCCGGTTACCTCTTATTTTAGCACGTATTTCAAAATTTTCAGAATTATCATAAATTACTTTTGTTATATTTACTTTTTTATCTTTTACATACTCCTTTGCTCTAGAAGTTCTGCTTTCTCCTGCCTCTTTATATAATTCTTCCATTATTTTATAATTTATTACCATTATTTTCTCCTATTTTTATTTTTCTAGTGATATATTATATATCATTTGATTTATATTTACAAGTAGATTTATAATTTTTTAAGTTTGACGTATGAAAGAAATGTGATAATGTCTTAAGTAAAGAAATGAGAAAATGTCCCAACA
>CAMXOP010000099.1 GCA_947245665.1 uncultured Clostridiaceae bacterium
TCTCATATTTTATTTTTTAAAATTCTATAAATTTTTCCCACTCTAATTCTTCTTTTCCAAAGTGTCCATAGTTTGTTGTTTTTGTATAAATTGGCTTATTTAATTGTAAATACTTTATTATTCCTTTTGGTGTTAAGTCAAACTTAGTTCTTATTTTTTCTACTATTTCTTCTTCTGGTATTGTATTTGTTCCAAACGTTTCTACTAATATTGATGTTGGCTTCTCAATTCCTATTGCATATGATATTTGTATTTCACATTTTTTAGCATATCCATTTGCTACTATGTTTTTTGCTATATGTCTTAGCATATATGCAGCTGATCTATCTACTTTGCTTGCGTCTTTTCCTGAAAATGCTCCTCCTCCATGCCTACTATATCCTCCATAAGTATCTACTATTATTTTTCTTCCTGTTAAACCTGTATCTCCTAGTGGTCCACCTATTACAAATCTTCCTGTTGGGTTTATATATATTTTTGTGTTCTCATCCATCATATCTTCTGGTACTATTTTGTGTATTATTTTTTCTGTTATTTCTTGTTTTAGCTTATCGATATCCACATTTTCTTCATGTTGTGTGGATATCAGTATTGTATCTATTCTTTTTACTCGTGTATTTTCATATTCTACTGTGACTTGTACTTTTCCATCTGGTCGTAACCCTTGTATCTTTCCTATCTTTCTTACTTCTGTTAATTTTTTTGATAATTTATGTGCCATGTTTATTGCATATGGCATATAATTTTCAGTTTCATCACAGGCATATCCAAACATTATTCCTTGATCTCCAGCTCCTCCTATATCTACTCCCATTCCTATATCTAGGCTTTGTTTTGTTATATTTGTTATTATTTGGCAAGTTTTGTAGTCTATGTCTAACTTACTATTATCATAACCTATTTCTTTAAGTATGTTTCTTACTAGTTTTTCTATATCAACTTCTCCTTTTGATGTTATTTGCCCTGCTATTACTATTAAGTCTTTTGATGCAAATGTTTCTACTGCTACTCTTGAATCTTCATCCTTTTCTAAATAGCTATCTAAAATGCTATCTGAAATTAGGTCACATAGTTTATCTGGATGGCCTTCTGTTACACTTTCTGATGTAAAAAATTTCTTCATATTTTATTCCTTCTTTCTTTTTTCGGAATTTGGAGGTCAGATGTTGGGAGTTATATTATGTATGTTTATTTGAAATCAATTATATTATTTGGATTTGTTGCTAATTTAATACATACCTTCTTTTTTCTTTACCTCTTTGTTCCTATTATCTTTATGTTATTCAAGAATATTTAGTATTCAAAAAATAAAAAAATCTAACTCTTCTATAACTATATTCTAAGTAAACTGTCCTTTTTCGCTTAGTATAAGTTATTTGTAACTCACTAATGTCGAACAGCTAACTTGACTATCGTGGATGACTTTCCTAAGAATATAGAAAACCTCTGGCAACGCCAAAGGTTAATATTTTCGTTTATGAAAATTATCAGCCAAAGCGTTACTGCTTTGTCGGTATTAGCACCTTATTTCATAGGTTGCTGTGGAGTCACTGAGCCGATTCTCTCGTCCACTCTTGATAACATATTATAGCCATTATATTTTTTATTATTTATTTTGTCAATAAATTTTTATATTTTTGTTAAAATTGTCTATTCCCAGCTAATTAATTCTATATTATTAGATATAAAATTAGGGTTTTTGTCTATTTCTTGACCTAATTGCGTTGATAAATATTTTTTATTGTCATCTACAAATATTGTTACTACTGGGTTTTCTACTCTATCATTTAGAATTGCTGCTCCTATAAAGTTTGCTCCTGATGATATGCCTACTCCTATTCCTAATTTTATAGAAATTAATTTTGCCATATTTATGGCATCATCATCATTTATTATAATTATTTTATCTATTATGTTTTTATCTACTAAGTCTGGTATAAAATCATCACCTATTCCCTCTATTTTATGATTTGATATTATTTTATTTTCTGAAAGTAGTGGCATTTTGTCTGGTTCTATTGCTGCTATTGTAGTTGCACTATTTACTTTTTTTAATTTTTTGCCTACTCCCATTAGTGTTCCGCCTGTTCCTATTCCTGAAACAAACCCTCCTATTGGTTCATGTACTTGTTTTAGTATTTCTTCTGCTGTAGTTTCATAATGTGCTAATACATTATCCTTATTTGAAAATTGGTTTGTGCAAAATCCATTTATTCTTTTTGCTAGGATCTTTGATTCTTTAATACATCTTTTAAATCCTCCTTCACTAGCTGAATATAGTTTTACATGTGCACCATAGTTTTTCATTATATTTACTCTTTCTTTACTTACCCAATCTGGCATAAAAATATATACTGGATGACCTAACTTTGCACCTATTGCAGATATTGCAATTCCTGTATTTCCACTTGTTGCTTCTATTATTGCTTGTTTTTGTTTTAGCTCTCCTCTTTTTATTGCTTTTTCTATAATATAATTTGCCATTCTATCTTTTATACTTCCTGTTAAATTATAATATTCTAATTTTGCATATATGTAATTTGGTTTTCCTTTATATTTATATCTTATTTTTGCTATTGGTGTATTACCTATAAATTCCATATTTGACCTCCTAATATTTTTCTATTTTTATTATATGTATATTTTTTGTTTATGTTATTGTTTAATTATAATAACACCCATCTTATGCTTATTATAGCATAAGATGGATGTTTACAGTTATAAATATTCTTTATACAACTTTTCAATTGCTTTTCCATCTTTCTCTTTACATGCTTGAATGAATTTGTTGCGTATTCCATTTTGCATCGTGCCTTCTTTTATACTACTTTTTTCTAAATCAACAAGTTCATAAAGTTTAGAATGTCTATAGAAATATTGTATTAATACTATAGCTTCTTTATCTGAAGCTATTATTATTGAAAGACTATACTTACGAATATTTTTTACTATTTCATAAATTTCCTCTTCAAGATTCGATGTCCTCTGCCTCCAGAATGCCTCTTCTGCCTCCAACTGTTCCATTTCTTCATTGTATTTTTTATATTCTATATTTAATCTATTTGCTTCAACTCTTAAAGTCTCTTTTGAAAAGCTTGATTGAAAATACTTTTTACGCATTTCCTGTGTTATATTCATTTTTATAAGTTGTCTTATTGTTACTAACTGTTCATAAGGATTTAGTTCTTTTAATTTAGTAATTTTTTCTTTTATCCGACTTCTTTCAATATATGCAATATAATATAAATTACATAATTGTTTAAAATAACCCTTCAATTTATTTTTGTCCATAATGATTTCCCCCTTTAGAGCTATTGTAAACTTCAACATTTGCTACATTAATAATTTTATCATATTATTATACATAATACAAGATATAATTTAATTTTAAGTATATTTGTACTATTACATTAGTATTAGAATCTATAAAATATTATTTTCTATATTGTAGCAATAATAATTGTTTAATTGATATATTTTTAAGAAAATTTGCCCTAAAATTTATATTTATTAAAATAATTTCATTAAAATTTAAGGCAAGGTTTTATCATATTTCTCTAAATAATATTTTATTATTTGTTTTAAGCTATAGCATTATTACATATCTGATAATATTTTAAAATTATTTTTAAGTTAGGTTCCCAAAAGGAAACGTCCCCAATGGGAACATTAAATCCAATCTTCATATTTTTTTATATATAACTTCTTAACCTCCAATGCTAACAAACAATATACTACTGGTACTGCAAATATGAATAATATATATTGAGCTGTCAGAGGTACTAGCCCTAAGAATTTTCCTATAAATGTGAATGGTACAATTATTGCTACAACACATATTATAGCTGTGAATATATATACAACTTTTGAGCTATTACTTTCTATGAATGGCTTTTTGGATGTTCTTATTATATGAAGCCCTATTAGGTTTGATATTATTCCATATGAGAACCATATTGTTTGAAATATTGCTGCTTCTCTTATTCCAAATATGAACCACAGTGTAGCAAATATTATTAAGTCAAATATTGCACTTGTTGGGCCCATTATTATCATGAAGTTTTTTATACTCTTTATACTCCACTTTCTTGGTTTTCTTACATAGTCGTCATCTACATTATCCATTGGTAATGAAAGTTGACCTATGTCATATATTAAGCTTTGCACTAATAATTGTATTGGAGTTATTGGAAAAAATGGTAAAAGTACGCTTGCTATTAATATTGAACTTACTTCTCCAAAGTTAAAGCTTGCTGCTAATTTTATATATTTCATTAGGTTACCAAATGTTTTTCTCCCTTCTATTACCCCATCATTTAATACTTTTAGATCTTTTTCTAGTAGTATTATATCTGCTGTTTCTTTTGCTATATCTACTGCTGTATCTACTGATATTCCTACTTCTGAGTTTACTAGTGGTGGACTATCGTTTATTCCATCTCCCATATAACCTACTATATTTCCCATTTCACCTAATACCCTTACTATTCTTGCTTTTTGTATTGGTGATAGTTTTGCAAATATATTTGTGTCTTTTAATATTCTCTGCAAGGCTTTATCTGACAGTTTATCTATTTTACTTCCTAATACTATTCTTTTTGTGTTTATATCTACTTTTTCACATACTGCTTTTGTTACATATTCGTTATCTCCTGTTAATACTATTACTCTTATTCCATTATTGTTTAACATATTTATTGCTTCTTTGGCACTTTCTTTTGGTGGATCTAGGAAACCTATAAATCCCATTAGTATCATATCTTTTTCGTGTTTTACTTCAAAATGTTTTATCTCTTTTATGTCTGTTTTCTCACATATTCCAAGTACTCTTAGACCTTGTTCGTTTAAGTTTTTTGCTATATTTTTTATATTTGTTTTTATTTCTTCTGTAAGGTTTAATACTTCTCCTTTATATTCTACTTTTGTACATATATTTAATATTTCTTCAATAGCACCCTTTGTTATTAGTTTTTCTTTTTGGCCGTCTGTAACTACTATTGAAAGTCTTCTTCTTGAAAAGTCGAAGGGAATTTCATCTATTTTTTTGTACTCTTTTGCAATCTCTTTTATTCCTTCTTTTTCCCCTCTTGCTATTATTGCCTCATCTATATTTCCCTTTAAACCTGTTTGAAAATATGAATTTAGATATACATGTTTTAGTACATTCATATCTTCTTGACCTTTTATATCTAAATATTTTTCTAGTACTATTTTATCTTCTGTTAGTGTTCCTGTTTTATCTGTACATAGAATGTTCATTGCTCCAAAACTTTGAATTGAGTCTAACTTTTTTATTATTGTTTTTTTCTTTGACATTTTTACTGCACCTTTTGCAAGACTTGATGATAATATTACTGGTAATAAAAGTGGGGTTATTCCTATTGCTATTGCTACTGCAAACGTAAATGCTACTAGTGTTCCATGGGTATTAACATTTAGTATAAATATTATTGGTATCATTACTAACATAAATTTTATTAATAGTTTACTTACGCTTTTTATTCCTTTCTGGAAGGCAGTTTGGGGTTTTCCATTTGTTACTGTATGCGCTATTTTTCCAAAGTAGGTGTTGTCTCCTGTTTTTATTACTACTGCTTTTGCATAGCCACTTGTTACATTTGTACCCATAAAGCATATATTGTTTAAATCTGTTATTGTTTCTATTTTACTATTTTCTAAGTTAACTACTTTTCTTGATGCTTCACTTTCTCCTGTTAGTGTTGATTGTGATACATATAAGTCTTTTGCTTCAATTATTTTTAAATCTGCTGGTATTATATCTCCTGCTGAAAGTATTATAATATCTCCTACTGTTATTTGATTTAAGGCAATCTTTTCTTCTTTTCCATTTCTTAAAACTAATGCTTTTGTTTCTATTAGACTTTTTAGTTTTTCTGCTGCTTTATTTGATTTAAATACTTCAAAAAATTCTAATAGAGTGCTTACTGCTATTAGTATAAGTATTACTATTATGTTTGAATAGTTCTTTGTTTCTGGCAAAATTACATCTGTATATATTAGAACTACAGCTATTCCTAATAATATTAAGTTAAATGGGCTTAGTAGACTTTCAAAAAAATAATTATACCATTGTTTTGGTTTATTTTGCCTTATTTCATTTAAACCATATTTGTTTATATTTTCTTGTATTTGTTTTTCATTTAAACCATTTTTTGTATCTATATTATTCTCTTTTATAAATTCATCTATATTTTTTAAGCTTTCTTTTTCATACATTTTTATAATATCATTTTTTTCTTCTTTTTCTTGCATTTACATTCTCCTTATATAAAACTCTATTTTTATAATTATTACCGTTTGTTTTAAATTTTATTATGTTTTTATATAAAATAAGGAAAAAGATAGTAAAAGTAACGTGAAAAGGAAACAGGGCGTGGAAAAGTGGAAAGGAAACAGGGGCGAGGCAA
>CAMXOP010000100.1 GCA_947245665.1 uncultured Clostridiaceae bacterium
TATTTAAAAGTTATCCACAGTTTGGAAATTTTTTGCCCCGTCCCTTTTGTTTCCAACTTGCCCTATCTCTTTTGTTTCATCTATTGTAACTTTTTCTTAAAATTTTCTTAAAAAACCTTTTAATTTTAACCAATATATAATATAATATACCTATCAATTTTGTGCTAAGGAGGAATTAAAATGAGTACAAATAAAGGAAAAAAGAAGAATGGTAATGAAATAGAAAAAACAAAAAAGTATAAGGTAAAGAAAAGTGGTAAAAAGAATAAAAAAATATTAAAAAAAGTTCTTATAGGAATGCTTATATTTTTTGCTATTCTTGCAGTTGTAGGAATAGCAGTAGTAATTGGAATATTTTCAAGTTCAAAATATAAAGTTTCAAGGGAAAAACTAATTATTAAAAACTTTAATTCTAAAGTTGTAGATTCACAAGGCAATGTTGTTGCAATAATAAGAGGAGATGAAAATAGAAAATGGGTTTCTATTGATGAAATGCCAGAATATCTACCAAAGCTATTTGTAGCATTAGAAGATGAAAGATATTATTCTCATAAAGGTATTGATATACAACGAACTCTTGGAGCAACAGTGAGTTTTATATTTGGAGGAGGTAGTTCTTCTTATGGAGGAAGTACAATAACACAACAATATATAAAAAATACATTTGAAGATGATGATAATTCAGGTTTAGCAGGTATACAAAGAAAAATAAGAGAAATGGCACGTGCATATAATACAGAAAAAGTGTTATCAAAAAATGAAATATTAGAGTTATACTTAAATAAAATATTAATGGGTGGTACATATTATGGAGTTGGTACAGCTTCAGAATACTATTTCAGTAAAGATGTAAAAGATTTAAGTCTAGCAGAATCAGCATTTTTAGTAGCAATAAACCCAGCACCAAATGCATATAAACCATTTAGTACTGAAGAAAAAGATATAGATAAAATAAAAAGTAAAACAAAAATAGTATTAGCAAAATTTAAGGAAGAGGCATCAGGGTTAGGATATAATTTAACAGAAGAAGAATATAATACAGCAGTAGAAGAAGTTGAAAAAGGAATTGCATTTAAAGAAGGAAGAGTAGTAACAGGGGCAACAGGATATTCATATCATACTGCAGCAGCTATTGAACAAGCAATAGAACAATTAAAGGAAGAACAAGGACTAAGAGAAGATGCGGCTAGGCAAGCAATTGAAAATAATGGATATACAATATACTCAACACAAATAACATCAATACAACAAACGATGGAAGCAGAATATGCAAAAGATAAGTATATAGTAAATGGAAAAGAAAAGAAAAAAGATGGAAGTTTATTAAACGAAGGACATACACAATCTGCAATGGTTATAATAGAACCAACAACAGGATATGTAGTAGGATGTATGGGAGGACTTGGAACAGACTCAAATGCAAGTGGATTAAATAGAGCAACAAAAAGTAATAAACAACCAGGTTCATCAATAAAACCAATAGGAGTTGTAGCACCAGCATTAGAGGCAGGTACAGTTACAGCAGCAACAGTATATGATGATTCAGCAACAACATTTAAAGGTGGATATGCGCCACATAACTCAGGTGGGTATAATGGACTACTAACAGTAAGGCATGCAATAGAACATTCATCAAATATAGTAAATATAAAAATAATAACAGAATTAGGCCCAAGTAAATCAGCAGAGTTTTTAAGAAGTATGAACTTCACAAAATTATCAGATGATGATATAGGAGCATCTTTAGCATTAGGAGCAACAAGTGCCACACCACTTCAAATGGCAGCAGCATATGCAATGGTTGCAAATGATGGAGTTTATATAGAACCAACATTTTATACAAAGGTGGAAGATTCAGAGGGAAAAGTTGTACTAGAATCAAAACAAGAAACAAAGAAAATAATGAGTGTAGAAAATGCATATATATTAAAAGAAATACTAACAGCACCAGTAACAGGAGCAGGAGGCACAGCAACAACATGTTGGATAAAAGGAATGGAAGTAGGAGCAAAAACAGGTTCAACAGATGATTACAAGGATAGATGGTTATGTGGAATAACACCATATTATGCAGCTGCATGTTGGTTTGGATTTGACAATCAAGAAACACCAAAAGGAATAAGTGGAAATGGAGCAGCTAGACTTTGGGGAGAAATAATGAGAAGTGTACACAGTAGTTTAGCAAGCAAGCGATTTACAAAACCAAATAATGTAGTTACAGCTAGAATATGTTTAGATACAGGATGTGTAGCAACAGAAAGTTGTTCAAGAACTGAAACAGAATATTTTGTAAAAGGTACAGTTCCAAAACCATGTGAAGGTCATACGAAATTAAAAATATGTAAGCAAACTGGAAAAATAGCAAATGAATACTGCCCAGAAGTAGAAGAAAAAACATTTTTAGTAAAACCAGAAAAAGAAAAAACTAATTTATGGTCAACAAATTCAGGGGATAAATATAATATACCAACTGATAACTGTGACATACATAAAGAACCTGAAAAGAAACAAGTAGAAGTTCCAAATGTAGTTGGAAAAAAAGTAGCAGAAGCAAAAAAAGCATTAGAAAGTAAAGGGCTAAAAGTTGAAATAGTATATGAAGAAAATAAAAAGAAAGATAATGATATAGTATTAAAACAAAGTAAAGGAGAAAAAGAAAAAGTTGATGAAGGAACAACAATTACGATAACAGTAAATAAAGTAGAAAAACCAAATGGAAATACACAAACTAATACAGACACAACTACAAATACAGTTAATACTAATGTTGTGACAAATACAACAAGAAATTAAAATTAGAGATTGAAATTGAAAATTAAAATATTGTATGGGCGACTAGTAGCCGTCCATACTTCAAATAATTACCTAATTTCAATCTCCATCAAGAAAGGAGAATTTGATGGAATTAAAATTATATAATACCTTAACAAAACAAAAAGAAGAATTTAAACCATTACAAGGAAATGAGGTAAGAATATATACATGTGGACCTACTGTATATAGTTTTGCACACATAGGAAATTTTAGAGCATATGTATTTATGGATACATTAAGAAGAGTTCTGAAATATAATAGTTATGATTTAAAACATGTAATGAATATAACAGATGTAGGACATTTAGAATCAGATGCAGACGAAGGTGAAGACAAAATGGAAAAAGCAGCAAAAAAGGAAAACAAAAATCCATATGAAATAGCAGCATATTATACAGATATATTTTTTAGAGATATGGGAAGACTAAATATAGATAAACCAGAAATAATAGCGAAAGCCACAGAACATATAGCAGAAATGTTAGAATTTGTAAAAAAGCTTATAGAAAATGATTATGCCTATGAAACATCAAAGGGAATATATTTTGATATATCGAAATTAGATAAATATCCAATATTGTCAAATAGGAAATTAGATGACCAAATAGCAGGAGCAAGAGTAGATGTAGATACAGAAAAAAGAAATCCATATGATTTTGCATTATGGATAAAAGCACCAGAAGCCCATATAATGAAATGGGAAAGCCCATGGGGACTATCATATCCAGGTTGGCACATAGAATGTTCAGCAATGGGAAGAAAATATTTAGGAGATGAATTTGATATTCATACAGGAGGAGTAGACCACATACCAACACATCATGAAAATGAAATTGCACAAAGTAAAGGTTGCACAAATAAGGTTCCAGCAAAAAGATGGATGCATGTAGAATTTCTACAAGTAGATGGTGGTAAGATGTCAAAAAGTTTAGGAAATACATATACACTAGATCAATTACAAGAAAAAGGAATAGAACCACTAGCTTATAAACTATTTTGTTACACAGCACATTATAGAACAAAATTAAACTTCACATTTGAAGTAGCTTTATCAACACAAAAAGCATTAAACAGATTACGTGAGGGATACTTAAAGCATATAGAAGGTACAGAAAAAGTAGAAGAAAGTATAATAGAAAGTTATAAAAGTAGATTTTTAGAAGCAGTAAATGATGATTTAAATATGCCACTTGCAATGGGAATTGTATGGGAAGTAGTAAGAAATGAAATGAAATCAAAACAATTTGCAGAACTACTTTTAGAGTTTGACAAAATTTTAGGTTTAGAAATAGAAAATTCAAAAAAATATGTACAAGAAAAAGAAACAATAAAAATACCAGAAGAAATAAAACTATTACTAGAAGAAAGAAAAATTGCAAGAGAAAATAAAGACTGGTCAAAATCAGACGAATTAAGAGACCTAATTAATCAAAAAGGTTATATAGTAAAAGATACAAAAGAAGGGCAGACTATAGAAATAAGTTAGGTAGATTGGTATATTGGAGACTGTTCATAATCGTAAATAAGATATAGAGAAAAATCATAAGGAAAATACAAAAATAATCTGGATAGATTATGAACTGTCTTCAATCAGAAGCCAATACAAAAAAATAAAGTTTCTCATTTTTGATATTGAACTATTAAAAACCGAATATCTATTATCTAACAACAAAAAAGAAAGGAAAAAACAAATGCAAACTAAAGAAAATTCTTTTATAAAAAAATTTGTAAGTAGTATAAAAGACTTTGAAAAATATCCAGAAATGGCATCAAATCCATTTAGTAAAGTAATTAAATATTTATTAAAATTAATGTTGATATTTACGTTTGTAGTAGCAATTATAGCTGTATTTGATGTATCAAAAGATATAAAAACTGCTATAGAATATGTTGAAACAAACCTACCAGATATTGAATTTTCAAATAATGAATTAAAAGTTAATTCAGAAGAAAAAATAACAATAGAAGCAAATAATATACTTGACCTAATTCTAATAAATACAAATGATATATCAGAAGAAGTAGTAAACAATTATATAAAAGATATAGAAAGCCATAGTACAGGAGCAGTATTATTAAAAGATAAAATAATAATAAATATGGGAACAGGAACAATACAATATTCATATGAAAAACTTGCAGATATGTACAAAATACAAAACATGACAAAGCAAGATATAATAAACTGCTTTACAGGGACAAACTTAATAATGATATATATTGCAATTTTTGTAATATACTTCATTTGGCTATTTGTATCATATATAACAAGTACATTCTTAGATAGTTTAATACTAGGAATAATAGGATATATTACATCATTAATACTAAGATTAAGAATAAAATTTATAGCAATGATAAAAATAGCAATACATGCACTTACACTTCCTATCATATTAAATTTAATATATATAATATTACAAGCAGTATTTAACTTTAAAATAAAATATTTTGAAATAATGTATATAACAGTTAGTTACATCTATATAATTACAGCGATATTAATGATAAAATCAGACTTAATAAAAAGAGGACAAGAACTAAATAAAATAATAGAAGAAGAGCAAAGAATAAAGGAACAAATGCAAAGAGAAAAAGAAGAACAAGAAAGGCAAGAGGAAGAAGAAAGAAGAAAAAAAGAAAAAAAGGACAAGAAAAAAGAAAAGAAGTCTGAAGAAAATGATAATCTAGGACAAGAACCACAAGGAGAGAATGCATAAAAAGAAAGGAAAATGTAATGGAAAACAATAAAGAAAATAACAAAAAGAATAATAAATATATGCTGATAGGAATAGCTGTGACTGTTGTAGTAGTACTTCTTGCTGTAATTGCAGCATATTTCATGTTATCTAATACAAAAAATGAAAACACAAAACTTGCATACACAGACCTAATAAAGAAAATGACAGATGGAGAAATAGAAAAAGTAGAAATGACAGTAGGAAGTACATCTGTAAAAATAAAATTAAAAGGAAATGAAGAAGAAAAAACATCTATAGTGCCAAATACACAAGCATTTATAGAATTGGTTCAAGAAAAAGTAGCAGAAGGTAATGAAATTGAATTAATACAAAATCCACAAAATGCAATTATAAAAATATCAGAAATAATATTTTCTTTATTACCAACACTTGTAATAGTAGCATTATTTGTAATGATATTTAAAATGCAAGGACTAGGTGAAAAAGGTAAAGTATATGATGCAGAAACTACAAAAGAAAAGGTAAAATTTGATGATGTAGCTGGGCTAGATGAAGAAAAGCAAGAAATGATAGAAATAGTACAATTTCTAAAAGAACCAGAAAAATTTACAAATATGGGAGCAAAAGTACCAAGAGGAGTTCTTCTGTATGGAAAACCAGGAACAGGAAAAACATTAATTGCAAAAGCAATAGCAGGAGAAGCAGGGGTTCCATTTATATCAATGAGTGGTTCGGAATTCATAGAAATGTTTGCTGGGCTTGGAGCATCAAGAGTAAGAAAACTATTTGAAAAAGCAAGAAAAGTAGCACCATGTATAGTATTTATAGATGAAATAGATGCAATAGGTTCAAGACGTTCATCAGGAAATGGAGCAGAAAGTGA
>CAMXOP010000101.1 GCA_947245665.1 uncultured Clostridiaceae bacterium
CTATACCTTCTGATTTATCTATGAATATTCTTAAAAAATAGTCTTTTCCTTCTTTTGCATATTGAACATCATATAATTTGTACCCCAATTGTTCTACCTTAGGTGCTACTAATTGCTCTACTTTTTCTTCAATACTTGCCACTAAATGACCTCCTTTATTTTATAAACTTAATCAAAGAGCGGAATTGGTTTCCGCTCTTTGCTCATTTCATTTTGTTTATCTTTTATTATTATACACAGTTTTGGTAAAATTTACAAGTGTTTTTATAATATTTTTATTAAAAATTGCTTTTTTTAAAATATTATGTTATACTATTAAACATAAAAACTATATAGGAGGACATATATGAGTAAAAAAACTTTTGAAGAACCTGAATTATTAGTTATTATTCAGGAACCTAGTGATGTTATGGAACAGGAAATACTTGAACGTGCTTTTGAGTACAATACTATTCCATATTCAGCACCTGGCTATGATAATGATTATATTTTTAAAAGTTGCGATACTGATTCTTTATTGAAATTAGAAGAACAACTTTCAAATGATGATGATTTACCTATTAAAGTTATCCCTTCCTCTTGTTTGCACAAGGCTTTAAGTTAAGCCTTGTGTTTTTATTTTGTTGTGCTAAAATATATACAAGCTTCATATATATAATTAAGGAGGTTTTTATGTTTGAAGACTATATTAATATAAATAAAAGAAATATTATAAGTTCTATTTGCGATTTGATTACATACCCAAGTATTTCTACCCAAAGTAATAATTCTCATTTTCCTTTTGGTCGAGATTGTTCTGATGCTTTAAAATATTTTCTTAATTTGGCAAATTCTCTTGGATTTCGTACTAAAAATTTAGATGGATATTGTGGATATGCTGAATTTGGCGAAGGTGATGAGCTAATTGGTATTATTGGACATTTAGATGTTGTTCCTGCTAAGGAAACAGATTGGGACTATTCTCCATTTGTTCCTACTATAGATGGTAATTGTGTTTTTGGTAGAGGCGCTATTGATGATAAGGGGCCTGTTATTGCTTCTCTTTATGCTATGAAAGCTGTTTTTGATTATTGCAAAGATAATAATATAAAAATTACTAAAAGGGTACGATTAATAGTAGGTCTTAATGAAGAGAAAGATTGGAATTGCATTAAATATTATAAAGAGCATGATGAGATACCTTCTATCAGTTTCAGTCCTGATGCAGATTTTCCATGTATTTATGCCGAAAAAGGTGTACTCTCTTTATCTATTTGCGATAGACTTTTAAATAATTCACCTATTCAAATAGAAAATATTGATTGTGCTAATAATGCTATTAATGTTGTTCCTAAATTTTGTAGTATAACTTTAAAAATAGGTAAGAATATTCAAATGAATCCTTTAATTAATTTTTTAAAAAATAAAATTTCTAAATATAATTATGAAATTGATATTTATAAAGTAGATAATAGTACTGTTAAATTAACTTCATATGGTATTAGTAGTCATAGTGCTCATCCTGAATTGGGTATTAATGCAATATGTAAATTACTTGTAGTTCTTAATGATTTATTTAAAAATTGTAAAATAGATTTTCCTTTATTATCTGCATTTTGCTCATTTGTTGGTGATAATTATTTAGGAACTAACTTAGGTATTAATTTTGAAGATGAATCTGGCCATCTAACTTTAAATACTTCTAGGCTTTATATTGAAAACAATAAAATTTATATTGGCATGAATTTGCGAATTCCTATTAATACTTCTATTGATGAAATTATTAGTATTTTTAATAGTAAGTTTAATAATTTTAATGTTAATGTTTTATCTCGTATGGAACCTTTACATATAGATAAAAATGATAAGTTAGTTACTACTTTATGTGATATTTTTAATGAAACTTGCAATACTAATTATGAACCTATAGCAATTGGGGGTGCTACATATGCACGAGCTTTCGATAATTGCATATCGTTTGGAATGAATTTCCCTGGTGATAAAGATATGTGCCATCAGGTAGATGAATTTATACAAATTGATAAATTAATTTTAGCTTGTAACATTTATTCTAAGGCTATTTATAAATTGTTAACAGATTAATTTTAATATAGTGTATAAATAAATTTTCATATTTATAACCTGTATAATATGTATTTTTAATAGCATTGACCTTGCACATAAAATATAAATTTAATTCCCTATATACAAAAATATGAATAAATTGACATATTTATTCATATTTTTTGTTAAATTTATTTTTATTCATTTATACCTATTGTTTTATTTTTCTTTTCCAATAATTCTTTTTGTTTTTAAAATATCTTTTAAAGCTGCTTGTAGAACTTTGGAAAAATTAATTTTTTGTTCTTCTGCTAGTTTATTTAGCCATGCTGGAATTGTTAGTGTTTTTTTTACAGATACTACTTCTACTTCACTTCTAGCAAGTGGCATCCATACACTAACTAATATTGGTCTTTCTTTTTCTTTATATTTTATATTTTCTATTGGTGTTGGCTCTGGTATTTCTAGCCCCTCATCTTCGTAATAAGTCATATATAAACCTAATACTTCTTGAGCATTTTGTAATGCTTCTTTTGTATTGTCTGCACAAGAAAAGCAGCCTGGTAAATCTGGAAAGTAAATATTCACTCCACCATCTTCTTCATAATTAAAAATTGCTACATATTCATATGTATTTTTCATATTCTTCAACTCCTTTAATTAAATTCTATTCCTGCTTGTCTCTCTATATTTTTTAAGGTTCCTATTCTTATATCTTTTTTAGATATGGGGACTGCTATAGTATTTCTTATTTTTTGTTTTTCAAACATATAATGACCACCCTTTATTCTTTTTAGTTTCCAGCCATTAATTTTTAATATTTTTATTACTTCTTCTGGTGAATAACTTTTCATATTATATACATCCTTTCTATATTATATACGTATCATTTATACGTGTCAATATTTTTTATTATTTTTATTATTTTTATTATTTTTATTATTTTTATTATAGTTCACAGTTATAATTGCTTACTTTTCCTATTGATACTATTAGATTACCCATAGTGCAAATCACTACAAAATATTTTGTTCATATACAATAAAAATAGGAACAAATTGAAATATACTTTATATTTCAATTTGCCCCTATTATATTACTGTTTATATTTTATTTAGCTCTCATTTTTTATGTATTTTTATTCTTCATCATCTTTTGTCTCTTCATCACCTAAACTTTTTTCAAACGCTTCTGAAAAGTTTGCTCTTATCTTTTCTTCTACTTCTTTTGTTATTTCTGGGTTGTCCATTAAGTATTTTTTTACATTTTCTCTTCCTTGTCCAATTCTATTTCCATCATAGCTAAACCATGAACCACTTTTTTCTATTATATCTAAGTTTACTGCTATATCTAGTATATTTCCTTCTTTTGATATTCCTTTTCCATATACTATGTCAAATTCTGCTTCTCTAAATGGTGGTGCTACTTTGTTTTTTACAACTTTTACTCTTGCTCTATTTCCTACTACTTCTCCATCTTGTTTTATATTTTCTATTTTTCTTATATCTAAACGTACTGATGCATAATATTTTAACGCTCTACCTCCTGCAGTTGTTTCAGGGTTACCAAACATAACTCCTACTTTTTCTCTTAATTGGTTTATGAATACTATTACACATTTTGATTTGTTTATAGCTCCTGCTAACTTTCTTAATGCTTGTGACATTAATCTTGCTTGAAGACCTATATGTGAATCTCCCATATCTCCATCTATTTCTGCTTTTGGAACTAATGCTGCAACTGAGTCTATTACTATTACATCTAATGCTCCACTTCTTACTAGTGCTTCTGCTATTTCTAGTGCCTGTTCTCCTGTATCTGGTTGTGATACTATTAGGTTATCTATATCTACTCCTAAATGTTTTGCATATACTGGATCTAGTGCGTGTTCTGCATCTACAAATGCTGCTTCTCCTCCCATTTTTTGTGCTTCTGCTATCATATGTAATGCTAATGTTGTTTTTCCTGAAGATTCTGGACCATATACTTCTATTATCCTTCCACGTGGAATTCCTCCTATTCCTAATGCTATATCTAAACTTAATGCCCCTGTTGGTATTGCTTCTACATTCATTGCTTGGAATTCTCCTAGTTTCATTACTGAACCTTTTCCAAATTGTTTTTCTATTTGCCCTAATGCTGCTTCTAGTGCTCTCATTTTTTCTGAATTTTCATTACTCATTTTATTTTTCCTCCTAAATGTTTGTTTTGTAAACTTTTGTTTGTTTTATTATATCGTATTAAAAATTTTTGTCAAGTAGTTTTTCTTAATTTTATTTTTTTCTTAAAAAATAGTAGTTATTATATGTTATATAGTAACTTTATATGTTTATATATAAAAAACAAATTTAAATCCTGACAGCCATTTCAGCTGGCAAATACCATTTGTCTTGGAGGATTCTATTTTTTACTTAATATATATAAATGCATAATGTGACCTATTTTATACATCTACATCCTACTCCAAGTATAAAAATTATAATAACTAAAATAATTATTTGGCGTTATTTCTCCTGCTAAATTTTGACTTCTTACTACTGTACCTTTATTTCTATATAAACTTAAAAATGGTAATTCATTATTATATATTTCTACTATTCTATTGTATTTTTCTTTTAGTAGATTTTCTTCCTTTATATTTTTTACATCTTGCAATATTGTATTTATTTCATCATTATTATAATTTTGTAAATTATTTGCTCCTAAAAATGTTTCTACATTTGGACTATATGAATTGTATACTCCTGTTAATATCATTTGATAATTTTTATTTTGTAATATACTATTATAGCTACTAGCTGATACTTTATTTATTGTTACTCCTATTCCTATTTGACTTAGTTGCGTTTTTATATTTTCTGCAACTGCTAGTCTATTTGCATCTTCTCTATTTACTGTTAGGTTTAAGTTTATTCTACTTGTACTACGATTTTGCAGTTTTTGCCATTTATTATTTTTATATTCCCAACCATTATCTGTTAATACTTTTTTTGCCTGTTCTTGATTATACCCTGAACTTGTTGATTTGTTTTCATATAGGTAATTTCCATAGTCTATTGGAAAGTCTGATATATACCCATTATTATTATATACTGTACCAAGAATATTAGTTTTATCTATTGCATATCCTATTGCTTTTCTTACTTCTGGATTTTTTAATATGTTATCTTGACAATTGAATGATAAATATTCAAAATTCCTTCCTTTATATTCATGTTTTGCATAACCTATTGTTCCTATATATTCTTCTAAATTATAGTTTGCTGTTGTAAATATATCTATATTTCCTAGTTTAAAGCTATTGTATATTTCGCCTATTTCTGAAAATATCTTTATATTTATTGTTTCTATTTTTGTATCTTGTTTTTGCTTATTCCACCATTTATCACTTTTTTCTAATGTGATATTATTTGAATCTATTTTTGCTATTTTATACATTCCTGTTCCTATAGGTGTTTTTGCTGTTGTATAAAAATCCTCACCTATATAGTAGTTATTTGGTAAAATTGGGAATGTTAAGTTATATTCAAAAAATGGTACTGGTTCTATTAAATTTATTCTTACTGTACTACTATCTAATATTTCTACTCCATTTACTTTTTCTACATTATATGAATATATACTTTTTCCTTCTTTTAATCTATCTATTGTGAATTGTACATCTTTTGCTACAAGTGTAGAACCATCTTGCCATTTTTTGTTATTATCTACTTTTATTACATATGATGTATCAGATATTTTTGAACATTCTGTTGCTAAACACATTTGCACTTTATAGTCTTGTGTTACATTTATTAATGGCTCAAATATTAGCTTATCTATATTTAGGATTTCTTTATTATTTGATATTAATGGATTCATTGTATCATAGTTTGATATTCCTAATCTTATATCTTTTATTTCTACTATTTCTTCTGTATCATTTTCTACTATTTCTTTTGGGTTATCTTTATTTTTAAAATATAAAATATATATTGAATAAATAACTAGTACTACTGCAAATATTATAAAAATATATTTAAAGAAATTTGATTTCATAGTTTTCTCCTTATTTTTATATTTTAAGTTTTAGTTTTTATTTATCATATAAGATTTTTTTTATTTTTTCAAGGTTTTATTTTATATTATTGGAAATATTTTAGATTCTTAATTTATAAATGATTTAAAAATTCTTCTAATTAGAGAGGGTTCTTGCTTTAAAATGCTTTTTATTTTCCTTTTGTTACTTT
>CAMXOP010000102.1 GCA_947245665.1 uncultured Clostridiaceae bacterium
AATTTTTAGGGCTTATGTTTAAAAAATTTTGGGACATTTTCAAAAATCATTGACAATTGTGGTCATCTAATTTTAACTCTAACATTTTATATATAATTTACTTTGTATTAATTTTCATAATGTTTTTCACATCAAAAATAAAGACAAGCTGTAACTAAAGCTTGCCTTTATTTTTGATGATTTGTTGTTTCTAGTCTGAAACAACTTCTGTTTTTTCAACAGTTTTACACTTGACCGGTTGTACACGGATCTGTTTTACACCCAGTTTTGCTTCCCATGATTTCTTATTCTTGCCTTCTTTGCCGATTATCATACCTGCAATTTCTTCTGGTACATGTAAAATCACAACACTTTCATTGTTGAGATGGCTCATGTTGAACACTCCATAATATCTTATTTTTTTGCCTTCAGAATTGTGGGCCTGCAGTATTCGTATATGCTCTCCATTTTCCATGTTAATATCTACATTTCCGATGTAACCTATACCGTAGCCTGCATCACATCCTTCAAGAGCATTTTGGGCGATTTCGTAATACCACTTCTTGATCTTTTCTGAAACGATTTTTCTCATCTTCATTGCAGCCACTACAGTTGCATATGTCGGCACTGTTTTTTCATACATTCCTTTACGCTGGTAAATATGAAGTTCACTTCCTTCTTCGGAAATATCCTCAAAGACCGGAAGCCGCTTTTTCTCCTCCTCATATACTACTTCTGGGCTCCAATACTCGCACATGGTATACGTCTTAGTAGGATCATATTTGTTAGGTACTTCCACCTTCCTGGATGGAATTTTGTTCTCATCCAATATCGGCTTATATTTAGCCGGTATTTTAGGAAGTGAACGGTTATATGCTTTTCCTCCTTTGCCGATCAGTTCATACTGATCTCCTGTGCGCAGCCAGCAACGGTACAATGATTCCCTGTCTGTTACGATCAATCCGCCTGAATACCGTCTGTTATTGTTTACGTTTGTGTTTGTGTTTCTTTTCATCTTGTTTCCTCCTTATTCGATGCCTTCAACTGTTAAAAAACTTTAAAATAACAACCTAATTACATTTTAGCATATTATGTTAATTTTTGCAACCCTTTTGAACATTTTTTTATTTTTCATTCATCTTTCGATGTATTAATTTTTAATAATTTAAATATTTCTACTATTACAATTGGTGAAAATACTAATGCTATAATTTCTAATATATTTCCTATCGGTAATATTGGTATACTAAATATGTGCCTTAGTGTTGGAACTATTAATATTATTATCATTAGAATTGCAGATACTCCTACTGCTATTAATAGTTTTTTATTTCCTAATATTCCTGTTTTAAATATTGACTTTTTATTATTTCTTATATTAAATACGTGTACTAATTCTGATAATGCAAGTACTGTGAATGCCATTGCCTGACCTATTTCTACTTTTACTTCTTGTACAGACACATATTGTCCTCCATTTTCTAAAATGTTTTGTATATCATGTATTTCTTCTATTGATACAATTTTATTTTCATATTTTATCATTGTTGGTAGTTTTTCTTCTGGTGTTGATAATCCAATTACAAATGCTGCTAGTGTAATTAAACCTATCATTATTCCTTGATATATTACCCTTAAACTCATTCCTTTTGTGAATATTCCTTTTTTACTGTTTATTGGTTTTCTTTCCATTATATCTTCTTCGGCTGGGTCAAATGCTAAGGCCAATGCTGGTAGAGAGTCTGTTACTAGGTTTATCCATAATATATGAATTGGAAGCAATACTTCAATTAAGTTTATATCTATTCCAAACATTTTTCCTAGCCATGGTGTTAATAATATTGCTGTAAATAGTACTACTATTTCCCCTATGTTACTTGATAATAAGAATTGTATTGCTTTTAGTATATTATCATATATACGCCTTCCTTCTTCTACTGCTGATACTATAGTTGCGAAGTTATCATCTGTTAGTATTACATCTGATGCTTCTTTTGCTACATCTGTTCCTACCATACCCATACTACACCCTATATCTGCTGTTTTTAATGCTGGGCTATCGTTTACTCCATCTCCTGTCATTGCAACTATTTCTCCATTTTTTTGCCATGCTTTTACTATTCTTACTTTATGTTCTGGGCTTACTCTTGCATATACACTATATTTTCTTATGTTTTGTTCCAATTCTTCTTGTGATAGTTTTTCTAGTTCACTACCTGTTATTGCTTCTTCCTCATTTTCTAAAATACCTAATTTTTTAGCAATGGCTGTTGCTGTAATTTTATGATCTCCTGTAATCATTACTGTTTTTATTCCTGCTTTTTTACATTTTTCTACTGCTAGTTTTGCCTCTTCTCTTGGTGGATCTATCATTCCTACCATTCCTACATATATTAAGTCGTTTTCTATGTTTTCTATTTCTTCTTTTGTTGGTTTATGGTCTAGCTCTTTATATCCCATAGCAAGTACTCTTAGTGCTTCTTTTGCCATTTTTTCATTATTTAGTGCTATTATATTTTTATATTCGGCTAAATCGTTTTTTATGGTTCCATCTATGATATATGAATTACATCTTTTTAATAATTCATCTATTCCTCCTTTTGTATATACTAGATATTTCTCTCCATCTTTATGAATTGTTGTCATTAATTTTCTTTCTGAATCAAATGGAAGTTCAGCTACTCTTGGGTACTGTTCAAATAATGCTGGCTCAAATGCTAGTTTAAATCCCATATCTACTAGTGCTGTTTCTGTTGGATCTCCTGTTAATGTATTGTTAGTGCTTATTTTTGTGTCATTACATAGCATTGCTATATGAACTAATCTTTCTAACTCTGTAATTGTTTCTATTTGTGTTTCTGCTTTTTCAAGTGTTTCTATATCCATTATTTCATTATCTGTATATATTTTTTGTACTGTCATTTTGTTTTGTGTTAATGTTCCTGTTTTATCTGAACATATTACTGTACTACTTCCTAGTGTTTCTACTGCTGGTAATTTTTTTATGATTGCATTTTTCTTTACCATTCTTTGTACTCCAATTGCTAAAACAATTGTAGATACTGCTGCTAGCCCCTCTGGTATTGCTGCCACTGCTAAGCTTACAGATGTCATAAACATATCTATCCAGTTTTTTCCATATAATAACCCTACTATAAATATAATAGCACAAATTGCTAAAGCTAATATGCCTAATGTTTTTCCTAATCTATTTAGTTTGTTTTGAAGCGGAGTTTCACTATCTATTGTTTCATTTATAATTCCTGCTATTTTTCCTACTTCAGTATTCATTCCTGTTTCTACTACTATTCCTTTTCCTCTACCATAAGTAATTAGACTAGATGAAAACAGCATATTTATTCTATCTCCAATTCCTACTTCTTCATTTTGTATTACTTCTACGTTTTTTTCTACTGGAACAGATTCTCCTGTTAATGACGCTTCTTGTGATTTTAAGTTTATTGTTTCAAATAGTCTTAAATCTGCTGGTACATAGTCTCCTGTTTCTAATATAACTATATCACCTGGTACTAGCTCATTTGATGGTATTACTGTTAATTCTCCATTTCTTAAAACTTTTGCTGCATGATTACTTAATTTTTTCAAGGCTTCTAAAGATTTTTCTGCTTTATTTTCTTGTGCTACTCCTATAATTGCATTAACAATTACTACTATTAGAATTATGATAGTATCTGTAATTCCTTCACCTTTAGCTATTCCTACTACTCCTGATATAATTGCTGCAATTATTAGTACTATTATCATAAAGTCTTTAAATTGTTCTATAAATTTTATGAATAAACTTTTCTTTTTCTTTTCTTGAAGTTCATTTTTTCCGTATTTTTCTTTCTTTTCTTTTATTTGCTCTTCTTTTAAACCTACTTCTAAATTGGTTGAAAGTTTTTTACATACTTGTTCTATACTATTATTAAACCACTTTTCTTCCAAAAATATCCTCTCCTTTTATATTATTATATACAAAATATAATTTAATAAACTGTTTGCACTACTAACTCAATATAGTTTCCAAAAATCCATATAACAACTACATTATTATTTTTTCATATATTTAGTAAATATTAGTTATTATTTTTATTATTAGTCTTTAAAATTCCTATAATATAGAAAGCAAGACCTTTAAAGAATTTTTACATTTACATGCACTCCTTTCTTCAAAAGTCTTGCTTACCATAAAGGTTACTAACCAGATTTTAACTCGCGATTGTTGATTAGTAGTTTATAAGCTACTCCCTTTTAAATTTATTTATATATTATATCAATAAATTATAAAAAAACTACTTTTATAAAATTATTACAAATTATTGAAAAAATATAATTTATAGTATATAATAATTATTAGATGCGGGTATAATTTAGTGGTAGAATGTCATGCTTCCGACCTGATAGCGAGGGTTCGATTCCCTCTACCCGCTCCAACGACGTTTCTGTTCGAACTTTATAGGACAGATAGATACAAATATCATTCTTAAAAAGGATGGTATTTTTTTGTTGCAAAACTGCCATCCAAAAGGAAAGGATGGTGTTTGAAATGAAGATAATTAAATAAGCTGTGTATCTGTTATGAGTTGCTCAAACTATGGTATTGTAAAAGCTTTCTAAAATTTATAAAATATATTTTTTAACAAGTAGGGCTTGGCTGAAACTTCCATCTTACTAATTATACTTTAGTGTAATAATAAAAAAATTATTTATAAACAAGGGTACTTTATTTATTTTTATGATCCATACTAATTTATTAAATATCCTCATAATTATTTAAAATTTTTGTTTCTGACACATTTAGCATTTTACAAATTTCAATTAATCTTGCTAAATTTATATTTGTTCTTCCTGTTTCAATTCTTGCTATATATGCTGCACTTACCTCCATTTTTTCTGCTAATTGTTCTTGTGTATATCCTATTTTTTTTCTTGCTCTTTTTATTTTTTCACCAATTTTAATATAATTAATCCTATTATTTTTTGTTTCTTCTTGCTCTTTTGTCTCTTTTATAAAAATTTCTTGTATCCCTAATGCTTCTATTACATCTTTAATATTTTCCTCTAATATATCTTTTTCATTCTCTAAGTTTTCTAATTCACTTATAATTTTTTGTTTTCTTACTTTTATTTTTTCTTTTATTGGTTCTTTTATATATCTTTTTATTGTTAGATTGTACTGATTTTTCTTTATTTCTTCTTTAGACGCTAAATAAGAACATCCTTCTCAAAGTATTTCTTTGGTTCTAATAAACTGCAACTTTATTAGAACCTTTTTGTTGTATTTGTAATATACCTTTATTGTTTTATTAGCATACAATTTCTTTTATTCAATGTCAACATTATTTTTTATAATAATATTATTATATTCTTATTATTGTAATTTCTAATAAATTTATCATATTTCTATTGGGTATGGTTCTATATTCCCTACAATACATATACTTATTTTATAATTAATAATAATCTATTTTTTAATAAAATGCATAACTTGTAGCAATTATTGTATAATTTTTCCTTATTTAGTTAAAAATAGTTCTGAATAATATTAATTAAATTTTGAAAGGATTACTTTTATGAATGATACAAAAATTGGAACTAAAGAGGCTATTTCTCTTGTTCTTACTATAGTAATAGCTCATGTTATTTTGTCTATGCCTAAACATCTAATTTCTAATATTAAATCCTCTATTTTATTAAATTTGGTGTTTGTAAGTTTAATATTAATAGGAATTTGTTTTATTATAGTTAAATTGTTTAAGAATTTCCCTGGATTAGATATATTGGATATTTCTGAGTATTTGGGTGGAAAAACTTTAAAAACTATTTTAGGAATATCTTTTATTTCTTATTTTATTATAAGTTCTAGTATTTTACTAAGAGAGTTTTGTGAGGCTATAAAAATAGTATATTATCCTATGACAAATATATTTTTTGTAATATTATTATTTATTATTGCTGTTGCAATTACTAATAAATTAGAGTTTTCTTCTACGTTGAAAACAAATTTAATTATAGTACCTTTTGTTTTAGTTAGTATGGCTTTTCTTTTTGGTTCTAATTTAAGGAATTTTTCATTTGATAGAATATTCCCTATTCTTGGTACTGGATTTGTTAATACATTTATTATAGGTATTGGTAATATTTATTCTTTT
>CAMXOP010000103.1 GCA_947245665.1 uncultured Clostridiaceae bacterium
AAAACCCCTTTCAAGATGTATATGTAATAGTATCTACTAAAAAACTTTAGATATACATATTTTATTCTAAAAGGGTAAATTTGGTAACTTGTGCAATTGAAATTTTAAAATTATAAAGTTTAATAATGAAATGTACAAAGCAATTTACAACCTACCAAATGATGATGTAAAGAAAATGGTAGGTTGTAAAAATAAATATAGACTCAGAGTTAGGAGACTATAGAATTATTTATAATTTAAATGAACAAGAACTAATAACAGAGGTTAAATTTATAAATAGTTTAATAATAAATTTTAAAATCAATTTCAGGAAAAATACAATCTTTTTCTTCTATGCAAATTAAAAAATCTTCATCAATATTATCTAATTTAATTTGTTCATACAATTTAGTAAAACGCCCAATATGATCTTTAATTCTTTTTTTAGCATAATCAACCATAGTTCCATTTGTAATAATAAATAACCAATCACTACTTTGTGCAAGTAAAAGTTCTCTAGCACATTGGTTTAAAGCTCTAACTTTAATAGGGTTATCTTCATTTATATAGATATGAGCAAGCTCAACCATTCTGTTTCCTGCAACATGTAAATGCCTATGAACATAGTCATTAGTTTCGTTGAGCCATACTTCACTATAACCATTTGCACCCCAGCTAGAACGACAAGGTGTACATACTTGAATATCAGGAAACTTATCAATGTATTCACCAGGTGTAATAAGCTTAAAATCGTTTTGATCAAAATAAATTTTTTTAAACAAAATATACAACCAATAAGGACCTTCATACCACCAATGCCCATAAAGTTCAGCATCATAAGGGCATAATATAATAGGGGGCTTGTTCATATATGAACAAGCTAATTCAATTTGATATTTTCTTGAGTTCATAAAATGCCCAGCTTGCATTTCAGCTGAATCTTGAGCCCATTGTAAATTATAAACATCTTTTTCTTCACTTTTTCCTGTAATTCTATAATACTTAATTCCAGTATGAACACGTACCCCATTAGAAGCAATATAAGGTTTTATATAATCATATGGAGCATCATAACCTATATCTCTATAAAACTCTCTGTAATTATAATCTCCAGGGTAACCATTAATAGAACTCCATACTTGCCTAGAAGATTCCATATCACGACCAAAGCAAATAGTTCCATTAGGCGAAACTATAGGTGAATATGTACCATAAATAGGAGTTGGGTTGGCATATAAAACACCATGTGACTCAGTAATAGCATATTCAATTCCAAATTCTTTTAAATATTTATCTGCTTCAGGAATATAGCCACATTCAGGAAGCCAAATACCACGAGGCTTTTTCCCGAAATACTTTTCATAGGTTTGAACACCTACAGCAATTTGAGCCTTAACAGTTTGTTTAGTAACATATAAAATAGGAAAATAGCCATGAGTAGCTCCACAAGTAATAATTTCCAAAACACCTAAATCTTGAAAATGTTTAAAACCATCAATCAAATTACAATTATAAATATCTTTAAAAACATGTAAGTCATTGGAATATCTTTCAAAATAATACTTAGAAAGTGAATTTATTCTATCATCATAAATGGTTCTATCCAATTCCTTTTTTGCAAGTTCAATATGTTTTTTTAAATATTTAATATATCTTTTTTGTAATAGCTCATTATTAAGCATATTAAGTAGTGGAGGGGTCATAGACATAGTAATTCTAAAATCAATGTGTTCATCTACTAATTTTTGAAAATTCAAAAGAAGAGGAATATAGGTTTCAGAAATAGCTTCATATAACCATTGCTCTTCTAAATAATTTTCACTTTCAGGATGATGTATAAAAGGTAAATGTGCATGAAGCACAAAACTAACGTATCCCTTTGGTTCATTCATAAAATTTCTCCTTTGTTCTATATTTTATTGTAAGGTTTGCTTTTTGAGAGACCTAATAAAATTTATTAAATAATAGGCAATTAGGTCGCCCAAAGGGCGACCCCTACAATTATATATTATTATGATGATGGTAATCTGTTAAAATCTAACTTATCAAAATCAATATATTCATTTTTATACATATTTTCGTAAAAATTCTTAACATCATATATTTTTCCAATTTTACTTAAAGAAGATAAAGAAATATCTCTTTTAGTAGTAATATTAGTTTTAATATTTCTAAAATAAACATTATTATTCAAACTATCAAATAATATATGATCATTTGGAGCCTCCATATTATTTGAGCTAGATATAAATAAATAATTATTAATTTTAGAATATTTATTAATAGGACGTCTTCCAAGTTCAACCATATAATCACAATTACTATCGTTAATATGTAAATACCAACTATTAGCAAAATCATTAATATCAATTTCAAAACTATAATTCATTGTAATATTATGAACAATTAAAACAGGTTTGGTATCGTTAAAGAAATAATTGCCATATTGTTCAATGTATTGTTGTTTATCTTCATCTGAAATATCCCAATATACAAAAAGAATATTAGGAGTTTGAGCAAGTACTTTAACCACAGTTTCATTATACCTATAAGGTAAATCATAATATTCTAAAACATCTATTTTTTTTGCTTTAGAAGTTCTACTTTTAGAAGTAGAAGACTTCTTACTTGAAGAACTCACTTTAGTACTAGTTTTTTTGCTAGAATTTAAAGTAGTACTAGGTTCTTTTTTTACAGACTTTTTTGTCGAAGAATTAGTACTTTTTTCACCTTTTTTAGAAGTAACCTTGCTATTAGTAGTTTTATCATTTACTATTAAATTTAATTCATCATTTGTATTTTTTGGCATTAAATTACCTCCCTAAGAATAGACCAAATTATCTTAATTATTATACTATATCAAAAAGAAAATAAATTCAATAGTAAACAAAAAATAATTAAAAATTTTATCAAAAAATGTTTACATTTATCAAAAAATTTTATACAATGAAAATGTAGACTATACAAAAGAAAATAAAAGCTGAAAGGAGCTATTAAAAATATGAAAATATTAATGCTAACTTGGGAATATCCACCAAGAATAGTAGGGGGAATTGCAAGAGTAGTGCATGACCTATCAAAAAGGCTAATTAAAGATGGTCATGAAGTTACAGTAGTAACATATAGAGATGGAGAAACACCATACTATGAAAACGATAAAGGAGTAAAAGTATATAGAGTAGACAATTATATGATAAAACCAAATAACTTCATAGAATGGATAATGCAATTAAACTTTAATATGGTATCAAAAGCATGTGAAATAATATCAAAAGAAGGAAAATTTGATGTAATACATGCACACGACTGGTTAGTAGCAAATGCAGCAAAAACATTAAAACATTCATATGAAATTCCTATTGTATCAACAATACATGCAACAGAAAGTGGAAGAAATACAGGAATACATGATGAAACACAACGATATATAAATGATACAGAATGGTTACTTACATATGAATCAACAGAAGTAATAGTAAATAGTAATTATATGAAAGGTCATATACAAGGCTTATTTGGATTACCATTTGATAAAATAAATGTAGTACCAAATGGAATAAATCTAAATAATTTTAATGGAATACAAAGAGACTATGAATTTAGAAGACAATATGCGCTAGACAATGAAAAAATAATATTATATATAGGTCGATTAGTATATGAAAAAGGAATACAACATTTAATTTCAGCCATGCCAAAAATACTAGAAGGGTATCATGATAGTAAACTAATAATAGCAGGAAAAGGTGGAATGTTAGACGAACTAAAAAATCAAGCTGAGAGAATGGGAATAGGAAACAAAGTATACTTTACAGGGTACTTAAACTCAAAACAAGTTCAAAAAATGTATAAATGTAGTGATATAGCAGTATTTCCAAGTACATATGAGCCATTTGGAATAGTAGCATTAGAAGCAATGTTAGCAGAAGTTCCAACAGTAGTATCAGATGTAGGAGGATTAAACGAAATAGTAGAACATAGAGTAACAGGAATGAAAAGTTATGCAGGAAATGCAAACTCAATAGCAGACTCAATATTAACATTATTATATGACCACCAACTATGTAATAATATTTCAAAAAAAGCAAAAATGACAGTAAAACAAGAATACAATTGGAATAAAATAGCACAAGACACACACTTTGTATATCAAAAAGCAATATGTCAAACAATGGCAGAAAAGCAAGCAAATGAAATATTACAAGAAAAAGCCAAAAAAGCAAAAAAAGCAAAAAATAGTGATAGTGAAATAACAAATTTGCTAGCTTTCAAAACAAAACACGCATATGCATAACATTCCAATTGGGCACATTACTATGCATATTCCATTTGTAACTTGATTTGCTTGAACGATTTATTTATATCAATTTCTATTACTGATTCAATTAGAAATACTTAAAATATTTACTAAATTATAACCAAAAAAATATAGAAATATTAATATTAAATCAATTTAGAAAGGAAAAAATAAACATGAACGTATATGATACAGCAAATAAATTAGCTAGTGAAATAAAAGCTTCAGAAGAATATAAAAAATATAAAGAAGCAAAAGAAAAAATAAATAATAATCCAGAATTAAAACAAAAAATAGATGAATTTGAAAAGTTAAGATATGATGTACAAGTATTAGCTTTACAAGGGAAAGAAGCAGGAGAAGAAAAGAACAAGAAACTTCAAGAAATGTATACAATATTAATATGTGAAAAACAAATAAAAGAATACTTCGACTTAGAAGTAAAATTCAATGTAATGATAGCAGATATAAATAAAATAATAGCAGAATCAGTACAAGACGTACTGTAAATGTCGAAAAAAGTCACAAAAACAAAAATGTGACTTTTTTATATTATATAAAATACTCTAGATTAAGAAAGACTAAAACTAGTACAAAAAGAAAGGTAAATCCACTTCCTCTAAGTTAATATGAAGTGTAATGAAATATTTTACTCAGAGTTAATGGGAGGGTAGTAAAAATAATAAAAAAACAAATTATAATTTCCTGGGAGTGGATTACTAAAAAGCAAAAATAAAAAGGGAGGAAAAACATGGAATATATAAATATTTTAATAATATGTTTAATTACAATAGGAGTATTATATTTCGCACTAGGAATCAGTATAAGAAAAATAAAAGAAGCAGCAAAAAACGAAAAACTAGATGAATTAGTAAGTAAATTTCCAGAAAACGAGCAAATATGCAAAAACATTTTAAAAAAACTGAAAAATGAAAAAGTAAAAGTAAAAGAAAACGAAGATAAAGAAAACAAAACAAGCTTATATGTTGCAATTTCAGATACCATATTTATTGCGAACATAAAAGATACATATACTAGAATTCAAACAATAGCACACGAATGCATACACTCTGCTCAAAGTAGAAGAATGTTACTTTTTAACTTCTATTATTCTAATATTTACTTATTATATTTTACTATATCAATAATACTTACGATATTAAAAATATTCACAAATTACAATTTGCAAATAACAATTCTATTATTAATGAGTATAATATACTACATAATAAGGTCATACCTAGAAATAGATGCAATGACAAAAGCAAAATATGTAGCAGAAGAGTATATGAAAGATTATATAAAAGAAAATAAAATAGCTACAATAGAACAAGTAGAAAAAATTGCAAATGAGTATGATAGAATAAATAAAATAGGAATTCCTGCATATAATTTTTTATTAATAAATAGTAGCATGATAAAAATAATAATATATACTCTAATTGTCATAATACTAAATTTTTTTAGATAAAATTATGTCAATGATTTTTGAAAATGTCCCAAAATTTTTTAAACATAAGCCCTAAAAA
>CAMXOP010000104.1 GCA_947245665.1 uncultured Clostridiaceae bacterium
TGGTTGGGACATTTTCTCAAATGATTTATTAAGACATTATCACAAATGAATCAGATATAATTACAATTATATCCGAAAATGTTGAAAATCAACATAAATTGTGATATAATATAAGTATAAGTAATTTTTATATATGATTTCATAATCTGTAATAAAATATTTTTATTTAAGGAGGAAACAATTGTGAGTAAAGCGTCAACAGAAAAGGAAATCAAGGTTTTAAATGGTCATTTGTTATATGATGTATCTGAACTTAGCTTAGAAGATGAGTTTATGAAATACATACCATGCACCGAACGGGAAAGAAAGCTAAAAAAATCACTTACAAAAGCAATTGAAGGTGGAGCAGAAAAATTCGGATCCAAAGATGAATTTAATTATATTGTTCATATAGGCAATGTAATTAAAGAACTTTCAAATAATAATTGTAGTGTGGCTGAGGCATGGGATATGGTATGTAATGACTCTACATCACTCGCAGGTTATGCACATGTATTAAAAAATGTGCCTACTGCTCAGATTTATTTTGACTTGGCAAGTGGATGTTACGATCACCTTAATCCTCACAACAGTGTGGGGTGGATTGTATTTGATTAGAACTGATGACCACTAAAGAAATGGCAATATGGAGCTCTCTAAAATGAGGGCTCCATATTGATATATATTATTTTATAACAATACAATAAAAATCTTACTTTCCTAATAATTCCACAATTATCTTAACAACTTCATCCTTCATAACCTCATAATCAACCCCACTATGCTTATGATAAATAATCTCATGGCACAAATCATCAATTAAACTCAAAGCTATATGAACTTTTTCTTGCATATGTTCTACATTAACATTATTTTTAATAAGTACATCAGTAAAAGCGTTCGTACTATACATTTCTCTTTCATAAAAAAACTTAGCAACATCTTTATCTAAATGAACCATAGCAGTAATCTCTTCATGAGCTTGTTTTGATAGCTTATGATTTTTAATAAATTCGTCAATCATTTCTTTTATCATATTCTCAATATTATTACTATCAAAATTAGCATTATCAATATCAAAAATAGGGAAGAAAATATTATTAGAATATCTTTCTAGCCCTGCAATTAAAATATCATGCTTATCTTTAAAATACTGATAAACAATACCAGTAGAAACACCAGCAGCTTTTGCAATTTCGGCAGTATTTGTATTATAATAGCCGAACTTCACATATTAATTCAAAGCCAGCTTTTATTATTTTCTCTTTTTTTTCAATAGAACGTTTTTGAATAGGCTCTCTTATTTCATTTTCACTCATATTTTTACACTTCCTTTAATAATATAGTTATTATAATACAAAAATAAAATTAAATCAATATGAAATTTTATTCATATTCTATTGACAAGAAAATTTATAGTGATATAATAAATTCAAAATGTGAAATGAATTTCATAAAAGGAGGTAACAAATGAAAACAATAGGTGAAAATTGTAGCTTATCAGAACTAAAAATTGGACAAACAGCAGTAGTAAAAAGCATAAATATTGTAAATAAGGATGTAAAAAGGCATTTACTAGATATGGGACTAACCAAAGGAACAAATGTAACAATAAAGAAAATAGCACCTATGGGGGACCCAATTGATATTCTACTAAGAGGATATGAACTTGCAATAAGGAAATCAGATTTAAAACAAATAGAAGTGGAGGTAATAAAATAAATGAAAGTTGGACTAGTTGGAAATCAAAATAGTGGTAAAACAACATTATTTAACTGTTTAACTGGTATGAACGCAAAAATAGGAAATTGGCCAGGAGTTACAATTGAAAAAAAGCTTGGAACAATAAAAGGCACAAAACATGAAATAACAGACTTACCAGGGATATATTCTTTAAGCCCATACTCTGCTGAAGAAGAAGTTTCAAGAAACTTTGTGTTTAATGAAAAACCAGATGTAATAATAAACATAGTAGATGCAACATGTTTAGAAAGAAGCTTATTTTTAACAACTCAATTATTAGAATCAAACTGTAAAGTAATAGTTGCACTAAATATGGCAGACAAGCTAGAAGAAAAAGGGTTAAGCATAGATGAAAAGAAAATGGAAGAAATGCTAGGAACAAAAGTAATTAAAATATCAGCCTTAAAGGAAACAGGAATAGAAGAGCTTATAAAAGAAATAGATAAACCAATAAAAAGGAAGGAAAATAAAGTTATTCCTGAATACCTAAGTAAAGATTATGATATTGAAAAATATGAAGAAATCGTAAATCAAAAGTATTCATTTATAAGTAGAGTAGTAGAAACTTGTATAAAAAAGAAAAAAAGACCTGAAGCAATATCAGATAGATTAGATAAAATCTTTTTAAATAGATGGCTTGCATTCCCTATATTTATAATAATTATGTTTTTAATATATTATCTATCAGTAGGAATAGTTGGAAATTTTACAGTCGACCTAGTAGGAGACGCAGTAGGAAGTTTTGGAGAATGGGTAGGAAGCTTAATGGAAAACATAGGACTATCTGAATGGCTAAATAGTTTAGTTGTAGATGGAATTATATCAGGAGTAGGAGCAGTACTAGGCTTTGTACCACAGCTTATAATATTATTCTTATGTATAGCCTTGTTGGAAACCACAGGTTATATGTCAAGAATATCACTACTATTAGACAAAGTATTTAGAAAATTAGGTTTAAGTGGAAAAAGCCTAATACCATTTATAGTAGGTTCAGGTTGCTCTGTTCCAGGAATAATGGGAACAAGAATTATAGAAAATGAAGACGAAAGAAAAATGACAGCAATACTTACCCCATTTATTCCATGTAGTGCTAAACTGCCAATAATAGCACTATTTGCAGGGTACTTCTTTCCAAACTCATCAGGTATAGTTTCAAGTTCATTATACTTTTTTGCAATAGCAGTAATAATTATAAGTGCATTAATTATGAAAAAATTTGTATTCAAACATACATCAAGTACATATATTTCAGAACTACCAGAATACAAACTGCCAAGTGCAAAATACATATTAAAAGATGTATTCGACAAAGTAATGGCATTTATAAAAAGAGCAGGAACAATTATTTTACTATGTTCAATTATAATTTGGTTTTTACTTTCATTTTCATTTAAAATGGAATATGGGGTAGATGTACAAGAAAGTATATTAGCAAGTATAGGAAATAAAATTTCATGGGTATTTAAGCCAATGCTTGGAGAGAACAGTTGGGAGGCGGCAGTATCAGCGTTGCAAGGACTAGTTGCAAAAGAACAAGTAGTATCCTCAATGGCAGTAATAAATGGCTTGGCAGAAGATGCAAGCGAAGGAGCAGAAATATTTGTAAAAGACGGAGCATTTGGTTTCTTCACAGCATCATCAGCCTATGCATTCATGGTATTTAACCTATTTTCAGCACCATGCTTTGGAGCAATAGGAGCAATGAAAAGAGAACTAGGAAGCACCAAAAAACTACTAAAAGCCCTAGCCTTCCAAACAAGTCTAGCATGGGTTTTAGCAACATTTGTTTATCAAATAGGAAGTAGAATAGAAAAGGGAATATTTAATATGGTAGATATAGGTTTTATAGGAGTAATTGTAGGTTTAGTGATATTGATAATAAGAGCTTTGAATAAGAAAAATAAAAATGAATGTGAAGAGTGCATTTATTGTAGGAGTTGCAATAAAAATCAGAAAAATGTATTGACATAATGAATAAAAAGAGATTATAATAAATATACTAGAAATAACAACATGGTTGTTTCTAAAAACTGCTACAATGTAGCATAAAAAAGATGGTGAATCCAGCCATAAATTGGAACTTAAAAAAGCGGTGAATCCAGCCAATAAATTGGAATTAAAAAAAGCGGTGAATCCAGCCATAAATTGGAATTAAAAAAAGAAAGATTAGGGGGCTTTAAAACTTTCCTAATCTTTTTGCGTTTTATTTAATTATTTATAAATATACATATAAAGGAGGAATTGTAATGATTATAAATTTAAGAATTGTAAGGGTTAATACAGATTATTGTGATTACCTGAGAAAATATGACAATAAAGTAGCGTATAATAAGCACGAAAAAGAATTAAGGCCATTTATAGGAATATTATTCAAAATAGAAAACTGTGAGTATTTTGCTCCATTAGCTAGTCCAAAAGAAAAACACATAAAAATGAAAAACAAAATTGATTTCTTAAAAATAAAAGGAGGAGAATTAGGAGCGGTTAATTTTAATAATATGATTCCTGTAAAAGAACAAAATTATTATTTAGTAGATTTAAACAAAACAAATATATCTATACCAGAACAAAAATAGCTTGATTATATTTTTGTGGAGCAAAATGAAAATGCAAAACTTAATAAGAAACTTGGCTATGGTATTTTTCTATCTAAAAGAAATGATGAAATTTACATTTCTAATAAGGGAACTTTTAAATTTGAAATTCATCGAGATGGAAATATAATACTATGTGTAGCAAAAGTAGAAATTAAGGTTGAACATGGAAATTCTCTACATGTATATGAAAAAAAGGATTCTAAAACCATAGAGCACATCATAAATATATGATTAATTTTCTATAACAAAATCACTTCTACCAAACGGAAAACTATAATTATTAGTTTTCCGTTTTTCTTTAATAAAATTAACTAGAATAGGTTATATTTCTTTATAAAAAGAAAATGATTATGATATTATAAAGAAATTCAAATTTTATTTTGCTATTACTTACATAGGCAACTGTATAAATAATAACTTTTTTTAAAAAACAAAAATCACCTTATAATTGGTGATTTTTGTTTTGGTAATTTATATTAGATATTTTCCAAAATATAATTCACAGTTGAATTTATATGAGCCTTAGTAGTATCAAAAATAGGTATTTTTAAGTCTTGTGCATGTATAAGCATTTCGATTTCAGTACAACCAAGTATTACACCTTCTATTCCAAAGTCTTTTACCATATTATTTATAACATTTATATAGTATTCTTTAGATGAACTTTCGATATTGCCAATACATAGCTCTTTGAAAATTATTCTATCTATTTCCATTATATCTTCTTCATTTTGTGGAATAGATACGCTTAATCCGTTTTGAGTCAATCTATTTTTGAAAAAATCTTCAGTCATAGTATATTTAGTTCCTAGTAATCCAACCTTTCTTACATTTTGCTTTAAACATTCATTAGAAACACAATCTGCTATATGCAATATAGGGATATTAATAGAACTTTGTATTTTGTCAGCTAATTTGTGAATTGTATTTGTAGCAATAATAATAATATCAGCTCCAATACTTTCAAGTTTCTTGGCTATATCACATAACTTTTTCTCAATTGTATCCCAATCATTTCGCCTCATATATGGCTCGATATCTTGAAAATTAACACTATACATTATTATTTCAGCAGTATTCAAATCTCCAAGCTTAGAATTAATAATACTATTAATTCTTTCATAATAATGTTTAGAAGATTCACAACTCATTCCACCAATTATTCCTACTATTTTCATACTAGACCTCCTTAAAATTTTAAAAAGATTATAAAAAAATAACAAAGTAATTATATATATAATTATGTTAAATGTCAAATATAATATACTTTGCTATTGAAAAATATGTACTTATGATATATAGTATAATAGATTTGAAAATAAGAGGAACTTATGAATTAGACAAAATAAAATATACAGTAGAAGAATTTTGGAGATAGAAAAGGAGAAATGTAAAGTGTTTATATCAATTATATTAATAATAGTAGGATTTATACTACTTATA
>CAMXOP010000105.1 GCA_947245665.1 uncultured Clostridiaceae bacterium
TTTTTTATATTAAGTGTGACATATCTATTGTAAACCTATAAAAAACTTTTTTAATTACTTATATGAAAAAGAATATCACAGTACAGTGTGTTCTTATAATGTTTTCATAACCTCTCCTTGTAATCAATATCACCACGAAAAATATTATATTTATGTTATATATAATGGAAAAAATATTACTTTAATAACGAAGAATTATTTAATTCAGTTAATATAAATGATGTAATTAGTATAACCGTTTATAAAAGTTATAGTGAACATAACAAATCAAAAAACTATATATTTCTTCATCTAATATTAATGTGTCTAAAATAGGATATCCTTAACATATTGGATGTAATGATTATTATACAATTAAAATAAGCAGTCATTCAACTGCCTATTTTGGTAAAACTATTATTTTAATTGGAAATAAAAACAGTATTCTTCATAATAATTATCTCCAATTTTTGTTTCCTTTGTCTTTACAATTTTTCCGCCAAGCCCTTTATAGAAGTTGATTGCGTTTTTATTATCGCTAAGACACCATACTATCATATTGTTTTTATAAAGATCTTTTAATTCTTTACAAGTTTCTAAGAACAAAGATGTTCCAATTCCCTTACCTATTTCAGATGGTTTAATGTATAGGCTAACCAACTCTGACTGGAAGTTATCTACGTTTGGAGTAGTGCTATAGCAAGCATACCCTAACACTTCTTCTCCCCTTACTGCTACAAGTACTAAGTCTTTATATTCCTCAAAACTTGCCTCATAGCGTTTTGTTTGTTCTTCATAATTCAAGGAGTTTAAGTAATCTGAAGAAATTATTAAGTCATATGCATTTTTCCAGCCATCTACTTTAATTTGAGCCATCTTCCTCTGGTCTTTGAATTCGTTTTTGCGAATTTCGTAGTCGTCCTTTGGCTCAAGAAGAAGGATGCTATTATGGATATTTAACATTCCTTTTATAAGCTTATCTTCATCTACTGCATAGCTTACTCTTCCTACAAGTTCATCTTTGTACGGCCAAGATATTGACTGACCTACTAAAAACCTTGTTCTATATGTTCCATAAAAGAATATTGTTAAGTCCTTCTCTGTTCTTATTGTATGCTTTTTGTATTTCATTCCCTTAATTTTAGTAAAATCCAAAATTGCAAAAAATCCTGCTTCTGGCTCTAAGTTTTCGGGGAAATCTACCATAGGAATGCCAGCTAAAGCTTTACCTGCCTCTTGAAAACCTAAGTTTTCAATTACTGTTTCTATTATCCTTTCTTTGTATTTAGGCTCTGCTGCATCAATTCCGTTAACAAGAGCTTTTAACAGGTTATACCTGTATACATATAGCTCTCTTAACTCCTCAAAGTAAATATCATAAGCCTTATACCGTTTCTTCTTTGCATTATATGCACCTGCAAGAGCTTCACCTGTTATGCTTGGAACAGAATCCATGATTTGGAAAGTTTTATTAACTATTCCATAAATTATTGCTTCATCTGCTACTACAAATCCTGCTCTTGCATCTGCCATTTCATAGCTTTTAGATAACCCAAAAAGAGAAATGGTGTTTCTAAATGCTCCTGGAATTGTAGCAATTGGCATTGCTATATTTTCCTTATCATAGGTGATATCTCTATATACCAAATCGTCAATTACGAAAACTCCTCGCTTTTGGCATACTTTTGAAATATCGCACAGTAATTCTTCTTGCTTTTTTCCCATAACCTTTCCAGTAGGGTTGTTTGGATTAGCATTTAAAAATGCAACTACTCTTGGAACATATCCACGCCTTCTATGGTATGCAAGTTGCAGGCTTTCATTAATTTGGTCAATTCTACTTGCAAGTTTATGAGGATTTATTAAAAATTTATCCTCCTTTTCAAGATTGATTACCTCTACGTCCGCACCTGAACGCTCAGTTTTTATCGTGAAAAGGCCATAGCTTGGACCTGTTACCAATACAACATCTCCTGGCTTTGCAAGTAAGCTTATAATTTGGTCATACAATACTGTTGTGGAAACAGAAAAAGTTATGTTGTGAACAGAAAATCCCTTTTCGTCAATATTATCACGATTGTAGGGCTCTGTATTTATAAATCCTTCTTTTTCTACATAGTTTAGTAATTGCTGCCTTATGCTGTCTGCGCCTTCGGTATATGGATACCGATACATCCATGCCTCCTTTGCATACTTTTCCATAGCCTTAGCTGCTGGTGGAAATGGTTTAAACTTTATCGGGTTTCCTCCACCTAAGTCTAAGTCTGGTATTGTAGCAATGTTCTCATCTCTTACTCCATAACCATAAAATTCAATTGCATCAGCAATTTCCTGCACAGTAGGGTTAAACATTTCTCCATCATGTCTACGACCTATGTCAGGTAAGCCAAACCGCCTTTTCCTTAAATCTGGATTGTCTCTTAAAAATCTGTCAATTGCACTTGATTTTGTAAGCATTTATTTTACCTCCTATTGTTAATATACATAATATTATAGCATATTGAAGTAGAAATGTAAATATTGATACTGAATAAAAAGCATTATCGTATCTCTTAAAATTTATAGCGACGAGCATTGTTCGACTGTTCTTCAAATAATTATCTAAAATTCTTTGATATTTTCATTGTTTTTTATGTAAAGTATATTATTATTAGTAGTAATTATTTATTGTAAAAACTTTTAGTTAATTAACAAGGAGGATTTAGTATGGAAGAAATCAAGGTATTACGGAATGTAGAATTACCCGCTTATAAGTTTGAGGCTAGTAATGATGGCGATTATCATTATAGTATAACTAATTATGAATGATGAAATTATTGAAGTTAGTAATTGGGCTACACGAGGATTTTATGAGAAAAAACAAGGTGGCTCTGGTTTCGCTGAATGTTGCTATAATGCTATTCGTTTCATTGTTGACTGTAAACCAAAAGAATTAAAAAATATCTATTATACACTTAGTGAAGGTATTTCAAAGAGTTTTGTAAACAGGTACAGGCAGAAAAGATATCAGAATTGCAGTTTTAATTCATCTTATTACAGTTACTATTATTTTCAGCTTTATAAAAATTTTGGAGGTATCTTATGGCAAAAACTCAAATTAAGTTTTGTAGAAAATGTGGTGAATACACAAATCACACTTATATTGGGAAATTCAGAGAACCTGAAGATCACGCTTTTAATTGTTTTGCAACTATGATGACCTTAGGTATGTATCAGATTTCAAAACGTATTATGGATGACAGTCCTAAATGCTTTGAATGTACTAACTGTGGTCATATTTTAAAGGATGAATATAAAGGTGATCCATTTTAAGAATAACAAAAAACAACAGATGTATCTGTTGTTTTTTGTTATTCTTCGTACCCTGGTTTTCCTAATAATTTGAACATATTAGTTTTATACTTTTCAACCCCTGGTTGGTCAAATGGGTTTATTCCTAGTAGTTTTCCTGACATAGCACATGCTAGTTCAAAGAAATATATTAAATGCCCTATTGCTTCTTCATTTAATTTTTCTATATTTATTACTATATTAGGTACTCCACCTTCTACGTGTGCATTTATTGTTCCTTCCATTGCTTTTTTATTTACATAGTCTAGTGTTTTTCCTGTAATATAGTTTAATCCATCTAAATTGTCTTCATCTAAATTTATTGCTATCTCAGATTTTGTTTTTTCTATATTTAATACTGTCTCAAACAAATTTCTTCTTCCTTCTTGTATATATTGCCCCATTGAATGTAAATCTGTTGTAAATTCAGCTCCTGATGGATATATACCTTTCCCATCCTTACCTTCACTTTCTCCATATAGCTGTTTCCACCATTCAATAAAAAAGTGCATTTTAGGTTCATATGTCACTAATATTTCTATATTTTTTTCATCTTTATATAAAATATTTCTTAAAACAGCATATTTATAGCAATCATTATATTTCAAGTTTTTATCAGAATATTTCTCCTGTGCAAACTTTGCACCCTCCATCAAGTTGACTATATTAATTCCAGCTACTGCAATTGGTAATAAACCTACTGGAGTTAATACTGAGTATCTTCCACCTACATTATCTGGAATAACAAAAGTTTCATAACCTTCTTCTTCTGATAGCTTCTTTAAAGCTCCTTTTTTGCTATCTGTTGTTACATATATTCTCTTTCTTGCCTCATTTACACCATATTTATTTTCCAAAAATTCTCTAAACACCCTAAAGGCAATTGCTGGTTCAGTTGTTGTTCCAGATTTTGAAATTACATTTATGGAAATATCTTTATCTCCTATTAAATCTATTAAGTCTTCTAAATATGTCCCACTAATATTATTACCTACATATAATACTTGAGGTACATTTCGCTTTTCTTTATCTAAATAATTTTGAAATGTATGTGTTAAGCTTTCTATTACAGCTCTTGCACCTAAGTATGACCCTCCTATTCCTATTACTAATAAAATTTCAGAATCATTTTTTATTTTTTGTGCACATCTCTCTATTCTATTAAATTCCTTTTTATCATAATTTGAAGGTAAATTAAGCCAACCTAAAAACTCACTTTCATCATTTGCTTTAGAATGTAATTCTTCATGTATCTCTTCTACCTTTTTATTATATTTCATTATTTTCTTTATATCAATTCCAGAATAATTAGTATCTAATTTTATATTAGACATATTTTCTCCTCCTCTTTCGTTTATTGAAACTTTAGAAATGGATTTGGAAATTTTAGGGACGGGGGAAAAAGTTTCCAATTTTGTGGATAAGTCCAAAAATTATCCACAGATTGGAAATTTTTTCCCCCGTCCCTAAAATTTCCAAATCCATTTCTAAAGTTTTCAGTCTTTGATTTTATTTTATATCAATTATTTAGTATATGCAAGCATATTTTTATAAAATATATCTTGTGTTTTTATATTATTTATTAGATAATAGTCATGGTGATATTTATGACGAGTTTTGTATTAAAAATAATAGGAATTTTAACTATGCTTTGTGATCATACTGGTGATGCTCTTATTGGACACTTTTCTTTCTTAAACCTTATTGGAAGAATTGCATTTCCTATTTTTGCGTTTCAAATTGTACAAGGTTATATGCATACACACAATATAAAAAAATATGCTTTACGATTATTTATTTTTGCATTTATTTCACAAATTCCATTTATGCTATTTTTATCGACATTTTATGATAGCTATTACTTAAATGTATTTTTTACACTATTTTTAGGTGTTATTTGTATATATGGGTTTGATAAAATTAAAAACATATATTTAGAAATTTTATTTGCTATATTAATTTGTGTTGTTGCTAATTTTATACATGTAGATTATGGAGCTTATGGAATAGCTGTTATATTTGTATTTTATATATTTAATAAATTTTGGCCTAATAAAAAAAGCCTTATGTGCTTAGCATTTATTTTTATAACTGTATTAAAATATTTACCTAATATAATTAGTTATCCTAGTTTATATATTTATTATGTAGGTTATATGCTATTTACATGTATTTCTTTAATACCTATTTGTATGTATAATGGAAAACAAGGTTCTAAAGTAAAATATCTATTTTATGCATTTTACCCTGTGCATTTGTTATTACTTTATTTTTTTAATTTCGCTGTCAATGATTTTTGAAAATGTCCCAAAATTTTTTAAACATAAGCCCTAAAAAT
>CAMXOP010000106.1 GCA_947245665.1 uncultured Clostridiaceae bacterium
AAAATTAACTCCAAAATTTAAAGATACAACAATAGAAATTGGTTATGAGGAAGAATTAAATATAAAAAATTTTATGACCAAAGAAAAATATTTAGAAGATAGTAAAGTAATAACTGATTTGACAAAAATAGATTTAAATAAAGTTCGGAGAATATGATATACAACTAATGTATAAGCAAAAAGAAAAAACAGTAAAACTACATTTAGTAGATACAACAGCTCCACAAGTTAAATTTCAAGATATAACTAGGTATATAGGGTATGAAATAAATGGAGAAGATTTTATAATAGAAAAATCAGACTTATCACAAATGTATGTTGAAGTAACAAATGTACCAGAAATAACAGAATTTAAAAATTATACAGTTACAATAATTGTTAAAGATGAATATGGAAATACTACTTCAAAAGATTGTAATTTAACAATAGATTGGCTAAATTATAATGTCACATTAGAACTAGGAAAATTGTTAACTAAAGAAGATATATTAATGAGACCAGAAGAAGATGCTAAATTAATATCTAAAAGCGAATTAGAAAGAATAAATAAATCATCAGTTGGTAATTATACAATGACTTTAACAAATAATGGAAAAGAATATATAATAAACATAAAAATACAAGATACTACAGCACCAGAATTAGAACTAAAAGATGTAAACATATACGATGATGAGAAAGTAGATAAATCAAAATTTATAGTATCAACAAAAGATGCATCAGGGAAGGTAGAAACCACTTTATTAACTGAAATTGATTATAAAAAAATAGGAACTCAAGTAGTAACGATAGAAGCAAAAGATGAAACACGGAAATAAAATAGAGAAACAGGCAACTTTAACAATAAAGAAAGATACTGAAGGACCAGTATTTTCAGGTTTAAAAGAAATAACTGTAGCCAAAAACTCAAATGTAAATTATAAAAATGGAGTAAAAGCAATAGATAAAAGAGAAGGAAATTGTGAATTTACAGTAGATACAAGCAAAGTGAATATAGGAGTTGCAGGAACTTACTATGCTACATATACTTCAAAAGATAGCAAAGGAAATGTGACCACAGCAAAAAGAAAAATAATAGTAAAACATAATCAAGAAGATACAAACAATAAATTTAATGAATTTTATAATACTTATTTAGCTGGAAAAGATACTTATGGTATAGTTTCTACAATAAGAAGTGAAATATCATATAATAGTAGCTGGGGTGATGATGATCCAGTATGGTATGGTTTAACAAATAAAAAAGGAAACTGTTATGTACATGTTTTATTAGTTCAGAAGGCATTAAATAAAGCAGGAATAAAAAATCAAGTAATAAAAACAATAGATGGAACACATTATTGGAACTTAGTGAATGTAGGAGGAGTATGGAGACATTATGACTCAACACCAGGAAATCACTTAATAGGACCAGCGACAGATGATGAAAAATTTGCAAGTAGTTCTATGAAAGGAAGAGATTGGAACAGAAGTGCTTACCCAGAAGCAAAATAGAATAAATATAAAATAATATATAAATAATGAAGGAGAAAATAGATATGCTAATAAATATACTCTTACTAATATTAAGTATAGGCATATATGCAAAGTTTGGAATATCAAATTTAATATATATATTATTTAGTACTATAACAACATATATAGCAGCAATGGTGATAGAGAGAAAAAAGATTAATAAAGGCAATGCTCTTTATAATGTAAATAATGTAAATGAAGGGAATAAAAACAATGAAACAATAGAAGTTGAAGCCAAAAATAATCAAAATAAGAAACATAGAAAATGGATACTAATATTAACCATAGCTATAAATGCATGTATACTAATAGCAATAAAAATATTAATATTTGGACAAGCAAAATATAACCTACTTAGTACTACTAACATAATAGCACCACTTGGAATTTCATATTACACTTTACAAGTAATTTCATACATAGTAGATGTATATAAAGGAAAGATAGAAGCGGAAAAGAATTTTTTTAAATATTTATTATATGTAATGTATTTCCCATACTTATTTATAGGACCAATAACAAGATATGAGGACATGAAAAAAGAACTTTTCAAAAAGAAATCTATAAAGTTAGAAAACATATATAATGGAGCAATTAGAATATTATGGGGATTAACCAAAAAGTTTGTAATAGCAGGTAGAGTAGGAATATTAATTAATACAATAGCTACTGATACAAGTAATTACAAAGGATCATATGCACTTCTTGCAATGCTACTATATTCAGTACAACTATATGCAGACTTTAGTGGAGGAATAGATATAGTAATAGGTGGGTCAAAAATGTTAGGAATAAACTTAAAAGAAAACTTTGACTCACCATACCTATCACAAAGTATAAAAGAATTTTGGAGAAGGTGGCATATAGCACTAAGTAGTTGGCTTAAAGACTACATATACATACCACTAGGTGGAAATAGATGTAGTAAAATAAGAAACAAAATAAATGTAATAATAACATTTGTAATATCAGGTTTTTGGCATGGAATTAATTACTTATTATGGGGATTGATGCACGGCTTATTAGTAGTATATGGAAAAATACTAAAAACAAAATGGAAACCACTAAATATACTAATAACATTTTTGTTAGTATCAGTGCTATGGTCATTCTTTATATGGCCAGATACAATAACATCACTTCAAATGATACAAAGTATATTTACAAACTTTAATTATGTTGAAATGTTTACCAACTTCCAAAACTTAGGTTTAAACTTAGAAAATATAATAGTTCTCATAACTTCAGTATTAGCATTAATAATATTTGATATAAAAAAAGACAAAATAATAAATAAGATAAAGAACTATAAATTAGAAGGAAAAATAGCAGTAATAGGAACATTAGCATTAATAGTACTAGTATTTGGAATATATGGAATAGGGTTCAATGTAAGCGAATTTATATATAGTAAATTCTAGGACAAAATAAAAAAATACTATAAATAGATTTACAAAAAAATAGAATAGGAGAAAAAATGAAATATATAAAACCAATAGTAGTAATTATAATATTTATACTAATATTCATCTTTCTAAACAAACTCCTTTCACCCAAATACATGACAGACTTAGTGGAAGGGAATATGACCTATGAATATTATAAAGAAGATAAAAAACACGAAGTAATATTTATAGGAGATTGTGAAGTATATGCAAACTTTTCGCCAATGGTATTATATGAAGAAGAAGGAATAACTTCATATGTAAGAGGAAATTCGCAGCAACTAATATGGCAAAGTTATTATATACTAAAAGAAACTCTAAAATATGAAACACCAAAAGTAGTAGTATTTAATGTAAATTCAATGAGATATTCAGAGCCAGTAAGCGAAGCTTATAATAGACTCGCAATAGATAAAATGAAATGGTCAAAAGAGAAAATAGGTATAATAAAAGCATCTATGACAGAAGAAGAAGACTTTTTATCATATGTAATACCATTACTTAGGTATCATTCAAGGTTTGATAAATTAACAAGTGAAGATTTTGAGTATTTGTTTAAAACAAAGAACAGCATGTATAATGGATTTCTAATAAATAAAAATGTAAAACCAGTAGAAAGCCTGCCAACAAAAAGAAGACTAAGTACGTATCAATTTAAAGGAAACTGTTATGAATATTTAGATAAAATAACAGCATTATGCAGAGAAAATAATATTAAGTTAGTATTAATAAAAGCGCCAAGTGTATATCCATATTGGTATGACGAATATGAAAAGCAAATACAAGAATATGCAGCAAATAATAATTTAGACTATTACAACTTCAAAGAAAAAGTAGAAGAAATAGGAATAGATTATAGTACAGATACATATGATGGGGGGTTACACTTAAATTTAAATGGGGCAACAAAACTATCAAAATATTTTTCAAAAATACTTAAAGAAAAATATGAACTAATAGATTATAGAAATGATGAAAGAATAAGTAATATATATGAAGAAAAATTAAAGCAATATATTGAAGAAATAAATTAAAATATTTTAATATAAAAAGTGGCTTTGCCTCCTTATTGAGGCAAAGCGTATAATAGAAAGGAAGGTAAAATATATGAATAAAAAAATTATAGGAATAATATTAGCAATAATTATAATTGTAATAATAGGAGTAGGTGTATACATGATAGTAAAAGGAAGTTCAAATGAACCACAAAAAGTAGAAAATAAACAAACAGAAACAAGTTATACATTGAAAATAAATAATAAGGAAATAAAACTAGGGGAAACATTCTCAAGAGAGAAATGTGGGCAAGAATTGCAATATTCAGAAGTGGCAAGCTGTGCATTTGATGGGTTAGACAAGACTTATACATATGAAAATTATGAAATAAAAACTGGAGAGCAAGATAAAATAGTATCAATATATTTTATAGATGAAGGAATAGCAACTACAGAAGGAGTAAAAATAACAGATTCATATGATAAAATGGTACAAGTATACACAAATAATTTCAAAAATGAAGGTAACAAATATATATATACAAAAGGAAATGCAACAATAGAGTTTATGGTAGAAAATGAAGTTATAACAGGAATAGAATATATATTAAAATAGTCAACAATTCAACTTTATACACTGTAGAGGCACGGGGAACCGTGCCTTTTTCTATGAGTTAAATTTTTTTAGGGTTAACATATAAAGTTTTATTATTAGTATAAATAACCATTCCAGGCTTACTACCTGAAGGTTTTTTTACATTTTTAATAAAGCAATAATCAACAGGTACATTAGAAGAAAGTTTAGCTTTACTATAAAAAGCAGCAATTTCAGCACAAGAAATAATAGTATGTTCTTTTATTTCTTCTGCATTGCATTTTAATAAACAATGGCTTCCTCTAATATCTTTAGTATGAAACCATAAATCTTCATTTTTACCAAGTTTAGTAGTTATATAATCATTTTGCTTGTTATTTTTTCCAACATATAATGTAAATCCATCAACATTATATGTAATAGGTTCATATTCATCATGAACTTTCCTTTTATTAATTTTATTTTTCTTTACATTTGAGTTTTTTACATTATTCTTAAATAAAACATTTTCAGAAATTTCTATGTCTATTTCTTTAAGTTCAGGAATAGAATTAGCTCCTTCAAGTTCATAAACTATACTTTCCAAATAATCTAATTCCTTGGTAGCTTCAGACTTTTGTTTACCTACAATTTCTAATGTATTTTTTAACTTATTATATTTTTTAAAATATTTTTTAGCATTATATGAAGGAGAAATGCTTTTATCTAAAGGAATTTCTATTAAATTATTATTATCATAATAGTTCTCTAAACAAATAGAAGAAATATTTATATTATTATTTATTCTATATAGGTTAGAAGTAATAAGCTCTCCATATATCCTATAGGTATCCATAGTTTCACATTCTTTTAATTTTAAGTTTATATTATTAACTTTCTTAGTTACCTTTTTTAGTGC
>CAMXOP010000107.1 GCA_947245665.1 uncultured Clostridiaceae bacterium
CAAATTTGGAAACAAAAGGGACGGGGCAAAAAATTTCCAAGATGTGGATAACTTTTTGAAATTAAAGTTATCCACATCTTGGAATTTTTTTGCCCCGTCCCTTTTGTTTCCAAATTTGCCCTGACCGTTTATTTCCAGTTTTTTATTAAAATAGATACTTTAGGGATATTATAAGAAATTTGAAAATAATCATAAACTAAGAAAAAAAGTTATTCATACCAGTAGTCTATTAGTATAATTTTTTTATAGACATTTAAAAAATGTAATGATATAATAATCACATAAAAACTAAAAAAATACAAAAAGGTGTGATAAAATGAAACTAAGTAAAAAAGACATACTACATATAGTAGTAATAATAATAGGTATAATATTTTTAGCGATACCAATATTTCATAATAACTTATGGTTTGATGAAAGCTATTCAGCAGCTATAAGCAATCATAATTTTAAAGAAATATGGACAATTGGCTCAAATGATGTTCATCCAGTACTGTATTATTGGATGTTACATATAATAGATCTGATTTTTGGAAATAATATAATGATATACCGTATTTTTTCGTGGATATGTGCATGTATATTAGGAATAATAGGATTTACACATATAAGAAAAGACTTTGGAAAAGATACAGGAATACTATTTTCATTCTTTAGTTTTTTCTTACAAGTAATAGCAGTATATACAGGAGAAATAAGAATGTATACATTAGCAATGCTTTTAGTAACTCTAATGAGTACATATGCTTATAGAATATATAAAAATGAAGGTAAAAAACAAATAAAAAACTGGATACTATTTGCTATATTCAGCTTGGCATCTGCATATACACATTATTATGGACTAATGGCAGCAGGAATTGTAAACTTAATACTTTTTATACATATTGTAAAAAAAGTGTGGAAGACAAAACAATTTATATACGAAATGAAAGTATTTTTAATTTCAGGAATATTACAAATTATATTATATATTCCTTGGATATTATCTTTATTATTACAGATGAAACAAGTATCTAAAGGTTTCTGGATAACTATAAAATTTCCAGATACTTTAATCGAATTCTTCAAATTTCAATTTACAGGAAATTTAGGAGGAACAGAATATATAAAAAATATATATGCAATCATATTAGGAGTAATCATATGTGTATACCTAATTTATATAATAATAAAAAATAAGAAAAATTATAAAAGGCAAGAAATGCTACCAGTTAAACTATCTATATCAATATATATAGGAGTAATATTAGGAGCTTGCTTTGTTTCAATAGTTATGCGAATGCCAATTATATATGCAAGATATATGTTATGTGTAACAGGAATTTTCATATTTTTATTATCATATTGTATATCAAAATTAGGAAATAAATATGTAACAATTGTGGTATGTATTTTGTGTATTATTACAGGAATAGTCATTCAAGTTAATTTATGTAAAGACAATTATGATATAAGTAATCAAGAGCCATACAAATATTTAAGAGAAAATATACAAGAAAATGATATACTAATATGTCAAAATGAACTAAGTGGATTTGTAACATTTACAAACTTTCCAAACAACACATCATACTTTTTTGATGCAGAAAATTGGAATGTAGAAAAAGCATATAAAGCATTTGGAAAGAAAATGCAAACAATTTATAATTTAGAAGAAATAAAAGACTTACAAGGAAGAATATGGGTTTTAGATTCATCAAACTATGCATTATTAGAAAAAGTAAAAGAACAATATAAAATAAACGTAATTGAACAAAAAACATATAGTACAAAATATCACCAATTTAACTACAGTTTTTCGCTAATAGAGAAATAGAGATTAATAAATAAAAAAAGCTATAGAGGTTTATATTAAAAAATATGAGTATTTATTGAATTATGCCATTAAAATTCTAACTTCCAATCTCTAACTTGAAAAAATGATAGTGAAAAGTAAACACAATTAATATTAAAAAGTACAAAATTCTTCGAATTTTGAAAGGAGAAAAAAGAATGAGAGTATACGCATTTGTAGGACCATCAGGAACAGGAAAAAGTTATAGAGCACAAATGGTAGCAGGAGAAAATAATATATCATACATAATAGATGATGGACTTTTAATAAATGAAAACGAAGTAGTAGCAGGAGAATCAGCAAAAAAAGCACCAACCAAAATAGAAACTGTAAAACATGCAATATTTATAGATGAAAAAGAAAGAAAAGAAATGATAAAAGCAATAAGAAGATATAAACCAAAATCTATATTGATATTAGGGACATCAGATGGAATGGTAAAAAAAATAGCAGAAAATTTAGAATTACCAGAAATAGAAAAAACGATATATATAAATGAAGTAGCAACAAAAGAGGAAATGGAAACAGCGAGAAATATAAGAATAACACAAGGAAAGCATGTTATACCAGTACCAACATTTGAAATAAAAAAAGACTTTTCAGGTTACATATTGGATCCACTTCAAATATTCAAATCAAAAGGAAATGGTAGTAAACCATACATATCAGAAAAATCAATAATAAGACCAACCTTTAGTTACCTAGGAAACTTCACAATATCAGACACAGTATTTAGACAAATTGTTGAATACTTAGCTAGAAAAGAGGAAGGAATTGCAAAAATAATAAGAACACGAGTAGAAAACTTGCGGAGAAGGACCATACATATATATGGAAGTATCAGTATACTATGGGCATAATGTAATAAAAGAACTAAAACAATTCAAATCAAAATGCATAAAAGAAATAGAAAAACTAACAACAATGAATGTCCAAAAAATAACAGTAATAGCAAAATCAATAGAAATAAAAGCACAGCATTAGGTATCAGTGAAGGATGTTAGCATTAGAGATGGTTCGTAATTAGAACAAGATAGAAAAAGAAACACAAGAAGAAAACAAAAATAATCTAGCTAGATTGAAACTGCACCAAAAAAGAAAGAAGTAGTAAATAAAAAATAATCTCAACGAAGAATAAAAAAGTAAAAAGGAGAAAAAGTATGTCATTCGTAGTAGCAATAGATGGGCCAGCAGGAACTGGAAAAGGAACAATAACAAAACTAATATCAAAAGAATTAGGGTTAATAAATATAGACACAGGAGCAACCTATAGATGTGTAGCACTATATGCTATAAGAAACAACATAAAACTAGAAGAAACAGAAAAAATAATAAACTCATTAAAAAATATAGAAATAGACATGGAAAATGAAAAAGGAGAACAAAAGATATTTTTAAATCAGGAAGAAGTAAGCAAACAAATAAGAAGTAAAGAAGTAACAAAAATAGTCTCACAAATATCATCAATAAAAGAAGTACGTTATAAAATGGTAGAAGTACAGAGAAAATTAGCAGAAGGAAAAGATGTAATAATGGAAGGAAGAGATATAACAACAGTAGTATTTCCAAATGCAAATGTAAAAATATATATGGATGCAGAAGAACAAGAAAGAGCCAAAAGAAGATATAAAGAAATGCAAGAAAAAGGAATACAAATGACATATGAAGAAGTGCTTAAAAATATTCAAATAAGAGATAAGAATGATAAAGAAAAAGAAGTAGGAGCCCTAAAAATAGCAAAAGATGCTATATACTTAGACACAACAGGTCTAAGTATAGAAGAAGTAAAAGATAAAATATTAAATATAATAAAGGAAAAAGAAAAAAGATTGGGGTAGAATTGGAAGGTAGTATTGGTAAATAGCATTGGGTACAGTTTGTAACCAGAAACAAGAGAGAGAACAGCCCTAAGTAGAAAAATGAAATAATCTGGATAGATTAGGAACTGAACGAATTAGAAGTTTGTCAAGAACATAAAATGGAGGTTTAAAATGGAAGAACTAATAGATGTGTTAGATGAAAAGGGAAATAAAGCAGGAGAGATTCTAACAAGAAAACAAATACATGAAAGAGGATTATGGCATAAAATAGTAGTAGTTGCAATAATTGATAAAAATGGAAAGATATTAATGCAACAAAGATCAAAGAATAAAACTAAAAATCCACTTAAATGGGATGTATCAGTAGCAGGCCATGTATCTAGTGGTCAGACATCTATAGAAGCAGCAATAAGAGAAACATCAGAAGAAATAGGAATAGATGTAAAAGAAGAAGAGCTAAAATATGTAATTACATATAAAGAAATTGTAAAGGTAGAAGAAAATTATATAGATAGCCAAATTTATGATTGCTATATTATAGAAAAAGAAAGAATAGATATTTCAAACATAAAAATACAAGAAAGTGAAGTTGAACAAGTAAAAGTATGCAACCTAGAAGAATTTAATGAAATATTAAAAAATAAAAATATAATGAATAGAGTAGAATTATATAAAGAAATTATAAAATATTTAAAATAACAGGAGAAAAAATAATGAAAAGATTTTTAAAAGAAATAGCAAGAAAAATTGTAAGAGGAGCAATATACTCATATTGCAAAATAGTACATAGGGTAAAAATAGAAGGACAAGAAAATATACCACTAGATGAACCACTAATATATTGTGGAAATCATAGAACATATTTAGACCCACCACTAATAGTAGTAACAGCAAAAAGACATGTACGCTTTATGGCAAAAATAGAGCTAAAAAAGAATCCATTTTTTGCATTTTTAGGAGTAGTATTTGATGGAATATATGTAAATAGAGATTCTAAAGATATAACAGCAATAAAAACAGCGTTAAAAGCACTAAAAAATGGAGAATGTGTAGCACTATTTCCAGAAGGAACTAGAAATGGATTAGAAAAAGGAGAAAAAGCAAAAGATGGAGCAGCATTTTTTGCAATGCGTTCAGGAGCAAAAGTAATGCCATGTGGAATATCAGGAGGAACAGGTAAATTCGATAAAGTAACAATACGTTATGGAAAACCATTAGACTTCAGCGACTATGACAAAAATGACAAAGAGGCACTAGATAAAATAACAGATGAAATAATGGAGAATATTATAGAATTATCAAAATAAATTTTACTTTTCAATGACTGAGATAAAATAAGTATATTATACTAAATAAATTAAAGAATTAGAAAATATAATTTTATTTGCAGAGAAAAAACTAGTAGACAATATGTATAAGTGTAAACTTAGAAGGAATAGTAGAAACATTTGCAGATAAATATTAATTTATGAATAACGAAACTAAAGAGACAAGTAAAAATAAATAATTAAAAGATCAAATATATAATATAAAATAATTTTAAATATATAGGTTTACAATAGATATGTCACACTTAATATAAAAAATAGGAAATACCA
>CAMXOP010000108.1 GCA_947245665.1 uncultured Clostridiaceae bacterium
ATCTTTATATTTTATCACGGAAGGATTTATTTACACAACTTTTTCTATACTCTCGCTGGATTTTGTGTTTTGTATGATATGGACACTATATTATTTTTGAATATTTATTCAATAAGCTAATTAATTCTTCTTTATCTCTCATTCCTACAGCTGTACTTACTATTTTACCATTTTTAAATACTATAAAAGTTGGTATACTCATTATTCCATATTTTACTGCCAATTCCTGTTCTTCATCTGTGTCTACTTTATATACTTTTGCTTTTCCTTCCATCTCCTTTGCAATTTCTTCCACTACTGGACTCATCATTTTACATGGTCCACACCAAGTTGCAAAAAAGTCTACTAATACTGGCACCTCTGACTTTAATACTTCCTCTTCAAAATTTCCACTTGTAATTTTCATATCTTTTACCTCCATAATATATTTTTTATTTACTTACTTTTTACACTTTTAATTGCACTCATACCTGCAACCATTCCCTCATACACAGCTTTTGCTATTTGCAAAATTCCACCTGTACAATCACCACAAGCAAATAAGTTTTGTACATTTGTACTCATATTTTCATTTACTAATATATTTCCCTTTTCATCTATTCTCGCTCCTATTTTTCTTGCTAAATCACTGCTTGTTGCTGTTCCTATTGCTACAAATACTCCATCTATTTTCTTTATAGTATTATCTTCAAAATGTATTTCTTCTATACTATCATTACCTCTAAATTCTCTTATTTTCTTTTCTTCAACATCATATTCTATACTTCTGCTTTCTACTGGTTTCTCTCCATTTGTAAGTATAGTTACAGAATTTGCTACTCTTCCAAGTTCTTCTGCTTCATGTAATGCATATTCTTTACTTCCTAATACTGCTACATCTTTCCCTCTAAAGAAAAATGAGTCACATGTGGCACAATAGCTTACTCCTCTTCCTTCGTATTCTTTTATACCATTTATTTTTGGTAGCCTTCTTGATGTTCCTGTTGCTATTATTACTGCTTTTGCTTTGTATTTACTATTTATAGTTTCTACAACAAACTCATCTTCATAATCTATTTTTACAACTTCATCTTCTGCAAATTCCACACCTAATTTCTTTGCTTGTTTTATTCCTATTTTCTGTAGTTCTTCTCCTGATAAATTATCTTCTAGTCCATAATAATTCTCTATTTTATTTACTTTTTCTAATATTCCTATTCCTTTTGAAATTATTAACGTTTTTAAATTTGCCCTTACTGTATACAAACTTGCTGATATTCCAGCGGGCCCACTTCCTATTATAATTACATCATATTTCATTTTTCTACCTCATAGTATATCATATAAATTTTTAAAACTATATCCTTTCTCTCTTAAATATTGTATTACACTTGGTAGCGTTTCATACGTTAAAATTTTATCGTAAGAATCATGCATTAATATTACTACACTCTTCTTTGTACCTACTGTATCTATTACATTTTGTAATAATGCTTCTTTTTCATTTACTCCTTCTGCATCTTTTGATAATGAATTCCAATCTAATGATACTATATTATTTTGTTTTAGATATTGTTTTGCTTCTGTTTTTATATTCTTGTAATATCCACCTACACTTCCTCCTGGGAATCTAAATACCCTTGAATGGTAATCTGAGTTCTGCAATGCTTCTTGTATACATTTTTCTGTATAGTTGTATTCCTCAAATACATTTTGACTATTTGCATATATGCTACTATATTTATGAGTATATCCGTGGTTTGCTATGTAGTGACCTTCTTCAAATTCTCTCTTTATTAAATCTGGATTTGCCTTTGCCCTATTTCCTAAAACAAAAAATGTTGCTTTTATATTTTCTTCTCTTAATAAATCTAAAATTAGTGGTGTAACAGACGTTGTTGGTCCATCATCAAAAGTTAGAAATACTCTCTTTTCTTCTGAAGAATATATATTTTCTATTGTTCCGTATTTGTTCTTGTGTTAAGTCTTTGGAATTTTTTAATCTTTTAGTTTCATTTTCTTCTTCAATTCTTTTTTGTTCTTCTAATTGTTCTTGCTCTTTTTGCAATTCTTCTTTCACTTTTTTATCATTTATATATTTTGCATATTTTATTCCACCATAAATAGATAGTAGTATAACAACTAGTACTATTAATACAATTATAAATACTTTCCATTTATTTATCTTTGGTTTTACTACTGTTAAATTATATGAATAATACATTTTTTCACCTTTTTAGACATTTTTCATTTTTATTATTATATACAGTTTACTTGGTTTTAACAATAGAAAAAGTGAAAATAGTACAATTTTTTTATCTTTTCATGTTTCTTATTATATTTTTTGTTTTTTCATCAACTCTATAAGATTCAATTATTTTTTGCAAAGCTTTATTATATGTCCAATCTTCTATTTTATTATTTTCTAATAAGCTCATTGTCTTTTCTGGAAATTTTACAAATGCTACTTGAATTGTCCATGCTATTGCCATTTTTACATAGTAACCTTCATGCTTTATATTATTTAATATTTCTAGCACTTTATCTATATAGTCTTCTGTTATATAAAAATCTAACATCATTACTATTCCAAATCGTAATTCAAATTCTTTATCGTACTTTAAGTATTTTTGTATAAAATTCCACATATATTTCATATTTTTCTTTGTAATTTTAAAACCTGCAACTGATACATCACATACTGCCCAACTATTGATTTTGGGTATAAATTTTTCTAAGTACTTACAAAAGTTTTCTATATTAGTTTTCCATAAACCTAACACCATACCTTGAAGTAGTATTTCTTCATATGAATTATCTAAAGCACTTTCTAAATAATTTTCTACATTTTCATATTTTACAATTTCTTTTGCAAAATTTCTTAGAATTGGCACTCTTACTCCTATTATTTCATTACTATTTGGACATAAACCTGTATGAAATTCCTTATACTTTTCATCTGCTAGTTTTTCAATCTTTTTCCTTATTTCTTGATTTGTCATATTCTTTCCTTTCTTTTTTTCTTATATTATAGCAATAAAATATTTCTATGTCATGCTTTTAAATTATTTTTATAATATGATTTGACTATGTTAATATATTATTATATAATATAAAAAAACTAAAGGAGGTATATGCAATGATTATTGATTTACCAAAATGTGAAACTAAGGGTATTACTATCATAAACGAATTTATGATTATTGAAGATCAAATTTTAAAAATAAAATTCCCATATTCATTTAAAAGAGCTATGTATACTTTGGTTTATATTATGAAAGGCAAACATAAATGTTTTTATTGTTCAAAAGATATTTTAAATGGAAAAGTAACTTTAGATCATATATTTCCACAAGATTTTGGAGGACCTACCATTCCTAATAATTTACAGCCTTCTTGTTATAAATGTAATAATGAGAAATCTAATATGACACCAGATCAGTATCAAAAGTTTCTTTCTTTACCAAATATGCAACGGAAAGAATATTTAAAAGATTTGCAATGTATTTTTGAGTTTATTCGTAAATGGAGTGATTTTGTACTCCCTGAGGGTTGGGTACAAGAGCAACAAATTAGTAATATTATTACTAGTATTTCATTGTCAGAAGATTATAAAAATCGTAAATATACTTCTATTAAAGAATTTTATAAAAAATATAATCATTTTCAGCATCCATTAATTATAGATCGCAAAAACTTTTTATTAGATGGATTTTTACAATTGATGTATGCAAAAAATTATAATATAGAGATATTACCTGTTATTATTTTAGAAAATGTGGAAGTTGTTTTTTAAATATTAGCAGACTCATAGAATAACCTATGGGTCTGTTATTTTTATTTCTAACAATGATAATAAAATTTTTTCGTTTTTCTTGCACAATTTAATATTTTCTGTTATTATATAAAAGTATTAAAAATATATTTGATGTAGGGAAAATCGTTAAAGTTGTTAAAACATTAACAATTTACTACTTTAGTATATTCACTAATTTTATACTTTATTTATATGCCGATGTGGCGGAACTGGCAGACGCACACGACTCAAAATCGTGCGGGAAACCATGTGGGTTCGAGTCCCACCATCGGCACCAATGACATATCTGTTCGAACTAAATTGAACAGAATTGATACAGAAATCAATCAGAAAATAAAATCTGGTTGATTTTTTTGTTGCTTAAAAACAACATTAAAATCATACAAATGAAAGGATGGTACAAAATTAAGTAGGAATTAGAATTTGAGGAATGCCTAAAACAGGTACACGAATAGTTATTAATAAGGTCTCTCGGAATCCTGACCTATATAATAACAATAAAGCAGTAAGAATTATAACAGAATTGCTTATAATAATATGTATTGTTATTGTAGGTGGATTATTCGTGGCGGAATTTATTGGATTTTTTGTATCTTCAACAAGCTCCTCTTTTGGGGTGATAGACCATATTTTTATAATTGTCGCACCTATAATACTTACATATGTCGCATTTTTTTTATCTTAGGCTTGTATGTTTTAAAAGAATTGTATTTACAAATAATTTTTATAATTGTTTTCATTTTTTCAATAATTGGTTGGTCTTTTCCTATTTATAAATATAATTTAAATATTGAAAAAATTACACTGATTATCTTAGAATCAACAGAAGAAAGACAACTTTTGTATTTTTGTAATATACCAGTACAAGAAACTTCTGGAGGAGTTTCAGGTTCTTTTCATTCTGGTTCTGGAAATGTGTTTGGAGATATAGCTACATCAGATAAACTTCCATATTGGTATTTAAATGAAAATGGTGATGGGAATTTCGATTATGCTTTACCAACATCTTCGAAGTTAATATTTATTGATGATATTCAATCTCCATATGTAGAAATTTTCACATACTCTACTCAAAAAATTTCTAAAAATCACAACAATGGAACATAGAAATCTTTAACTAATAAAATATATTGGACAGAATATTATTTTTATCTTCCAGAATCTGCTAAACAGTATAACTTAAATTAATCAATTTTTTCAATCTTAAAAGTTATGTGAAAAAACTATATTCTAAAAGACTACTCGCATGAGTAGTCTTTTCAGTCGTAAAATGAATATTATATCACATGATACCAATAAAAGCTAGAATAAAAACTTTTTTAATTACTTATATGTGTAGGTTTGTCAAACATATGTCACACTTTCTTAGAAATATCTATTGTTGAAATA
>CAMXOP010000109.1 GCA_947245665.1 uncultured Clostridiaceae bacterium
AAGCCCCTACAATATAAAACATTTCTTATTGTGTATAATAAACAGTTACTAATATATATGTACAAAAATTTATAAATATACTTGTATAATGTATTAAAAAATAGTATATTATAGAATAATATAAGTAAAAAGAAAGAAGAGAAAAATATGTTTTCAAGTATAGGGAAATATGCACCATGTGGAATATTTACAAAAGGACATTTTGCTTTAATTAGTATAACAATAGTAGGCATTTATTTAGCTTTAAAGCATTCCATTAAAAAGAGTAAAGAAGAAATATATGAAATAATAAAAAAAATAACAATAGTTGTATGCGTGCTAGAAGCTTTTAAAATAATTTATAGCATATCACTAAATTCATTATATGAAGTTAATTCTTATTTACCATTATACTATTGTAGTATGTTAATGTATGCTGGTCTACTTAGCTCATTTGGAAAAGGTAAATTTCAAAGAGCAGGGGATGTATTTCTAATGGTTGGCTTAAGCATAGGAGGAATAGTATTTATTCTATACCCATCAACTTCATTACCAACATATCCAGTATTCCATATTCTAAGTATCCATAGCTTTTTATATCATGGCATAATGGTGTATTTAGGAATACTAGTAAATAAAACAAGATATATAGAATTAGAAAAGCAAGATATAAAATATTTTGCAAGTTTGGTAGGAATACTTTGCATTATAGCATTTATAATAAATAATATTTTTCGGTAGCAATTTAATGTTTATATCACAAAATCCTCATATTTTGCCAATTGAATTACTATATAAACTAACAAATGGAAATATCCTATTTAGCTTAACTATGTCACTAGCACAAATGACAATACCATTCTATTTTTCTTATTATATGATAAAGAAAATAGATTCTTTGAAAGAAAAAAATGAAATAAAAGCTCAAAATGTAGGGGCTTAATCGGTAAGGAATACCTAAAAGAATTTACCGAATTAAGCCCTTTAAAAAATGAATATTTAGGGTTGCATAATATGTTTAAAAATGTTATAATACGACATATCAATTATATAAAATCCATTTATACCTAGGAAATTTCCTAGCTTATATATAAGAGTAATTATTAACTTTAATTATAAGAAAGAAGGTAAAATATGAAAAAAAGCTTAAAGAATTTTGCAATACCATCTGTAGTTGCAGTGCTATGCTTTATTGCTTCATTTGTCATTCAATATTATCTTGCAGCAGGAATTACTATGAAAATTATGATAGGAATAGCTATATGGTGTGCTCTTTTAGGAGCAATATTAATAGTAATAGAAAGAATGATCTACGCAGATTCAAACTGCAAAAATATAGAAAAACATATTTTTAATCTACTCATAACATTTGCAGTAATTTCAATGGTACTTTTTCTATCTACAATAGGCAATCCAATAATAAACCATATAGGCTTTATGTGCTTTTCTATTGGTTCGATTTTACCTGTAATATATGGTTCATATTTAAGCATAAAAGAATTAATTAAGAAATACAAAAAGCATAAAGAAAAACAATAAACCATACAAGAAAAACAAGTAATAAAATATTACTTGTTTTTCTTGATTTTTGTGGTGAATAGTGATATAGTTTAACTTGTTATAAAATACAAAAAATGGAAAGGAAGAAAAACATGGGATTATTTAAAACATATAGTGAAAAAGAAGTAAAAAGAGTAATGCCAATAATTGCTAAAATAAATAGTTTAGAAGAGGATATTTCTAAATTAACAGATATAGAATTAAAAAATAAAACAAACGAATTTAAAGAAAGACTTTCAAAAGGAGAAAGCCTAGACGATATATTACCAGAAGCTTTTGCAGTAGTTAGAGAAGCTTCTAAAAGAGTACTTGGAATGCGTCACTTTGATGTACAATTAATAGGTGGAATTATACTTCACCAAGGTAGAATTGCGGAAATGAAAACAGGAGAAGGAAAAACTTTAGTTGCAACACTACCAGTATACCTAAATGCGCTTACAGGAGAAGGTGTACATGTAGTTACAGTAAACGACTACTTGGCAAAACGTGATAGTGAATGGATGGGGAAATTATATCGCTTTTTAGGTTTAAGTGTAGGTCTTGTAATTGCTGGAATGAATCCAAGTGAAAAGGCGCAAGCATATAATTGTGATATAACATATGGAACAAACAATGAATATGGTTTTGATTACTTAAGAGATAATATGGTTATATATAAAAATCAATTAGTACAAAGAAAACTTCACTATGCAATAGTAGATGAGATAGATAGTATTTTAATAGACGAAGCGCGTACACCACTTATCATTTCAGGAAGAGCCAATAAATCATCTGACCTATACAAAAAAGCTGATAATTTTGTAAAAAGATTAAAAGCAAAAGTTATAGTAGAAGAAGATGTTAAGAATTTTGAACAAGCAGAAGATAATGAAAAATATGACTACATTGTAGACTTAAAAGCAAAATCAGCTTCATTGACACAAAAAGGAATTAAAAAGGCAGAAGAAGAATTCCGCCTAGAAAACTTTAATGATATAGAAAACTCAGAATTAGTACATAATGTAAACCAAGCACTACGTGCACATGGTATTATGAAAAAAGACATAGACTATATAGTAAAAGATGGGGAAGTATTAATAGTAGATGAATTTACAGGACGTATAATGTATGGAAGAAGATATAACAATGGTCTACACCAAGCAATAGAAGCAAAAGAAAATGTAAAAATAGCAGACGAATCAAAAACATTAGCCACAATTACATTTCAAAATTACTTCAGAATGTATGATAAATTATCAGGAATGACAGGTACTGCTATGACAGAAGAGCCAGAATTCCAAGAAATATACCACTTAGATGTTATAGAAATACCAACAAACAAAGAAATGGTACGTATAGATAATCATGACATAATATACAAAAATGAAAATGCAAAATTTAGAGCAGTAATAGAAGAAATTAAAAAGAGCCATGAAAAAGGTCAACCAGTGCTAGTTGGTACAGTATCAATAGAAAAATCTGAAAAACTAAGTAATATGCTTAAAAGAGAAGGAATTAAACATGAAGTATTAAATGCTAAATTCCATGAAAAAGAAGCAGAAATAATTGCACAAGCTGGTAAGTTTGGAGCAGTTACAATAGCAACAAATATGGCAGGTCGTGGTACTGATATTATGCTAGGAGGAAATAGTGAATATTTAGCAAAACAAGAAATGAGAAAACTAAAATATTCAGAAGAACTTATAGACCAAGCAACAGCTTTTAATGAAACAGATAACCAAGATATATTAAATGCAAGAAAGAAATTTAAAGAATTAGAGACAAAATATAATGAACAAATAAAAGGTGAAAAACAAAAAGTATTAGAAGCAGGTGGTCTAAAAATAATTGGTACAGAAAGACATGAATCAAGAAGAATTGACAATCAGTTACGTGGACGTAGTGGACGTCAAGGAGACCCAGGAGAATCAAGATTTTATATAGGCTTAGATGATGACCTAATGAAAATATTTGGTGGAGACAAAATAACAACAGTATACAACATGTTAGGTGCAGATGAAGATATGCCAATAGAATCAAAAATGATTTCAAAATCAGTAGAATCTGCACAAAGAAGGGTAGAAGACAGAAACTTCAGTATTAGAAAAAATGTACTTAACTATGATGATGTAATGAACACACAAAGAGAAATTATATACAAACAAAGAAGAGAAGTATTAGATGGAGAAAACTTAAAAAGCCAAATACAAAAAATGATGGATTCAGTAGCAGAAGAACTAACAAATACATACCTATCAGAAGAAACAGTAAATAAAGAAGCCTTCATGCAAGATATAAAATCAACATTTGGAATAGAAAAATTACATACATTAAAAGAAGAAAAAGTAAATAGTGTAGATGTATTAAATGAAATAAAAGAAAGAATCCATGAAATATATGAACAAAAAGAAGCAGAATTTGGTTCAGAAAATTTAAGAGAACTAGAAAGAGTTATAATGCTAAAAATAGTAGACCAAAAATGGATGGATCACATTGATGCAATGGATGAACTAAAAAATGGAATAGGACTTCGTGCATATGGACAAAAAGACCCAGTAGTTCAATATAGAATTGAAGGATTTGATATGTTTGATGAAATGATAGCAAACATAAAAATAGATGTAGTAAAATTCTTACTAAATGCAAGAAAAAGAGAAGAAGGAGCTCAAGCCTCAAGACAAGAATCAGTACAAATAACAAATGCAAGTCTAGAAGATACAGCAATAAGGTCATTAGATGGAAGCACACCTAAAAAAGAAAACACACCATTAGTAAATAATGGTCCAAAAGTAGGAAGAAATGACCCATGCATTTGCCGGAAGTGGAAAAAAATATAAGAATTGTTGTGGAAAATAGAAAATTACATAATTAACCAGAGTAAACCAGAAACTAAAAAAGAAATTAAATTTAGGACAAGTAGATTAAAAGAAACTATGGATTTTTTTAGTAAACTAGGATTAAAAACAATTACTTCTGTAAAAGCTCATAGATTGTCCTATTATTGTAATTTTCTAAAAATGATTGACAAATAGCATAAAAACCGATTATAATGAATATAATAGAAATAGATATTTAATATCTATTTACAATTAAAAATCAGGTGAACCCTACCAACAAGTGGGAGCTGTAAAATCAAAAGGTAGAGATCTAGGTCTTTACCTTTTATATTTTTTAGGAGGAAAGAATGAAACTATATGCAGTAGCAGATAAATATATAGATTATTTAAGACAATTTGATTATAAAGTTTATGATAATAAAGAAGATAAAAGAAAAGTAATGAGAAAATATTTGGGTATAGTTTTAACAATAAATCAAATAAATTATTATATACCAATGTCTTCTCCTAAAAAAAGTGATTATAAAGATAATGAAATAAGAAAATCTATTGTTCCTATTGTAAGAATTTGGTGTTAGAATAGATATATGGACACATTTTATGAGAGAGTGTATAATAAATTA
>CAMXOP010000110.1 GCA_947245665.1 uncultured Clostridiaceae bacterium
CAAGTGGGAAACTAGATATTTGTGTTTAATACTAGTTACCCACTCGATTTAGCGAGGAGCCAATATATTTTATTAAAATAAGATAACTTATCATTTATAAGGTTTTCTAAAGTTTGATGATAAGGGGCATAGTATTTTGTAATTCTATCTCTAATTTCTTCGTCTTCTAAATCTGTATTATACATAGGATTATTAAAAGTGGTTTTTGTGTAAACATAGTTATCTAGATAAGAAGTGTTAATACTATCAGTTATTTTTCTATTAGGGTCAATTACATATCTACTAACATTATTAACAATAGTCGTAATTTCCAAATCCTTCAAAAACGAATATAAATTAGGTAAGTACCAATCCATATTTGCAAAGATTAAGTTATCAACTAATTTTTTTTTCATAGTTTGTGGGATATATGTACCACTATGTGGAATAGAAATAATGATTGGTATTTTATTTTTACCATTATTCCATATTTCAATTTCATACATAAATTTATACACCTTATAAGTATTTTGATAATAAAAAAGTAATATCAATTTAACTGATATTACTCTAATGTTTTTTCTTATCTTGGGTCGGATAAGAATGACTTGGTGATCCAGGAGGGATTCGAACCCCCGACCCACGGATTAGAAATCCGTTGCTCTATCCAACTGAGCTACTGAACCAAAAATCATATTGCATAAATAATATTAACACTTTTTTTTAGAAAAGTCAACCATAAAAGGAAAAATAATTATAAAATTTAAAAAAAGTATTATAAAAGTCAGTTAAAATTATTTTTCCTATGTCTAACTTCTAATTTTACTTAGGTAATATAATTTTAGAATCTTTCTTTCTAGCTTTATATAGAGTAATTTTATTTCCTACAGTTTGTACTAAAATAGAATTTGTAGCTTCAGCTATTTCATTCCCTATTAATTTAGCATTTGCAGGAGCTGTTTCTAATACAGAAATTTTAATCAATTCTCTTGCTTCTAATGCATCAGAAAGCTGAGCAATTAAATTGTCAGAAATACCACCTTTTCCAATTTGAAAAATTGCATCTAGAGTATTTGCTAAACCTCTTAAATAAGCACGTTGTTTACTAGTCATTTTTATTCTCCTTTCCTTCTAAACAAATTTTGCATATATTCTTAGTAGAATGTACCTTTGCTAATCTGATAGAATTCTTTTTCATATTATTTAATTTAATATCATCATTTAAAATATTATTTATAACGTTATGAACATCTGAATTATTTTTTATCCAAATACCAGCACCCTCATATTCTAAAAATTCAGCATTTTGCTCTTCTTGACCAGGAATTGGATTTATTATAATCATAGGAAGAGAGCTTGCTAAACTTTCACTAGTAGTAAGACCACCAGGTTTTGTAATAACTAAGTCAGAAATATTCATAAGTTCTGGAACTTTATTTGTAAAAGGTAAAACCTTAATAGAGTTTTGTCTATTGTTTTGTAAAACAATATGTTCAAAAGCTAATTTTAATTTATTATTTTTACCCGCAATTGCAATTACTTGAATATTGTGGTTAGTTTTGGCAAGAAAATCTAATATATTAATAGTTTTATTTTTACCAAGTCCATATTCACCACCACCGAAAAATAAAATAGTTTTTTTATTACTAGATAGTCCAAATTCTTCTAAAATTTCATTTCTATTATATTTTTGTAGAAAGCGCTCAGAAATAGGAATACCAGTCACATATATTTTATCACTACTAATATTATTATTTTTAACAATCAAATCCTTCATATTATCATTTGATACAAAATAATAATCTACAAATTCACTACCAATTAACCATTGATTATGAGGTGCAAAGTCAGTCATAACAGTAGCTAAAGTACAGTCTATTTTTCCTTTCTTTTTTAAGTAACTAGTCATTTGTGATCCAAAAGCATGTGTAGAAATAACAATATCAGGTTTAATTTCTCTAAATAATTTAGCCATTTTTACAGCCATTATTTTATTAGAAGTAGAGCTCACCTTAGCTATAATACCATTTTCAGATTTATAATAAACTTCACCCCATGCCCAAGGAGCTTTTTTAGCCATTTCCTTATATGCAGTTGTAGTAACCTTTTCAAAAGCTTTATTAATATACTTAACACAATCTATCATATATGTTTGAACATTTGTATAATTATCATCAATATACTGCTTAATAGAACTAGCAGCAGAATAATGACCACCTCCATATGAGGCATAAAAAATTAAAATTTTTTTCATAAATAATCTCCAATTATAAATATTTTAAAAATATAATACCATAAAAATAAAAAAAACACAAATAGAAAAGCGGAACATTAGTAAACGTTCCGCTTTTATTCGCTAGCACAGCACATATTAAGTTTTTTTCTCTGCGGGCTAAGCCCGCTAAACAAATCCACTCGTCCGAATCATACTTCCTCCTCGCACTTCGCGCGCGGCTACGATCTTTTATGATTTGAAGTTACAATGTTTCCTTTGGGTCTGTCTCGTGTCATAAGTTTTCCTCCTTCCAATGGGAACCTGGTTTAATGAGTTACAAAGGTGCCGAACACCGGCTGCCGGATCTACGCATTTTTTTTGTTGTTTAAAAGTGTCCTTGTAGGATCTCGCATAGGCCGTTTTCCTCCTTCTGGATTTTCTATAAATATACTTGACTCTCTTGAGCACTAAAATTATTATAGCACAACAGTAAACATAATGCAATACTTTTTAAAAATTTTTTCAAAAAATTTTTAAAATTTATAATGTAATGTTCTGAAAACGTTGAAAAATAAAGGTTTTATATAATTACAAAAATATAAAATTTTGAGAATAAAAACCAGAAAAAAAGGGAAAATAAAGGTAAATAACGTAAAAATGAAAGGAAAATTAAAAAAATGATAAAGAAAAAATGGTTAATAATTTTTTTAATATTAAGTACAATTTTATTTATAGTTATAAACATAAATGTAAATAATGTGGAAAACACATCTGTATATGCAAAGTCAAGTGCATCTACAACATCAGATTTACAACTAATGGCAAGAGCTATAAATGGAGAAGCAAGGGGAGAACCATATGAAGGGCAAGTTGCAGTAGGTGCTGTTATACTAAACAGAGTAAAAAGTTCCAAATTTCCAAACACAATAGCAGGAGTAATATATCAGAGTGGAGCTTTTACAGCAGTAGCAGATGGACAAATAAATGTAGCAATTTCTGAAGGATCAACAGTATTAAAAGCAGCGCAAGATGCCATGAATGGATGGGATCCAACAGGAGGGGCAATATACTACTTTAATCCAGCAACCGCTACCAATAAATGGATATGGTCAAGACCATTGATAAAAACTATTGGAAAACATAGATTTTGTAGTTAGGTATAAGCTAAAAGTTGGAAAATTAGAGGTACAACTTATAAAATTAACAGTTGCAATAAATAAAAAATATAAATTAAGAAATAAAATTACTTAATAAATGAATCAAACTTTTAACCTCTAACTCAAAATTCTAAACACAAAAAAATGGTATTTTATATATAAAAAATACTTAAATAAAAATGTAAATAAAAACAAAGAAAGGAAGAATTTTAATATGAATATAAAAGAAAAAGTATACGATTGGAAAGATAGGTTAAAAGATAGACATATGCTTACTCTAGTAGTAACATTAGTTACTGTAATAGCAGTGCTTGGATTATATACGTATAAAAGAGAAAGAACATTTAGACAAGCTACTGAAAATGATTATAATATGGCATTTTTTGAACTTGTAGACTATGTACAAAACGTTGAAACTTATCTTGCTAAATCTTTAATATCAAGTACTCCCGAACATAGTGCAGAGGTTTTAACACATGTATGGAGAGAAGCAAATTTAGCACAAGCATATTTAGCAAGACTTCCAATGGGATCAGAAGAATTGTCAAATACCTCTAAATTTTTAAATCAAGTCAGTGACTATAGTTTTTCTTTATCAAGAAAAAATATATATAATGAATCTTTAACACAAGATGATTTTAATAATTTGAAAAATTTGCATAATTATAGTGTAGAATTAGAAAATACTTTAAATCAATTATCAGCAGATATGAATGATGGAAGAATAAAATGGGGAGAACTAACTAAGAAGGGAAGTAGTGTATTTGCAACTCAAGTTAGTAACATATCAAAAGATAGCTTCAACAATTTAGAAGAAAATTTCCATGAGTATGCAGGTTTGATATACGATGGAGCATTTTCAGAACATTTAACATCAGCAGATAAAAAAGGACTTACAGGAGAAAATATTGATGAAGAAAAAGCAAAACAAATAGCAACAGAATTTTTCGGAAACGATAAAATAAAACAAATAGAATCTAATGGAATTTCAGAAAATACAGATATGCCATGTTATGATTTTAGGGTAATATTAAATGAAGAAAGAGATGACAAAAATAATGCTATAATATCTATAACACAAAAAGGTGGTCATATAGTATTTATGAATTACAATAGAAATGTTGAAGCTACTACTATATCAGATGAAAGAGCTGTTGAAATAGGAAAAGAATTCCTAGCAAAACATAATTTTAAAAATATGAAACAAACATATTATTTAAAACAAGATGGAGTTATAACAATTAATTATGCATATTCTCAAAATTCTTCAAATGGAGAAGTAACAATATATTCAGACTTAATAAAATTAAAAATAGCTTTAGATAATGGGCAAGTATTAGGAATAGAAACAACAGGATATTTAAATTCACATTATGAAAGAAAAATAGGAAATATTGGAATATCAAAAGAAAAAGCAAAAGAAAGTTTAAATAATGAGTTAAATATAGAAAGTGAAAGCTTAGCAATAATTCCAACGCAATTTCAAACAGAAATACTATGTTGGGAATTCAAAGGAAAAGTAGATGATACAGAATTTTTAGTTTATATAAATGCAAATACAGGAAAAGAGGAAGATATACTAGTAATAAGAGATACGCCAAATGGAACA
>CAMXOP010000111.1 GCA_947245665.1 uncultured Clostridiaceae bacterium
ATGTTACCGCAGATGAATATTTATCTGGTAATGTTAGAGAAAAATTAAGAATAGCAGAAGAATTCGCAAAAAATAATGCAGAATATGCAATAAATGTAGAGTCATTAAAAAAAGTAAAACCACAAGACCTTTCAGCTAGTGAAATAAGTGTAAGGCTAGGAGCAACGTGGCTTCCAATAGAAACTGTTGAGCAATTTATTTTTGAATTATTAAAACCAAATTCTAGTAATAGAAATAGAATTAGTGTACATTATTCCGATTATACTTCACAATGGAATATAGTTGGAAAAAGTGAAGATAGAGGAAATGTACTAGCATATAACACTTATGGAACTACAAGAGCAAATGCTTATAAAATAATAGAAGCTACTTTAAATTTAAAAGATATAAGAATTACAGATACAGTAATAGATGAAAATGGAAATGAACAAAAAGTTTTAAATACAAAAGAAACTGCAATAGCACAAGCAAAACAAGAAAAGATAAAAGAAGAATTTATAGAATGGATTTGGAAAGATCAAGCACGAAGAGAACAATTAGTAAGAATTTATAATGAAAAATTTAATAGTATAAGACCTAGAGAATATGATGGACAATATATACAATTTAGTGGAATGAATCCAGAAATAAAATTAAGAAAACACCAAATTGATGCAATAGCACATATTCTATATGGCGGTAACACACTATTAGCACACGAAGTTGGAGCAGGAAAAACTTTTGAAATGGTAGCTTCGGCAATTGAATCAAAAAGACTTGGGTTATGTTCTAAGTCTTTATTTGTTGTACCAAATCATATTATAGAACAATTTGCTAGTGAGTTCCTGCAGTTATACCCATCGGCAAATATCTTAGTTGCCACAAAGAAAGATTTTGCTACTAATAATCGTAAAAAGTTTTGTTCAAAAATATCTACAGGAGAATACGATGCAATAATAATAGGACATTCACAGTTTGAAAAAATACCAATGTCAAAGGAAAGACAAGAGAAAATATTACAAAATCAAATATCTGACTTAATTCGTGGAATAGATGACTTGAAAAATAATAATGGAGAATATTATTCTGTAAAGCAACTAGAAAAGAGCAAAAAGAAAATAGAAGAAAAACTAAAAAGGCTAAATGACCAAAGTAGAAAAGATGATATAGTAACATTTGAACAATTAGGTTGTGATAGAATATTTATTGATGAGGCACATTATTTTAAAAATCTTTTTCTATTCACTAAAATGAGAAATGTTGGAGGAATAGCACAAACAGAGGCACAAAAAAGTTCTGATTTATTTATGAAATGTCAATATTTAGATGAACTAACTGAGGGAAGAGGTATTGTATTTGCTACTGGTACACCAATATCAAATTCTATGGTAGAAATGTACACAATGCAAAGATACTTGCAATATAACACACTAGAAAAAGCAGATTTATTGCAATTTGATAGTTGGGCATCTACTTTTGGAGAAACTGTAACGGCAATGGAATTATCTCCAGAACGGAACAGGTTATAGAAGTAAAACACGATTTGCAAAATTTTATAATTTACCAGAATTAATGTCAATGTTTAAAGAAATTGCCGATATACAGACTGCAGAAACATTAAAATTGCCTGTACCAAAAGCAAATTATAAAACAGTAGTAGTAGAGCCAAGTGAAATACAAAAAGAAATGGTTAAAGGACTAGGCGAAAGAGCAGAGAGAATAAGAAAAAGACTTGTAAAACCAAATGAAGATAATATGCTAAAAATTACAAACGAGGGTAGAAAATTAGCACTAGACCAAAGAATAATTAACCCAATGTTGCAAGATTTTGAAAAAAGCAAAGTAAATGTATGTGCTAATAATATATATGAAATATGGGAACAAAATAAAGATAAAAAATCAACACAATTAGTGTTTTGCGATTTATCAACACCAAAGTCATTAGGAAGTATGGAAAACCCTTTTGAAATGGAAGAAATAAATGGAGTATGGAAATTAAAAGATTGGCAATTTACAGATGTATATACAGACTTAAAAAGAAAACTAATTGAAAAAGGAATACCAGAGGACGAAATTGCATTTATTCACGAAGCAGATACAGAAACAAAGAAAAAAGAATTATTTGCAAAGGTACGAAAAGGAGATATAAGGGTACTAATGGGGTCTACATCTAAAATGGGAGCAGGAACAAACGTACAAAATAAAATTAAAGCAATTCATCATTTGGATGTGCCATATCGACCATCAGATTTACAGCAACAAGATGGTAGACGGAATAAGGCAAGGAAACGAAAATGATGAAATAGACATTTTTAACTATGTAACAGAGGGAACATTTGATGCCTATATGTATCAAATGTTACAAAGAAAACAAGAATTTATTAGTCAAATAATGACTTCAAAAGCAGTTGTGCGTTCTGCAGATGATATTGATGAAAAAGCACTTTCATATGCAGAAATAAAAGCCTTAGCAGCAGGAAACCCTTTAATAATAAAAAAGACCGAGTTAGATACACAAGTTGCAAAATTAAAATTGCTAAAACAGAGTTATTTGAATCAAAAATATAACCTAGAAGATATGATAGTAAAACATTACCCAGTAGAAATAAAAAGGCTAGAAGATAAAATTTCAAATATACAAGAAGATATAAAACTTGCCCAAGAAAATACCAATATAGTAAATGAAGAAAAATTTTCTCTAATGATATTAAATGGAAAACAGTATAATACAAAAGAGAGTGCAGGAAAACAAATACTAGAGCTATGTTCAACAAAACAAGAAACAGAAGCAAAAGAAATAGGAGAATATAGAGGGTTAAAAATGTCTTTAAGTATAAATGGGTTTGAAAAGAAATTTATTATTAACTTACAAGGCAAATATTCGTATAAAGTTGAACTGGGAACTGACATACACGGAAACATTACAAGAATTGATAATGCTATTGCAGGTTTTAGCAAAGAACTAGAAAATGCAAAAACACAACTAGAAGAAACACAAATACAATATAAAAATGCAACAGAAGCAGTAAAAGTTCCTTTTGATAAAGAAGATGAACTAAAACAAAAAACTAAAGAACTTGATGAAATAAATATAGAACTTAACCTAGATAAGAATGATAATGAAATAATAGATGATGAAGAACAAGAAGAACAAGACGAGAAACAAGAAAAAGAGTGTCAAGAATATGAAAGAGAATAGTTATAAAAGTAGTTGAATTAAAAAAAGTTTATGGTATAATCATTTAAAATGATTATACTTGGAGGAAATAATGAAGAATTTATATGTTATAAAAAATGATAACAATGTAAAAGTAGTTTTCAGTGTTGTAGAAGTATTTGAGGAAACAGAAACAGAGTATATTGTTAATACTGATTTATGTGACCTAATTAAACATACTGGATTCAGTTTTCCAAAAGATAAAATTAATGTGTGCTTACCAAATGGATTTGTAACAGATAATATTAATAATAAACAATTAAAAAAGCAATTAGACAGAATTTATAATTACTTAGATGAAACACATAAAGATTATATAGAACATCATACTATGTACAAAAGAATAAATGATAATTGGTACAATACTTGTCTTAAAGAAATAGAGGAAATAAAGAATAATAATAAAAAGTAGTTTCTTATGAAAATATTAAATTCAATAAATAGTAAGCTATAGGGAGGATTATAAAATGGATTTTAAACTTATACCCATTGAAAAGGAAGATATAGTTAATTATAAAAAAGATATGCAAGAGGCATTTCAACAAGGCGGAATGAAAGAATTTAATAATTTGAACACTGAAATATTACCAGAAAAAGATATTGATGAATCTTTATCTAAAAAAGGTGCAGTAGCATATAAAGCAATAGTTGATGGTGAAATGTTAGGAGGAGCCATTGTGGTTATAGATGAAACTACGCAGCATAACCATCTTGAACTTTTATATGTTAAATATGGTACACAAAGCAAAGGAATTGGACAAAAGATATGGAACGAAGTTGAAAGATTATATCCAAAAACAAAAGTATGGGAAACATTTACTCCATATTTTGAAAAAAGAAATATTCATTTTTATATAAATCGTTTAGGGTTTCACGCAGTTGAATTTTTTAATCCTAAACATAAAGACCCAGATAATCCAGATGATATGATAGGTGGAGATTACCTTTTTCGTTTTGAAAAAATGATGAAATCATAATAAAAAATTACAAGTTATAGGGAAGTTAATGGATAGGTATATAATATAAAAATATTACAAGAATTTATGTTGTTTTTGTTGACAATATGTTATAAATGACATATAATAAACAAAAACAACATAAAAGGAGAATGTTTTTATGATTGGAGAAAAAATAAAAAATAGTAGAAAACAAATGGGATTAACACAGGCAGAATTAGTAAAAAAAGCACAAAATGAATTTAGCAAAGAAAACTATGGGGCAGAAGTTAAGATTTTTGACCAAGCTCAATTATCAAAATGGGAGAATGGAGAACAAATACCAAATATTAAAAATCTATGCTTACTAAGTATGTTATTAAATGTTTCATTTTTTGATTTAAGTAGTACGAAAAATAGTGAATTTATTGATAATTTCTATCAGAGTGGATACAATCTAGCAAAATCTATAGAACAAGATTTAACAACTCAAATACATAAGTTATTAAATTATATTAAAAGTGAAGATATAAGAAAAATAAATCAACAAATTTTAGAATTATATATATATAATAATAAAGAAATGCCCAAAGAAATTGCAGTAATGATTCCAATTTGTTATACAGAAAAGAAAGAGTCATCAGACTACAT
>CAMXOP010000112.1 GCA_947245665.1 uncultured Clostridiaceae bacterium
GTATTTGCATTATAATTTGCTGCTAAAAAATGTTGTTCTTTCATATCTTCTGTTAGTAGGCAACTATCTGGAACTAGAATAATTCCTGTGTTTGTATGACTTGTTGACATTTGTATAAATCCATCTTTACATTCATTATATTTTGTTTGATATTCTTTGCCTTTAATAGATATAGTATTTTTTCCATCTTCTAGTACTCTATTTATTATTTGTCTTTGACTATCAAAATTGCAAAGCATAATATATTCGTTATCATTTAACTCATATTGTTCTATTCCATACAATTTTGCAATTTTATTATAATCTGAAATTTTTACAATCATTTCTGCTGTACTATACTCAAATCTTGGAAATTCTGCTTTTATTTCTTCATATTTATCTGTCAAAAAATCCTTCCATGTCAAATCATTTGTAGCATATATTTGTATTTCTATAATATCTTTTAGAACTTTCATGTCTAATTTATTATTTTTTAATGTTTCTTGTATTGAAATTCTTGAATCATCTCTTTGCTCTTTTGTTGTTTTTACTTCTCTTCCATATTTCATATAACTTTCTTTTAAATTTGCTGTTTTATATAAATTTAAGTCTACTGGTGTCATTTCTATTAATTCTCTTTGCATTGTATTTCTTAATGCTAAACTTGAAGAAAGTATAGAAATTGTCATAAATAACATTAAGCAAATAACACTCATACTTGCTACCATCGTATTAATTTTGTTATTTATTTGTCTTAATACAAACATATTGGTATCTTTTAAGTATGTATTTTTCATTTTTTGAACTACTTGTATTATAAATCCTGATAAAGACCAAAATATTAGGGCTGTACCAACTATTCCCATTAAAATAGGTGGTAATATTTTTTCTGCTGTATCTAAAGAATGGGCATCCGCTGTTACTTTCCAATAAGCATATCCTAATAAACTTGCAGCTGCTAAAAATATAATTATGCAAATGAATGGATTCTTTATTTTTACTTTTTCATTTTTCTTACTTGCATTTAATAAGTTAATCAATTTATATTTTGAAACTGTATATGTATTAAATAACATTACTGCAACATACATTACTGCAAAGTAAATACAAGTTTTAACACAGCTATCAATTGAAAATACAAATTGGAATTCACTCATATCTGCCTCAAACATTTTTGCAACTAATATTGACATGAATTGTGATGTAAATACTCCTACCACAAGTCCAATTGCAAGTGAAATTACTCCAACAAATATTGTTTCCATCAATATAATTTTAGATATTTGTCTTTTGCCCATTCCAAGTGTCATATATATTCCAAATTCTTTTTTTCTTCGGTTTATCAAGAAATTATTAGCATACACAATAAGTAGTCCAAGTACAACTGCAACAAATACTGATACAAAACCAAGCATTGTTATCATTAGCTTTATAATTTCTTTTTGTGATTGTGATACCTGTAGCATAGCTTGTTGACTGTCTATTGAGTTAAACATATAAAAGATTGCTACACCTAATACTAATGTTAAAAAATATATGGCATAATCTTTTATACTTTTTTTCATATTATTCCAAGATAACTTAAATAACATCGTTCAAATCACCTCCAAGAAGTGTTTGCACCTCAATTATCTTTTCAAAGAATTGTTTTCTTGTGTCATTACCTTTTATTATCTCATTAAAGATTTTTCCATCTTTGATGAATAAAATTCTATTTGCATAAGAAGCTGTAAAAGCATCATGTGTAACCATTAGAATAGTAGCACTCATTTTTTGATTTAAAAATTCAAAGTTTTCTAATAATTGGCGGCTAGATTTTGAATCTAATGCACCTGTTGGCTCATCTGCTAATACTAATTTAGGGTTTGTTATAATGGCTCTTGCTGATGCAATTCTTTGTTTTTGCCCTCCAGATACTTGATAAGGATATTTTTTAAGAATTTCTTTAATTCCTAACTTTTCTGCAATTGCATTTACCCTTTTATCAATTTCTCTTGCATTTACTTTTTGAATTGTTAGTGCTAAAGCTATATTTTCATAAGCTGTAAGAGTATCTAATAAATTAAAGTCTTGAAAAATAAAACCTAATTCTTCTCTCCTAAACTTATTTAATTTGTTTCCTTTTAGTTTTGTAATATCTTCGTCATTAACAATAATATGTCCTGCGGTGACCTTGTCTATTGTTGAAATTACATTTAGAAGTGTACTTTTCCCTGATCCACTCGCTCCCATAATTCCAACAAATTCTCCTTTTTCTACTGTAAAGCTAATGTTGTCTATTGCTTTTGTTAGATTTGATTTGTTGCCATAGTATTTCTCTATGCTTTTTACTTCTAATACTTTTTCCATAATTAAAAACTCCTTTCAATCTAACATTATTATAACTCCACTTTAGCCATTGTTCCTATCGATTTACCTTACACGATTCTTACATTTTCGTAAGATATGAGAATAGCACTTGAACTCAAGTGCTATTCTCTGAATTTTCCGTTATCTTCTTCCTAGTTCCAACTGTATAGCCTTGTTATTCTGCAAGAGCCAAAATGTTGTTACTGCACCTATTGCACCAGGAATAGGTGCAACAAAAGGAACTGAAAAAAATGTAAGAACAGTAATTACTATAAAAAATACAATTCTTCTTTTCACTCTGTTTCTGTTAACCCTGCATTGTGCTTTGAGTTCATTTGTTGTCATTTCCTCTAATGTTTTTCCATCGTAAGATAACTTCCTATTCATAATGATTCCTCCTTCAAAAAGTGTTTTGTTTAGAGTTACTATATATAAACTACTTTCGTAGGTTATATTCTTAAAATTCTTTATTTTGATATATTTTGTTTGATATTAGATATGAAATACCTATTAATATTACAGAAATTATTGGAATTGCTATAAGTGAATAACTATCTAATCTATTTATCATATTTATAATAGATGTCATATCTACAAATTTGGCAATTAAAGCTCCTATCCCTGCTGTCCCAAATACTACTGCAAATAATATTATTCTTCCATTTGTAGCTCCAAATTTGAAAACTATTGGATAAAGTAAAGAAATAATAATAATACTTGATAGCATTGTTCCCATTAAGGATGATATAATCTCATCTAAATTTATCCTATTTGTTTTGGTATAACTGATTCCTATTCCTATAGCCAAAGCTCCTATTCCTAAAACAACTGTTAAAATTATTGAAGCTATATATTTAGCTCTGACTACATTTTTTCTCCCATTTGGCAAAGTTACTGCATAAGAGTTCCAATTATTAAAATCATCATAACTAAATGTTGATATAAATAACATTATTCCTATTAGTGGAACTATAAATGTAACATCAAATGTGCCTTGAAATGCTAATATTAAATAAACTATAAATATAATAACCATTGATTTTAAATTTGCTTTTATAAGTAAGAAATCTTTTTTTATTAATCCTAACATACCTTTTCCCCCTTAATTACTAATACCATCAAATCTTCTAGTGTAATTTTATCTATTACACAACTATGATATTTTTTACTTGCTTGTTCTTTATCATTAACTAATATCTCATAAGCATATTTTGTTTTCTTATATGCGATAATATCTTTTTTATCAATATTTGAAAAATAATCAATATCACATTTTAAAATTCCATAGTTATCAATTATTTCATCTCGTGATTTTTGTAATACCTTTTTTCCTTTATCTATAAATATAATTTCATCTGCTATATGCTCTAAATCACTTGTTATGTGTGTTGATAAAATAATCGAATGTTCTTCATCTTCTATAAATTTTAGAAATATATCTAAAACTTCATTTCTTACAACTGGATCTAATCCACTCGTTGGTTCATCTAATATTAATAATTTTGGTTTATGAGCTAAAGCTGTAGCAATTTCTAATTTTTTTCTCATTCCCTTTGACATTGATTTTAGAGGTTTGTTATCTGGTAAACTAAATTCTTTTAAATAAGAAAAATATAATTTACTATCCCAATTTATATATATATCTTTCATAGAATTATTTATGTCTTTAGCATTTAATAATTCTGGAAAAAACATATTATCTAAAACTACACCTATATCTTCTTTTATAGTTTTTTCTTCTTTTTTATAGTCCTTTCCAAATATTTTTATTTCTCCACTATCAATTTTTATAATATTTAGCATTGATTTTATTAATGTTGTTTTTCCTGCTCCATTTTCTCCAATAAGACCTACAATAACTCCTTTTGGTATTGCTATATCTATTTTTCCAAGTTCAAATTTGTCATCATATTTCTTTTTTAAGCTTTTAATCTCAATAATATTTTCCATTTACTTATCCTCCCCATAAATCATTTTAAACATTTCGATTACATCATTTTCATCTATATCGAATCTATTGGAAATAGCAACTATTTTTTCTATATATTTTTCTATATCCTTTTGTGCTTGTTCTTTTGCAAGTTCTGTGTTTTTATGTGCTACAAAAGTACCTTTTCCCTGTATAGATTTTAAATATCCTTCTTTTTCTAATTCATCATAGGCTTTTTTTATAGTCATAGCACTTATTTTTATATCTTGTGCCAATACTCTGATTGATGGTAATAGCTCATCTTCTTTCAGTTCTTCCTCTAGTATCTGATTTATAATAGACTTTTTTATTTGCTCATATATTGGAATAGAACTGCTATTACTAATAATCATCTTCATATTATCGCCTCCTTGTTATACAGTATATAA
>CAMXOP010000113.1 GCA_947245665.1 uncultured Clostridiaceae bacterium
TATTTCAACAATAGATATTTCTAAGAAAGTGTGACATATGTTTGACAAACCTACAGTAGCTAAGAAGAAAATTTTTGAAAAAAACTTGTAAAATAAATAAAAATATGATACAATATCCATGTTATGGAAAATATAGTTATTTTTTATAACATCCTTACTTGCATTATAAGTGTAGGTTATAAATCCAAAGGGAGGTGAAAAATAATGAATAAATACGAGAGTGTTGTCATTATTAATCCAAATGTTGATGAAGAAGGAACTAAAGCACTAGTTCAAAAATTCACAGATTTAATTAATAATGATGGTAAATTAGAAAAAGCTGATGAATTAGGAAAAAGAAGATTAGCATATGAAGTAAAGAAAAATAAAGAAGGATACTATGTAGTATTCTATTTCGAAGCTAATACATCTTTAATTGAAGAATTAGAAAGAAACTACAGAATTACAGATGAAGTAATAAAATTTATGACTGTAAAAGTAGCTGAATAATTGGGGCCGAAAGGTAAGGTAGAAAAATATGAACAAAGTAATTTTAATGGGAAGACTAACAAGAGACCCAGAAGTTAGATATACACAAGCTAACAACACATTAGTAGCATCATTTAGTTTAGCAGTAAATAGAAGATTTGTAAGACCAGGAGAAGAAAGACAAGCAGACTTTATTAATATAGTAGCATGGAGCAAATTAGGAGAATTCTGCAGTAAATATTTCAGAAAAGGTCAACAAGTAGGAGTAATAGGAAGAATACAAACAAGAACTTGGGATGATGACCAAGGTCAAAAACACTACATAACAGAAGTAGTAGCAGAAGAAGCATATTTTGCAGATAGCAAAAGAGAAGGTGAAGCTGGAGGAAGTTTTGATGCAACATTTGGAACAATGCCAGAACCAAGCCAAGGGGCTTCTGACTTTGAAGTATCTTCAGGAGATGATCTACCATTCTAATTATTGACATTCATGTCAATAATAAATAATGAATACTTTTACTATACATTAATAAATGATGTAGAGGCTTAATCGGTTAGCAATACATTATAGGATTTACCGAATTACGCCCAAAATAATAAAGAAATCGAAAATAGAAACTAGCATCATTCGTCCATTCTTCGAAGATGTTACTTAAACAAAAAGTAAAGAATGAAAAGTACAAATTGAGAAATTTGGAAAGGGGGAAAATGAAATGGCAGATAAAAAACAAAAAAGAAATAATAGAAACAATGTAGATGAAGATTATAATCCAAGATTTAAAAAAGTAAGAAAAAAGGTATGTCCTTTATGTGCAGACAAAAATCTTGTATTAGATTATAAAAATGCAGATCAACTAAAAAAATTCATAAATGATAAAGGTAAAATATTACCAAGAAGAGCAACAGGAGCATGTGCAAAACATCAAAGAGATATTACAGTTGAAGTAAAAAGAGCAAGACAAATCGCAATATTACCATATACAGCTGAATAATATACATATAGAAATATGTAAAAGTACAAATAAAATGGTACTAAAATATGAATAGGGGCTAGAGATAAATGAAAGTTTATCATAGTCTCTATTTTTGTCGAAAAAATAAATATTTAGGAGGAAAAAATGAAAAAAAGTAAAATAATAAGTATAATATTAATAATAATTCAATTAATGACAATATTAATAAATTTAAGTCCAGTAAAAGCAAATATAAAAGAAGGAGATAAAATTCTTCTAAAAGGAGACCATGAATGTGATTCATTATTAGAATATTGGATGGCAGATCATAATAAATGGAGTTATAAAATAGTATGGTATGTGTACTACATAGATGAGCAAACAGGGAATAAATATCCAGCATTCTGTGTAGAACCAGCAAAAGAAGGAGTAGGTACAGGATATGATGAATATAATGTAACTATATCAAAAGAAAAAGATAATGGAATATGGAGAATACTAAGTAAAGGATATATGGGTTCAAACTATAAAAATTGGAATTTAGAATGTGATGATGACCTATACTCAGCAACAAAAGTAGCAATACATAGTTATACAGAAAAAATAGCACCAAAAGACAAATACATACTAGGAAATAGAAGTGTAGATGGAAATACTGTAGAAGAAATACAAAGAAGAGGAGCAAAAGTACTAGAAGTATCGCAATCATTATATGAATATGGGATAAATGGAAAGGAAGTATACGAAGAGCCACAAGTAAATATTGTAAAAAATGGAGAAAAGAAAGTAGAAAAAATAAATAATGAAGAATATTATATTCAAAATTATAAATTAATATCAAATAAATTTATGGAATCATATAAAATATCAATAGAGAACTTTCCTAAAGGAACAAAGATATTAGATTCAAAAAATAATGAAATTATAAATTCAAATAATAGTTATTTCAAAATAGCAATTCCAACTAAAAATATAATACAAAATATAGATGGAAAAATATATATAAAAGATGCACAAATAAAAACATGCCCAATATTTTATGCAAAAAGCTCAATATCAGTAGCACAAAGTTATGTAACATATACTAGTAGCTATGAAACAGCAAATACATCTATAAATTTAAAAGTAAATGCACATACAAGCAATCTAGCAATAACAAAAATAGATAGTGAAACGAAAAAGCCATTATCAAATGTAACATTTAAAATAACTAATGAGAAAAATGAAGAATTAGGAGAATATATAACTAATAAAAATGGAATTATAGAAATTAAAAATTTAGCTCCAGGGAAAGTAAAAATAAAAGAAATAAAAGTAGATGATAAATATATACTAAATGGAGAAGAAAAGGAAATAGTATTACAATGGGGAAAGACAAGTAAAGTTGAAATTCAAAATAACCGTAAAAAGGGAAACTTAAAAATAGTAAAAGTAGATTCTGAAAATAAAGAAATTAGGCTGGAGGGAATAGAATTTGAATTATATAATGATAAAAAAGAACTAATAAATAAATTAATAACAAATGAAAAAGGTGAGGCAAAAATTGAAAATTTAGATATAGGAAAATATTTTTTAAAAGAAATAAAAACAAATGAGCAATATATATTAAATCAAGAGCAGATAGAATTAGAAATAAAATGGAATAATGAAACAAAAATAGAAGTAAAAAACGAAAAAATAAAAGGTCAAATAAAAATAATAAAAACAAGTGAAGATGATAACAAAATTACAGGACAAAAAGCAGGTACACCAATTGCAAATATAGAATTTGAGATAAAAGATGAAGATGGAAATGTAGTACAAAGAGTAATAACAAATCAAGAAGGAATAGCAATGACAAAAAAATTAGAAAAAGGTAAATATTATATAAAAGAAATAAAAACAGATGAAAATTATGAATTAAATAATAATATATATACAATAGAAATAACAGAAAATCAACAAATAGAAAATATACAAATAGCAAACAAATCAAAAAATAAATTGCCAAGAACAGGGTTCTAATTTTACAATTAGTCTAAAATTATAAAAAATGTTCATACTTATGGAGAAACAATAGAATGGGAATGTGGAGAAAATGTTTTACCATAAGAATTATATTAAAAAGCAAAGAAGTAAAAAAATAACCTCTTACAATGTTTATACATATAATATTTGTGAATACTATATGTATAAACATGTAGGAGGATAATTTTTTTATGAAGTTAGGAATCGCTTTGTCAGGCGGAGGAATTAGAGGAATAGCACATGCAGGTGTTTTAAAAGCATTAGAAGATAATAATATAAAAGTAGATATAATAGGTGGAACAAGTGCAGGGAGTATGATAGCTTCATTGTATGCAATGGGATATTCACCATACTACATATATATACTATTCAAAACATATGCTAAAGATATAATAGGTGCAAACACAAATCCTATAATATCAGGAATACAGGGATATTTTATGAATAGAAAAAAATCAATAACAGGCTTAAAAAATGGAGAAGAATTAGAAAAAATATTTAATAAAATGGCAGAAAAAAGAAATATACAAAATATATCACAAGTACAAATGCCATTAGTAATTCCAACAGTAGATATAATGGATTCAAAAGAATATGTATTCACAAATATAATACCAGAGTTAGCAGAACATAAAGAGCAATATATTACAAATGTAAGTATAGGAAAAGCAGTAAGAGCAAGTAGTAGTTTTCCAGCGGTATTTAGCCCTTGTAAGGATGAAACACACGCATTTATGGATGGAGGAACATTAGATAATGTGCCAGTAAATGAAGTCAAAAAGCAAGGAGCAGATAAAGTAATAGCTGTAAAATTCAACTCAGATCCAATAAAAGAAGATAGCAATATAATGGACATAGTAATGAAGACAATAGACATAATGGGAAGCAAAATTTCAGAAGAAAGTTTGGAGATGAGTGATTTAGTATTAAATGTATATACAGATAAAGTAGGATTATTAGATGTAAATAAATTAGAGTCCTGCTATAAATATGGGTATAATTGTGTTTTAGAAAATTTAGATAAAATAAGGGAAATATATGAGAAATAATGAAAATATACACGATCTAAAAAAAGAGAGTATAGAAAAAGTTGTGTAAATAAATCCTTCCGTGATAAAATATAAAGAT
>CAMXOP010000114.1 GCA_947245665.1 uncultured Clostridiaceae bacterium
TTTCAACAATAGATATTTCTAAGAAAGTGTGACATATGTTTGACAAACCTACAAATATCAATATAAAAAGTTCTACGAATTATTGCAAAAATAAAGAATATAATGTATAATACAAAAAGAATTCTAAAGTTATAATTATAATTTTAGTTACCACACTTTATAAAAAGGGGTAGTATTATGAAAAAATTTTTATCAAATTACAAATCAACAATAATTCTTCTTGTTGCAATTATTGTTGGTGCAATCGTAGGCCTTATTTTTAAGGAAAAAGCAACAGTACTTGCGCCGCTAGGCGATATCTTTTTAAATCTTTTATTAGTCGTAATTGTTCCATTAATATTTTTAACAATAACAACATCAGTAGCAAAAATGAAAGAACCTAAACGTTTAGGTAAAATAGTAGGAACTATAATATTAGTATTTGTAATTACATCAGTAGTAGCAGTACTAGTAGGATTTTTGAGTACATATTTTATAAAACTTGTAAATCCAGAAGATTCTGAAAAGATAGTAGAAGTTTTTGATGAAGGAGCAGTAGAAGAGGAGGAAGAAATATCTATTGCTGAAAGAACAGTTAGTTTGTTAACTGTAAATGATTTTTCAAAATTATTAACAAGAGATAACTTAATTGCATTATTAGTATTCTCAATTATATTTGGAATAGCAATGAATATGGCAAAAGAAAAAGCAGAGCCAGTTTTAAAATTTTTAAATTCTGCAAATGAAATAGTAAATAATATTATAAAAATAATTATGTATTATGCACCAATAGGGTTAGGGTGTTATTTTGCAGCAGTAATTGGAGAACTTCGGTTCAAGTATTGCAGTAGGATATTTAAAAACTTTTGTAGTATACTTTATAGTATCAATTGCTTTCTATATAGTAATGTATACAATATATGCTTTAGTAGCAGGAGGAAAAAAAGGAGTAAAAGCATACTGGAGAAATATAATACCAGCAACACTTACATCATTAGCCACATGCTCAAGTGCGGCATGTATTCCAGTAAATATAGAGGGAGCTAGGAAGATAGGTGTACCAGAAGACATAGCAGAAACAACAATACCATTAGGAACAAGTTTCCACAAAGACGGATCAATAATTGGTTCAGTATTTAAAATAATGTTTTTAGTATGCTTATTTGGAACAAGTTTAGCAACAGCAGGAGAAGTATTTGGAGTAATAGGAATAGCATTACTTGCAACTTTATTAGTAACAGCAGTACCAATAGGTGGTGGGACAATATCAGAAATGCTAATAATAACAATGATGGGGTACCCTGTAGCCGCTCTTCCAATACTTACAATAATTGCAACAATAATAGATGCACCAGCTACAATGCTAAATGTAGTAGGAGATTCAGCATCATCAATGTTAGTAGCAAGAATTGTAGATGGCAAAGACTGGATGAATGATAAAAAAGATATTGAAGAAAAAGTTAAAGAAACAGTTAATGTTTAAATGGAAACTTAAAGTTAGAAAGAGATATAAAATTATAAATAGAAGATAAAAAGATAGGAAAAAATGCAACTATAACATAGTTTGCATTTTTTATATTATATAAAGTAAGTGTAAAAGCATGAAATATTACATGATAATGAAGAAATTCTTTATAATGTTTTTTTATTCAAATAAATTATATAAAAATGTAATATATCAAGAAATATTAAAATCAAATATAATAAAAGGAACATATAAATATAAAATAATTTTATAAAATTAATATTTTTAAACAAAGATACTTTAAATTTCATATATATTATGTTATACTAATATTACTAAAATATTAAAGGAGGTATATGTACATGGAATATGGACATAAACAAGAGGAAACACGGGAATTTCCGTATGGACCAGGAAAAGAATTTGAAAAACGAGAAGATGCAATGAGAGCTATAAAAGCATATACAGGAAAAATAACTACACAAATTGCATTAGAAGGACTGTATAAGTTAGATGAAGGCAATGAGATTATAGATACTGGAGAAGCTCTTAAAGCTATAGTAAAATTTAAATATCCGATAAGTGTACTTAGATAAACTGAGAAGAAAGTTTTGGCTTTAGAGTCAAAACTTTCTTTTTGAAAAAGTCAAATTTATATAAATTGATTTGATAAATTAATATAATATGGTACAATATATAATATAATTGAAAGATTTTGAAAGAATTGGAACATGACTAAAATTTTCCAAATAAAATTAAATATAAAATTATACTTTAAAATTTCGAAAGTTCTAGCTACCTCCTAAATCTTTCAAACAAGAGAGGTTAAGTAATGTTTAATATAGAGGAAGAATTAAAAAAGTTACCTAATAAGCCAGGTGTATATATAATGCATGATAAAGATGATAAAATTATATATGTAGGTAAGGCTATTTCTTTAAAAAATAGAGTTAAATCCTATTTTAGGAAAACAAATAAAACACAAAGAATACAAAATATGGTAGCCTTAATAGATCATTTTGAATATATAGTAGTAGATAACGAAACAGAGGCGCTTATATTAGAATGTAATTTAATAAAAAAGAATAGACCAAAATTTAATGTACTACTAAAAGATGACAAAACATATCCATATATAAAAGTAAATGTAAAAGATGATTTCCCAAATGTATATGTAACAAGAAGAATATTAAATGATGGGGCAAAATATTTTGGTCCATATCCATCAGCAGGAGCAGCAAAAGAAATGGTAGATTTTATAAAAGAAAAATTTAAAATTCGCCAATGTAGAAGTTTTAAATATAAAGATAGACCATGTCTAAATTACCACATAAAAAAATGTATGGCACCATGTATGGGGTATATTTCAAAAGAAGGATATAGAGAACAAATAAATCAAATAATATCAATTTTAGATGGAAATTTAAATGGAATTTTAAAACAATTAGAACAAGAAATGATTGAAGCATCTAAAAATATGGAATTTGAAAAGGCTGCATATATAAGAGATAAAAAAATTGCAATAGAAAGAATAAGCCAAAAGCAAAAGGTTTCAAATATAACTGAAAATGATATAGACGTTATTGGATTAGCACGAAATGAAGTAGAAGTATGTGTAGAAATTTTCTTTGTACGAGGTAGCAAAATGATAGGAAGAGAGCATTATTTCTTTAAAGAGTTAAATGATGAGGAAGATAAGCAAATATTATCAGATTTTGTAAAGCAATATTATATAGGAAGAGAAATACTACCTAATAAAATAATGATGAAAAATGAAATAGAAGAAAAAGAAATTTTTGAAGGTTGGCTTACAAAACAAGCAGGAAGAAAAGTAGAAATAAAAACTCCACAAAGAGGAGAAAAACTTAGATTAGTAGAAATGGCAGAAAATAATGCAAAAATAACCTTAGATAATAAATCAAAAGATAAATATGATGTGTTAACAGAATTAAGAGAGGTATTAAACTTAAGAAAAATGCCAAGAAAAATAGAATGCTTTGATATATCGAACCTTTCAGGAACAAACATGGTAGCAGGAATGTGTGTAATGAAAGATGGAGAAATAAAAAAGAATTTATCACGTATATTTAAAATAAAAACAGTATATGGGCAAGATGATGTGGCATGTATGAAAGAAGTTGTAATAAGAAGGTTAAAGCGTTCAATAAAAGAAGAAAATGGAGCATTTGGAAAACTTCCTGATGTAATTTTTGCAGATGGAGGAATAACACAAATTAAAGCAATAAAAGAAGCAATAGAAGGGGTATCCACAGAATATGAAGACAAAGTGGAAAACTTAAAACAAATTAAAGTATTTGGTATGGTAAAAAATGATAAACATCAAACTAGAGCCTTAATAGATGAAAATAGAAAAGAAATAAAACTATCTGAGAAACTAATGAAACTAATCACATTATTCCAAGATACAGTACATGAAACAGCAATAGGATATCACAAAAAATTAAGAAATAAAGAAGTAACAAAATCAGTTTTAGATGAAATAGAAGGGATAGGTCCAGCTAAAAAGAAAGCATTACTTATGAAATTTGGAAGTGTTGAGAATATGAGAAAATCAAGTATAGAAGAACTATTAGAAGTAAAAGGAATAAATAAAGAAATAGCAGAGAGGATACAGAAATTATAGAAAATGAATCAAAATAAATATGTTACTGTGTCATTAAGTATATAATTCTACTAAGAGTCTTCCAACATATAAGTAGCTATGGTAAAATAAATAACTTCAAAGTTATGAATTGTAAGAAAAACATTTAATTGAATATAAATTATAGGTTTACAATAGATATGTCACACCTAATAAGAAAAATAAAATATTGAAGGA
>CAMXOP010000115.1 GCA_947245665.1 uncultured Clostridiaceae bacterium
TAACAACAGGATCAACAGAGCAAGTAAAAAAAATGAACTTATATGATGTAGCAGGGAACTTATGGGAATGGACACAAGAAAGTTCATATGCAGATAATTTAGACTATACTACGAATACAACTTATAACTCATACATGCTTCGTGGTGGCAGTTTCTACCATTCTTATGCAGCTTCTCCAGCAGCTTATCGTGGTTGCAATTACGGTCCTAATGCCCACACTAACTTCGGTTTTCGCATTGTACTTTACCTTTAATAATATTAAAGCTTATGATAAATACGATTAAATGAATTTTTGTTTTATGTAGAGAAGGATACTTCATCATTGTATATGAGAAATATCCTTTTTTAAATCCTAAAAATAATATTTAAATTACTAATTTTTAGCTCAATTACTGCACAATTTAATTGTATAATTTATATATACTTTCTAATTTACGTGAATTTATATCTAAAAATTTTCATTTTCCTGTTGACAAAATGAAATTTGTCTATTATAATAATACTTGTCTTTATACATATGGCGACGTAGCTCAGTTGGCTAGAGCATCCGGTTCATACCCGGCAGGTCGTAGGTTCAAGTCCCACCGTCGCTACCAAAAATGCCAAATTAAAATTTGGCATTTTTTTTATTTATATTTTATAGTAGTACTTCCTACTCCTGCATCTATTTTTATATAGTTTTCTCCATTTCCATATTCACTATCATTTTGTATCTCTTTAGAGTTTATAGTAAAGTTTCCTAATCCTTTTTTTGCTGCTATTTTGTAGTCGTCTTCGTTTCCTATTAAATTAACTTCTAGTCTCCCTACTCCACAGTCTATATCAGTATTCCCTATCAATTTTCCAGTCATTTCAAATTCTCCTACTCCACAGTCTAAATCTAAATTATTAAATACTGAATTTTCTATTATTACCTTTCCTACCCCTCCATTTATTTGGGCTTCTTTTTCAACATTAATATCAGAAATTTTTACACTTCCTGCTCCTAAGTCTAATTTTAATTTCTCACTAAAAAGTTTTTCTAATTCTACTTTTCCTGCTCCTGTTTCTATTTTTATATTTGTTAGTTTTATATTTTCTGGTATATATACTGTAATATTTGAATCATTTACATTATTCCAAAAAAGTTTAAATTCCTTTTCTTTTATCTTTAAAATTCCTTCTTTATTTTCACATTCAAATTTATTCTCGTTAGTGGTTGCTTCTACCTTGAATTCTTTACCTTCTTTTATAGTTAAATTAGAAAGTTTACATTCTATTTGTATCTCTTCTATTCCTGTATAATTTTCTGAAAAGTTCACCATATTTTCTGAATTTGTACTAATTTGATTAGTTATTCCTGTTACTCCTACTATACATGCAAAAGCTGTAATAATTCCACCAATTATATTTACTGTTAGAAAAATAGCAAATGCTATAGCAATATATTTTATTACTCTTTGCCCTTCACTCATTTAATATCTACACCTCCAAACATACAAAATGCATTTACATATATTGTTGGTATATTTTCGTCTTTAGAGTTATTAACTTTATTTCCTACACCACCAAATATAGATGTAGATTTTACCTTTATATTAACATTTTCTGGAGCTTTTATTTCAATTCCTCCAAATATTGCTGTTGCATTTATTACTTGTTCTTTTTTTATAATTGCTCCTCTTAAATCCATATCTACTGCGCCAAATACAGCTGTTAAATCTGCTCCCTCAAATTCCTCATTTTGCATATTTATTTTACTTTCGCCAAATGTTGCTGCATATTCTTTTAATTTTGTTTTATTTAATTCTTTTATTTTATCAGTTATTTTACTATTAATTACATCTTTAAATATAAGATATAAACCTATCATTATTAAAATAAATGGTATTGATAATTTCATTATTATATCAAAACTTAAAATATTTTGTGCGCAAAGTAAAAGTGCTATTCCTATTATAAGACCTATTAAATCTCCCATTCTCTCTGGTCCTTTTATAAAACCTATTAAACATGGAATTATTATAAATAATGTCCACCAGCCATTAAAAAATATGTTAATATTTGCAATTCCTAGTGCATTTAGTGCAAATATTAATCCTAATACTATAAATACTAATCCCCATAATAAATTTCCAATTTTTTTCATTTTTAACCTCTCCTTCTTCATTTTATTTATTAATTATACTCTTATTATTCATTTTTGTCTATCTTAATGTTGTATGTTTATGTAATTTTTATGATGACTATTATATATTTATACTTATAATTCGTAAATAAAAAACTGATAAAAACTTTTAGTACTGTTTTTATCAGTTTCCTTTTTAAGTGTTAAGACAAATCTAACATCTGATCTATTTGATTATCTATCCTTGTTTTATATTTTGCCAATTCTAATTCAAAGGTTACAAACATTCCTTTTGCATAATAATCGGCTATCAATATCAGATCCGAAAAGTACGTTCTTGAAATATACTTTCTATCAACAAGTATTTTCAGCTGCATTTCTGTGTCTGTTACATTTTGTAAGTCATTTCTCTTCCGATATTCCTGATAAAACTTATTAACTTTATCAGCCACCTGTGAGTACACAATGTGTAAAGCATTCATTTCATTATTCATAATTCTTCCTCACTTTCATACATTATATAGTTATACAATTATAATAACATAATTTGCTACATTTGTCTATATAAAATGTAAAAAAAGTAAACTTATTATGAAACATTATTTTTTCAAGTAATTTAGTTTTTACCTATATTAAAAATCCGCTTCTGTTTCATCTTTAATATAATATTTCGTACCTATCATTTTATCTGGCAAATACTGTTGTTCTACTATATGACCTGGGTAGTCATGAGGATATTTATATCCATTATGGTATCCAAACTGTTCCATACCCTCAGCTGGAGCATTTCTTATGTGCATTGGAACCTCCCCTGTATCCTTTAATTTTACATCTTCTAATGCTTTATTTATTGCTAAGTATGAGGCATTGGACTTAGGCGACTTTGCTATATACACTGCTGCTTCTGCTAATATTATTCTTGCCTCTGGCATTCCTACCATATGTACAGCTTGCATTGCATTATTTGCAATAACTAATGCATTTGGGTTTGCCATTCCTACATCTTCTGTAGCACTTATTACTATTCTTCTTGCCAAAAACATTGGGTCTTCTCCTCCATTTAGTGCTCTTGCTAAATAAAATATTGCTGCATCTGCATCACTTCCACGTAACGACTTTATAAATGCACTTATATTATCATAATGACTATCCCCATTTTTATCAAATATTGCTTTTCTATTTTGAACACTATCTGCTGCTATTTGATTAGTTATTTTAATTATACCATCTTTATCCATTTTAGTTGTAAGTACTGCTACTTCTAACCCATTTAAAGCTGTTCGTACATCTCCATTTGAGACTTCTGCTATTTTTCTTAAAGTTGTGTCTTCTATTTCTATTTTATAACTTCCAAGCCCATCTTCTGAAGTTATTGCTCTTCTTAATACTTGATATATATTTTCTATAGTTAAAGGTTCTAACTTTACAACCATCGATCTGGAAATTAGCGCCTTATTTACTTCAAAATATGGATTTTCTGTAGTCGCTCCTATAAGTATAACTGTTCCATTTTCCACATATGGAAGTAATGCATCTTGTTGCAATTTGTTAAACCTATGAATTTCATCTATAAATAAAATGCATTTTCCTGATGGGTTTAACATTAAATTACTTGCTTCTGCTACTGCATTTTTTATATCTCCAACTCCTGATGTTACAGCATTAATTCTTGTGAATTTATATTTTGTTGTTTCACTTATAACTCTTGCTAGCGAGGTCTTTCCACATCCAGGTGGCCCCCATAAAATGATACTAGAAAGTCTATCTGCTTTTATAGTTCTATACAATATTTTATCTTGTCCTAATATATGTTCTTGTCCTACATATTCTTCTAATGTTTTTGGTCTCATTCTAAATGCTAATGGTTTACTTAAATCCATGTTTTTTCTCCTCTTTTTAATTATCATAGTGGTATGTTTACCCAAGATGTTTTCATCAATCTATTCCCATACAATTTAAACCGATTTTGTGTATTTATCCTTTAATTTATCTTGCTAAATTTTTTAATCCTAATTTAATTATTTCTTCTAATGTTAAATCATTTGTATTTTCTTTTTCTAATGATTTTTCTATTTCTTTTTTACTATACCCTAGTACTTGAAGAGCTGATATTGCTTCTGCTATATTTTCATGTTGTTCTATTAAT
>CAMXOP010000116.1 GCA_947245665.1 uncultured Clostridiaceae bacterium
TTCAAGTTATCAATCGGAAGGAAATCCGATTTACACAACTTTTACGATAGGCTCCAATTAACAAGATTCAGTTTTCGTGGTTATAATTTCTCTAATAGTTCTTGTAAATCTGATACAGAATTTACTTATTTCGGAGGACATGAAGTACAACGAATTTTGGTTATTGAAGTAGCATAGTGTAAGTATCATATAACAATCCACAGGAAAAAACTGTGGATTGTTATTATCAAATCTCTAAATCCCATTCTTTTTCTCTTTCTTCTTTTTTTAGTTGTTTCTCTGGATCAATATACATATTAGTTTCTTTCTCAAATTCTCTAACTAATTCTTTAGATTCTCCAATACCAAATTTTTGACAAATCCAATCTATAAATTTTTCTACTGTCTCATAAAACTTATCTACTACTTTGTGTAAGTGATTATTCTCTTTTTCTAAACTTCTTATTTTACTTTTATATTTCCATTCAATATCAAATTCCTTTTGCTTGTATTCACTTTTTATTTGTTCTACTTCATTGTGCAAATTTTCATTATCAGCAATTATTCTATCCCTTTCTTTTTGATATTTTTCTGCCTTTTCAAACATTTTTGATTTTCTTAATAATTCTTGTTGCAATATCAATTTATCTTGATACAACTCATTTATTAAGTCATCTTTAGGTTTGATTATTTCTTCAAGTATCTTTTCATCTCTCTTTTTTGATAATCTGTTTATATTAATATCAGCAATATTTGGAACATCTGGCAACTCTAATTTTATATTTTTTAATACTTCCTTTGTCTGTTTAAAATTTGTTATCTTTTTATACTCTTCAACAGAATAATGTTGTCTATTAGTTTCTTCTTTTGGCAACCCTCTTTGCAAGTCAAATCCATTTTCTACCATATACTTGTAAAAAGCATCTTGTAATTGTCTATAACTATCTTTTGCTTTCCAAAATTCACTACAAGCAAGTTTATCAATAGGATTTCCTTTTTTATCAATTGTGTGAACAACTGGCAAAAAAATCAAGTGCATATGAGGTGTTTGTTCATCTCTATGCACTTTGGCAGATATTATATATTGTTCTCCTAAATTTTTATATTCACTTACAAATTTATATGCAGTTTCAAAATATCTTTTTGTTTCTTCTTCGCCTATTCTTTCAAAAAAATCATGATCTGATGTTATTATATATTCACAAGCTATATTACTTACCGTTTTTATTTGTCCTTTCAAATTGTATTTTTCTCTTATTTTGTCAAATTCTTTTTCGTAACTATATAGTGGTGATTTTAGTGAATAGTTTAAATATGATTTTTCTTTATCTATATTATCATTTGAATAATTTTTATTCCTTCTTTCATTGTGTCTAAATATTCCTTTCAAGTTTTCTCTTTTGTATTTTGTATTTCTTATTATCGCATAACTCATTTTCTCCTCCTTACTCGTGCTAAAAACACATCTAAATTTTTATATTATTGCTCATTTTCTAACATGTGTTGTAACACAACTACAATACTTTTTTAACGCTATTCGCTAAAAGTATTTGTTGTGGCAGGGAAAAATTTATTTTTCCCCACACCCCTTTGCCTAAAAAATATCTATATATTTTTTAGGTTTTAGTTAAAATTGCTATTCGCAACTTTAACTAAAAAATCAGCTACCCAAGTAGTTAATTTACTTTAGTTGCTGATTTTATTTATACAAATGCATCTGCATTTGCATATAATTTAGTAAAGTCAAAGTTTGTATAATCTCTTCCTTTATAGTTCGATTTTTTATTTCTATTCGAACTATTATTATATATTTTTTTATTTTTTATATTATTTATTATATCTTTGTCCTTTTCAATTATAGGGTATGGTTGTTTTTGACTATCTAAATAGTTATTTTCTTCAATGCCCTCTTGAACATCTTGACTATACCTATTGATATTTTCGACTATAGGTGTAATCTGTCTTTCTTCTATTTCTTTACTATCTGTTTTGTATTTTAACTTAATACTTACATATCCTTTAACTTTTAGTGAACTTATAATTTTAGATACTCTTTCGTGTGTTACTTTTACTATATTTGCGATATATTTATTACTTGCAAAGCAACTTTTAGTTTCTTCACTTAAATACAGAATTATTGCAAGTATTATTTTTTCTTTATCCGACAATTCTTCATTTAATAAAATTTCTGCTGGAATCCATAGTCCTTTTAATTTTTGCATTTGCACCCTTCCTTTTATTTAACTTTTATTCGCTCCACGTTCAATTTTGTGGCTTTTAAAATTGTTTCTGATATAATTTTAGGTCAAAAAAATAAAGCCTTAAAATTTTACTTTTAAAGCTTTGAGATATTATTATTTAATTAATTGTGCTAATAATGTCTTTTCGGTATCACTAGAGCTATCATTTTTTATAAGCCCTGTATCAGCCTTTGTAAATAATGATGTTAAAATTATATTTCTAGATTGTTCATCTTCAATATTTCCATTATTAACAAGTGATAGATAAAAATATGTTAATGAATATTTTTGTTTATATTCTTCCATTAAATGTTTAGATGATATAGCCATTTTGATAAATATTCTTAAAACATATATTACAAGCGATATCATTGCTAATATTATAACACTACTATAAACTGGCATATCTTTACTTAGGACATTAATTGTAACTAATTTATCATTAAAAGATATACTTGGAGATATAATAAAAGCAAGTAATATCAATAATATACTAGATAAGATAACAATTGCTAAACACCACAAATAAAATGATTTCTTATATTTATTAGCTTGTTCTAACATAAATTCAGCAGGCTTCTCTATTTTCAACTTTTCTTCATAAGTTTTCTCTAAATTAGAAAGTTCGTTACTATGATTAAGAATAAAATTATCCATTTTATCAGATGTATCTTCAAACCAATTATTATAGTTTTCTTTTTGCTCACTCATATAATTTATAAAATCTTCTTTTTCTTTAGTAATTGCTGAAAGACTTTCATTTATATTATTGTTAGTCTCTTGATATATAGTTTTTGCTGAATAATCTCTTTTTAGTTTTGTTGAACTATGATGATCTGTTTTGAATAATAAAAACTTCATCGCAACTATTTGTCGACTGCTATCATTTATATAAGATGAAAAGTTTGATGGAGATTTTACTAAATTTATATAATCTTTAAGCATATCATATCCTAGTTCACTATATATATTAGTAAAAGCTTCTTGAGAACATTCTCTTTGTAGCAAAAAACTTTTAGGATATATACTAATTAGGTTTATTTCTCTATTATAATTAAATCCAAGAGTATTTCTTATATTATTGCTAACATATTGCTCTATAGTCTCTTCATTCTCGTCTTTTATTGCATTTGTTATAAAATCATTCATTTTATCTATGAAATTTTTTCCTTCTTCTGAAAATTCTATAATACTATTTTGAAATGTAGTTTTTATTAAAGTGAAGCAAGATATATATTCCTCATATGATGAAATTGAATATCTTTTAGATAAACTATCAATTATTGTAAATCTATTATTAGCTAAATATTTTGTTATAGAATTTTGTACATCTATTTTCTTCATATTTTCTACTCCTTATATGCAAAAAAACAAACACCTATTTATTGGCATTTGTTTTCTTTAGTGAATTTTAATAATAATATCACATTTAGGATAAAAAGTCACTATTTTGTTGGAAAATAATGTATTCGAGTTTATATTTTTATTTAATCACTAATCCTAATTTCACAACAGGATTTCTCTCTGACAAGAAAACTCCTTTAATCTCAATACTTTCTGGAATAACTTGTCCAATCATTCTACCGTTCTTTAGTGTTACTTCTGTGTGTACTGTCGACTTACTTACACCAAAACTTTTAGCTGTTTCCCGCACAGTCGAATTTGTTTTAATAATATAAGCTGCTTCCTCCAAAACTCTTACATCAATTTTAGTTTGTTTGTCCATAAAATTTCCTCCTACATGAAAGATAAAAAGTTAATATAATACAAATAATTAACATAATCATATAATAAAATTAAGAGAAAATCAATAATATATGAAAAAGTTATAAAAAATTTACAAAATGTAGTGTTACAATTGATGTGAAACAAAAGTAATAAAAAATTGAATAAGTG
>CAMXOP010000117.1 GCA_947245665.1 uncultured Clostridiaceae bacterium
TTGTTTCACTAGTATTTGTTTTTGAATCTTTATTTGTTAATTCTTCTGATACTTTATTCATAAAGTTTTATATACTTGGTATTGTTACTGTTTTTTCAACATCATCATCTTTTAATTTTACACTAGCAGTTTTGTTATCATCACCTATTTGAATTGATTCTACTTTCTCATTTTGAATGTTAGTTAACAATTCTGAGTATGACATTTTTTTATACATATTTCCACTGATTGCTGATATTACCATTATAAAAATTATTAGTAATATTAGCCACATGGCAACTTTTTTAATTCCCTTTTTCAAATTATATTCCTCCTTAGTATGCGTACTAATATATCTACTTTAATATAGCATAACTATTTTTTATTTACAACATAGTTTTATAAATTGAAACATGTTTGTAATCTTTGTTTTACAAAACCATTTTTTTCGTTATTTTTCTATTTTTTGAAAATATATTTTTTTATCTTTGATGCCTACTTTTATTTTTTTGGTTGGTGTTAAATATTTATTACCTATATTATTATTCAGTAGTTTTAATATGTCTTCTATATTTATCTTTTCTATTCTTTGTTTACTTTTTACTAATTCTTTTATTGCTTTTGTGTCAAATTCTAATTTTTCTTCGCTTTTATCTATTAATATTTCTTTGTATTCTTTTTGTGTTACTTGTTCTATATATTCTTCATTTTCTTTTACTATTTCAGATAATCTATCTAAGTTATTTATTATATTTGAATTTAATTCCTTCTTTATATATGGTATTATTATATTTCTTATTTTGTTTCTTGTATATGTATTATCTTGATTTGATTCATCTATTCTAGGATGCAAATTTTCTTCATCACAATATTTTTCAATTTCAGTTCTTTCTATTTCTATCAAAGGTCTTATATATTTTCCTCTTTTCGCTTCTATTCCTTTAAGTCCTGATAGTCCTGTGCCTCTAGTTAAGTTCATTATTATCGTTTCTATTTTATCATTTAAATTATGTGCTATTGCTATCTTATTTGAATTTGTATTTTTTAGTACTTCTTCAAAAAATTCATATCTTACTTCTCTACCTGTTTCTTCTAATCCCTTTTTATCTTGTTTAGATTTTTCTATAATATTCGCTTTTTTTATAAATACTTCAATATTATTTTTGTTGCAAAAATCTTTTACATATTCTTCATCTTTTATAGCATTTTCTCTAATCATATGATTAATGTGTGCTACATATATTTTTAAATTATATTCTTCTTTTAATGTAAGTAGTATGTTTAGTAAAGTTATCGAGTCTGGTCCTCCTGATACACCTACTACAACAGAGTCACTTTTTTGAAGTAATTCATATTTAGTTATGCAATTTCTTACTTTTTCTTGTAACATTTTTTCTCCTTATTTAGTTTTAACAAATATTAAACATGGATTGAAAATTTTATTTTCAATCCATTATCGTTTTATTCATTTTCATTTCTGTATTTTTCTATATTTGCAAATTTAGTGTAATTTCCTAACCATAAAAGTTCTACTGTACCTGTTGAACCGCCTCTATGTTTTGCCAATATTACTTCTGCAATATTTTTCTTTTCGCTATCTTCATTATAGTAATCATCTCTATATAAGAACATTACTATGTCAGCATCTTGCTCTATTGCTCCAGATTCTCTCAAGTCTGAAAGCATTGGTCTTTTATCATCTCTTTTTTCAGCACCACGAGATAGCTGTGATAGTGCTATGACTGGTATGTCTAATTCTTTTGCTAATATCTTTAATGAACGACTTATTTCTGAAATCTCTTGTTCACGGCTAGCGTTCTTTTTTCCACTACCTTGTACTAATTGCAAATAGTCAATTACTACTAAACCAATGTCTCTTTCTAATTTTAGTTTTCTACATCTTGCTCGTATTTCCATTATAGAAATTCCTGGTGTATCGTCTATATATATTGGTGCTTCTGCTAGTCTTCCAGATGCATTAGCTAGCTTTATCCATTCATTATCATCTATTTTTCCAGTTCTAATTTTATTACTATCAACCATAGCTTCGCTACATAGAATTCTGTTTGCTACTTGTTCTTTTGACATCTCTAGGTTAAAAATTACTACTGGTGTATTACTATTTGTAGCTGCATGTGTTGCTAGATTTATTGCAAATGCTGATTTTCCCATAGCAGGACGGGCTGCTATTATTATTAAATCTGATTTGTGAAATCCTGATGTTTTGTAATCTAAGTCTGTAAATCCTGTTTCTACACCTGTAATATATCCTTTTTGATTGTATAGTTTCTCTAATTCAGCAAATGTTCCTACTAATACATCTTTTATTGGTGTATATCCTTTTGCTCCTTTATTTTGCATAATATCAAATATTTTTTTCTCAGCTATGTTCATAATGTCTTCTACATCTTCAGTTTGATCATAACCTGCTGCTATCATTTCGTTTGCTGTTTTTATTAAATTTCTTAGTAATGATTTTTCTTCAACTATTTTTATATACTTGTCTACATTTGTTGTTGTTGGAACTTTTTCTGGTAGCATAGCTAAGTATTCTAGTCCACCTACTTGGTCAAATTTTCCATTTTCTACAAGTTCTGCTTTTACTGTTATGATATCTATCGGTTCTCCTCTTCCATAAAGTGAAAGCATTGCTTCATATATTGCTTTATTATCTTCACGATAAAAGTCATTATCTTTTAATACTTCTATTGCAGCTATTACAGAATCTTTATCAGTTAGCATGCATCCTAATATTGCTTGTTCTGCTTCTACATCATGTGGTGGGATTTTTCCTAATTCCATTTTATGGCACCCTTTCTATATTATGAAACTACATTTAATTTTAATTTAGCAATTATTCCTTCATATAGTTTTATTTCTATGTTATGTACTCCTATTGTTTTGATTGTTTCTGATAATAAAACTTTCTTTTTGTCTATGTCTATTTTATATTCTTTTTTTAAATTTTCTGCGATCTCTTTTGCTGTTACACCACCAAATATTTTTCCATTTTCTCCTGCTTTTACTTCTAATTTCATTGTTATTGAGTTTATTTTTTCAGCTACTTCTTTTGCTGCTTTTATGTCCATTTCTTTTTGGTATGCTTTAGCATCATTTTTTGATTTTAATTTTGCCATATTCTCTTTGTTGGCTTCTAATGCTAAATTTTTAGGGAATAAAAAGTTTCTTGCGTATCCATCACTTGCGTTTATAACTTCATCTTTTTTCCCTACTCCTTTGATGTCTGCTAATAGTATTACTTTCATTCTTTCCTCCTTTTTAATCACTTATTTCTGAGAAGTATTCGTTAATTCTATTTATTAGTTCTTCTTTTGCTTCTTCGATAGTCATATTCTCTAGTTGTGCTCCTGCTAGTGTTATATGACCTCCTCCTCCTAATTTTTCAAGAATTACTTGTACATTTATATCTCCAATTGATCTTCCGCTTATGCAAATATTTTCACCTGTATTTCCTAATACGAAAGATGCTGTGATATTGCTTATTGTTAATAATTCATCTGCTGCTTTTGCACATATTGTATTTGAATCTTTTCCTATTTCTTCATATGTTGAAATAGCTATTGTATCTGAAATCATGTCAGCATTTTTTACAATTTCAGCTATAACATTATAGCTTTCTAAATCTGCTTGGAACCACTTTTTAACTTTTATAATATCTACTCCGAATTTCCTTAAATATGCTGCTGCTTCAAATGTTCTAACACCTGTTTTAAAAGTAAAGTTTTTAGTGTCTACCATGATTCCACCATATAAGCTCTCAATTTCTATAGGTTTTAATTCTATTTTTCTGTCTACATATTGAATTATCTCTGTTACTAATTCTGCTGCAGAAGATGCATACACTTCATGGAATGATAATGTTGCATTGTCAATAAAATCTGTACTTTTTCTGTGGTGATCTATTACAACTATTTTTTCTGTTTTGTTTAATAGTTCTGGTGCTTGAACAAATGACTTTTTGTGTGTATCTACTACTATTAAAAGGGTATCTTTATCTATTAATGTTAATGCTTCTTTTTTGTCTATAATTGCTTGTTCATATTCAGTATCTTCTAATGTGTCTATGAATTT
>CAMXOP010000118.1 GCA_947245665.1 uncultured Clostridiaceae bacterium
TATATTTTTATTGATATTCTTGCTATTAGTAGTATTGTTATTACTAGTATTGCTAAAGATATTAATAATTCATTTATATCTCCTAATCCCATCATTACTCTAAATGGCATACAAAATGGTGATGATATTGGTATTAGTGCTGCTATTTTATTTAGGCTACTTGCTGGGTTCATCATTGTAAAGTATGATAGGTAAAAACCTATTACTGCAAGTATTGCTACTGGTCCATTTGCTGATTGAACATCTTCTGGTTTTGATACTGTCGAACCTGTTAATGCATATAATAATGCAAATAGTGAGTATCCCAATATATAGTATATTATTGTAACAATAGCTACTGTTGGTGTTAGTTTTATAGAGCTTAACACTAGATCTATTATTTCACTATCTAGAAATAATTTTGCACTAATTAGAGCTACTACAACTGTTACTATTGTTTGAAGTACTCCTGCTAAACCTATACCTATTGTTTTCCCTAATATTATTGTTTTTGGTGACGTTGATGTTACTAATGTTTCTATTATTTTTGATGTTTTTTCTGTTGTTATTGAGCTTGATACTTGATATGCAAAGAAGTATATAGCATAAAATAATACTATTGAAAGCAACATCATTGGCAATATACTTTCACCTGTCTTATTTTCTTCTGCTTGTATAAGTTCTATATTAAATGGAATATTTATCTTTTCTATTTGTTCTATACTTGCACCTATTTTCGATATTTGTAAATTTTGGTATACGCTCTTAAGCATCATAACTAAATTTTGAGGAACTGTTGTTCCTAATGATTGTGATTGTATTACATATTCTATATTTATCTGTCCTTCTTTAGTTTCAATATATAGTGCTTCATTTATTTGTTCATTTTTTATTTTCTCTTTTAATTCTTCTATACTTATTTGTTCTTTTGAAACTTCTATTTCATATCCTAGTTCTTGACTTTGTAAAGTTTCTAAGCTTCCTTCATATATATTCTCATTATCTACTATTGTGATTTTATTTTTTCCAAAGTTTTCATCACCATTTGATATATTTTTTATAATCCCTGGTACATTAAACCCCAGTACTATAATAAGTAGAATTATTATATTTGATATTATAAATGATTTTCTTTTTACTAAATCTTTAAATGTAAAACTTGCTACTAAAAATAAATCTTTCATTTTACTCACCTACCTTTTCTATAAATATGTCGTGTAGACTTGGTTTTCTAATTTCAAATTTTTCTACTTGTACATTGTTTTTTGCTAGTTTATTAAATAATTTATAACCTTGTTCTTCTTCTTTTATATCTATTTCATATTCGTTATCTTTTTCTAAATATATATTTAAGTCTAGTTCTCTTACATATTGTTTTATATCTTGTTTTGTAGATATATATAGTTTATTTGCTTTGTAGCTGTCTTTTATTTGTTTTAGATTTCCTTGAAGTACTGTTTTTCCTTTATTTAATATTAGTATATCACTGCAGAATTCTTCTACAACACTCATTTGGTGTGCTGACATTATTATGTATTTTCCTTTTTTTATTAGCTCTAATATTACATTTCTAATTATTTCTGTATTTACTGGGTCTAGGCCTGAAAATGGTTCATCTAATACTATAAGTTCTGGATCGTGTACTACTGCTGTTATAAATTGTATTTTTTGTTGGTTTCCTTTAGATAACTTTTCTGCTGTCATATTCATATATTCTTCTACTTCTAGCTTTTTTAACCAGTATTTTATTGATTCATTTGCTTTTTCTTCTTTCATTCCTTTTAATTTTGCAAAGTACATAAGTTGTGTATATACATTTACTTTTGGATATACACCTCTTTCTTCTGGTAAATAGCCAAAGTTAACATGTTTTCTTTTTACTTCTTTTCCATTCCATGTAATGTCACCAGAATCCTTTTTTAATATTCCTAAAAGCATACGTATTGTAGTAGTTTTACCTGCACCATTAGTCCCTAGTAGACCATATACACCTGGTTTACTAATTTCTAAGCTAATGTTATCAACTACTTTTTTATTACCATAGCTTTTATTTACATTCTTTATTGTTAATCCCATTTTATTACTTCCTTTCGTGCAAATTTGTTTTATTATATCAATATGTAATACATTTATCAACAAAATTTTGAATTTTTATGTTTATTTTTTGCTATTAAATTTTATGGTTTTAAATAAAGTTTTTTTTATAAAAACGGCTTTTTTGTATTAAATAAGTTAGTTACTATGAGGCTTTCTATGTAAATGTTATACCATAGATCCTCTACTACATTCTAAAATCAATCTTTTTTATAAAAATTGTTTATTTTCATTTTCAATTGTGCAAGTCAAACTTTTATAGTACTTTTTATACACAATAAAAGAACCTAAAATTTAACTTTTCTAGGTTCTTCTATTATTTTCTATTCTCTCTTCCTCATATATATTTTTATTTTTGTTTATATTTGTATGGAACTTCTAATGCCAGTAATGCAAAAAAACTTATTATCCATATTACTCCTGCTATAATTCCTATATAGGGTATATTTATTCCCTTGAGTGCAGTTATTAAACCAATACATAAAATTGTTGCAGAAAACGCATATATTATTGCTATTATTTTCCATAACTTGTTACAATTTCTTAACTCTTCAGTTGTTAATTCCCCTTTATTGGTTTTAAATAACTCGAATATTCTTTTTACCATATTGTACCTCCTTGTCAGTTGACAGCCTATTTTGTTATTAGTTTCCTTATGTAATATTGGAGTTTATAAAACTTACATATACCATATTTTATCACAGTTTCCATAACATTGCAACCATTTTACTACTTTTATTATATTTTATACACATTTCTTGTAATATTTTAAAATATTATATATATTTACCTCCTACCTTATAAGAGTTTAGTTTTATTTTCCTATTATTTATAAAAAAATAAACAAAATAGAATCTAACATTTTTGTTTTTTCTATTTTGTTTAATTCTGAAATTTTAAAAGCAGTACATATATTTTAATGTATTATTGTTATTTTATTACTTGTTTCATACATCCAAATACTAAACCAACCCATGTTGATGAGTTTGGGCAAAAACGCTTTTGTACTCCTGATAATGTTTTTCCTGAATAGCATGAACCTCCTGGTGTTAAATATCTATTGTGTAATAATTTAGCTGCTGCTTCTAATCCTTCTGCTTCTGATGAATATTTTATTAATTTTCCTTTTGACATCATACTTATATAGTTATTTGCTTTTCTATGGTTTGATGATATATTCCAACCAGATTCTGCTGCTATAAGACCGCAGAAAAATATTTCATTTAGTTCATATTTTTCACATAAATCATAAATTATATTACTATTTCTTTTAAAGAAACCTGATGTATCTACTTTTAATTTTGACATTAATTTATTAAAGTCTTCTTTTGAGATTCCACATCTTATACTTAAGTCCATATTTGTTGATATTTTAATTTCTTCTATTGTTTTATATCTTATTGATGCTTGAGCTGGTTTTACTTCTCTTGAAGTTCTATTAATTTCAGATCTTGTTGTTACTTTTTTGTTTCTTTCATAACTTGTAGCTACTTGTTGTACTTTTTCTTGTTCGTTATTTTGAGTTACTTTTGTTTTTCCTTGATACATACTAAATAATTGTACATTTGTGCCTAAAACTATTAATACAGTAAAAGTTGATATTACTTGATTAATTTTCAGGGCACTATTACTATTATTTTCCATTTTTCAACATCCTTCCTGACGTTTGTTTTCTCACACGCCACTAATTAATTATAGCATATTTTTACAAATAAGTCAAATTGTGGTCATCTAATTTTAACTCTAACTATGAAAGAAATGTGATAATGTCTTAAGTAAAGAAATGAGAAAATGTCCCA
>CAMXOP010000119.1 GCA_947245665.1 uncultured Clostridiaceae bacterium
AATTAAAAATACAAAATAAGTAGTTAATAAATTTTAGGGTAGGTATTATAAATTAGATATAGAAATAAAAAAATCAAAAATGCAAGTTTTTATTTATATATCAATGGTTTGCTGGTTTTTAGGTGTGGTCAAGTAGTTGACCACAAAAGTGGTCAACTACTTGACACTAATTTTTATAACATTTTTTCTAAATCTTCTATTAAATTTTTTATATCTTCTTTACTTAATTTTGTTATTTTCTTCTTTATTTTTGCTAATTCCAGTTTACTATCTTGACTTAAATCTTCTCCAAATTGTTCTTCATAAAGTTCTGCAGCTTTTTGCATTGTTCCTCTAAATAGTAAATTTACATTTAAAGTATAAATATTCTTTTTATTAGGTTTCTCAAATATGTATTGATTCTTTAATAAATATCTTCTATCTGCATAAAATCTAGTTTTATTTTGTTCTCCATAGCTTTCAATAAATGTGTTGTCGAAAGATAATTCGTTATTCCAATTCATATTATCAATAAAGTATGGCAACATCGTATTTATAGCCCTTATTTTATTTTGTCTTGCAAGTCTTATTATTTCTTCAGGACTTGATATTCCAAAAGTACCTTTAACTCTTTTCTTTTCAGAACTATAAGTTGTTTCAGTAGATAATATTTCTCCAGTTTCTTGATCTACTGACTGAGTTACTTTTGTTATTCCTTTCTTTTGATATTTTTGTAATTGTTCTTTTTCTTCTTCTGGAAGACTCTCGTAAGTTCGTTTAATTTCTTCATTCATTTCGTATTACTCCTTTGTAGGTTAAATTCATTAGTGAAAACAAAAAATACTACCATCTTGCTAAAAGCTATGGTAGTATTGATAATTTTAATACGAAATTTCAATTTACCCCTTGACATATCCTATGATAATATCTTATAATTATCTTATGGTAAGACTTATTTTGAAAGCTTAATACACATTAAGTCTTACAGAATATGTCTTGCTCTCGAACAGCAAGGCATTATTTTTTTATTCTCTTTTCAATGTTGAGCTAATTATATAATTACTAAAAATTTTTGTCAATAATATTTGGCATTTTTTTATTTTTAACGATAAATTACTCGTTTTAAATACAAAAATCGTTTTAAGGGCATTTTGAAGCGAAATAGATATATAAAAGAGCAGATATTAACCTGTTCTTTTACTTATTCGCACAAATTGTAATTTATGATTTACTTATTACTTTTTTCTGTCAACTTTTTTGTTTACACTATTGCTAATAATATAGAAATTTGAAATATAGCTACTGATAAAATTCTTATTTTCCATTTTCAAATTTTAATTTTTTTTGGCGCTTAGCTTCAAATTTCCAATAACCATGATTACGATTTCGATGTTTTTTTTGAATCTTGTTTTGATTGTTTTTCATGTCTTGTTCAGCATTTAATATAATAGCTTTTTTTTCGTTGGAAACAAATTTAAGAAAAACATCATATAGGTACAGCCATCCATCGTATGAGATTTCAGTAAGCGTTGACTCTAATTTAATTTTTAAAAACTTGCAAATGCGTTTTTGTTGCTCATAAGTAAACAATTTTTTTGTTTTATCTTTGAAAGTATTTCCAGATGCTAAAAATATATATGACAGAAAATTTCTATAGTCTATCGCATCCTCAACATCAGCAGATGTTTTTCTTTGAAAGTGAGCAAAACATATTCGTGCATTTGGCACAGGATAAAAATCTGATGGTTTAAACTCATAAATCAATTCAGCGGAAAACCAAGGTTTGTATAAAAGAGACCTCAAACTTTCGTTATAAAAGGGCTGTCCAGAATACCTGAGAAAAGCCTCATACTGCATTATGAAATATATATCTTCAGGAGGATTATCGGCTTCAAATACCTTTTTCACAATATCAGCAGTTATGTTAAATGGAATATTTGCACATACTTTATATGGTTCTTTTACTGATATTTTATATTTTAAAAAATCCATCTCTATTATTTGAACTTTTTTAGATTCTTTATACTTTTCAGATAAAGTTTTCGCTAATTTCGCATCAAACTCTATTGCTATAACTTGCTTGCTTTTTTTTGCAAGTTCAATGGTAATAATTCCTTTTCCAGGACCTATCTCAATTATAATATCGTCGTTACAAATATTACTCTTTGATAACAAAGTCGCTACAAGTTGTTTACTATGTAAATAATTTTGCGAATGTTCTATTCCCATAAATACCTCCTTTACAAATTACTATTTGTGCTAATCAATAATAACTAACACAAGTATTATATCATAATTCTGGTTGTATGTCATCTATCTCTTTTTGTTCTTTTTCATAATCGCTAGACTCAATACGTAGACTATTATCTACTCTATCTTGATAAACATCTATTTTATTCTTATCTTTGATATAAATAGAATCTTGTATATGGACTAATTTAACAATTCTCTCTAACATTTTTGTTAATTTTTCTTTTAATATCTCAATTATTCTAGAACTACTTCTAGTCTTTGTTTCTGGTTCATAATAAGATATTATTCTTTCTTTCATTGAATTTAAATTCCTATCATAATCAATATCTATGTTTAAAGTATTAACATCTTCATTGATATAATTATACTCCTTAACTTCATTTCTTACCCTGTCCTTATATATAGACTGTACTTCTTTAATAAAATAATTAACTTTATATCTATTTTCTTCATAATTCATAGCTGAAAAATTATTTACATTGTAACCTTTCTTAAAATCTTTTAAAGAAGTTCCTTTCTCTTTATTCATTATAAAATCATTAGCATTACAAATATTTTTAAGTTCTTGTTTCAATTTATTGTTTTGCCTTATATATTCCTCTTTAGGATTATTTCTTCCTATATGCTTTTCTGATAATTCCTTATTTTGTTTTTCTGCTCTTAAAGACCAATCAATCTTTAATAGTTCTCTTAAAATCATATCCTTACATTCGTACACAAACTTTTGAGATTTAAAATATTCATTTTTATCAGAAAAATATCTCGTAGTACCTTTCTGTAATACTGTACCTTTTTCAACTATCTTTACTGCTTCTGACTTTTTACACTTATGACCTGTGCTATCATAATAATATGTTCTCAGTGCTCTTTTTTCTTCTATTATTTTTGGATCACTTAATTTTTCTCTTTCACTAAATACTAAATGGCAATGTTTATTTTTTACTTTTACATTCTCTTTTACTTTTTCATTGTAATGTATTGCACAAGCACACTCTACACCATACCTTATTTTAAAAGTATCACAAATATCTTTAGCTGATATATCTGAATTTAATGGTATTCCTATTATCAATTCTCTTGCTTCACAACACTTTCCTCCAGCTTTTGTTTCTTTATGTCTTTCTCTACTTTCTTTTGCTAACATACTCCAGAACTCACTATCTGTAGTATTGTGATAATCTAATATGTTCTCTTGTTTCTTTTCGTCTGTCATATATCTTATTCTACCTTTTACATTTCCTAATTTTCTACTGCTTAAATACCCACTCATTTTTCTCACTTCCTTTTTAGAAACTACCCTAAAATCAGTATAGCATACTTTGCTACTTTTGTAAAGTAGCGAAAAATCACTAATAGAACATTTGCTAACGCAAATGCACTATGGATTTTTCGTTGGGGATACCCCAAACCCTAAGTAGCATATTTATAAAAATAACTATGCTACACAATACCTATTTTGTAAAATAGGTATTGCAGGGGTTATCTCACCCCTACGAAAATACTTATATGTATTTTCTACCCTAGACTACCGCATTATATTGCTAATATGAAATTAGCAATTCCATTTGGTTTTAC
>CAMXOP010000120.1 GCA_947245665.1 uncultured Clostridiaceae bacterium
ATCTGTTGGTATATCTACTTTTTCTCTTCCTGCTATTATTGAACAGTCTATGATTGTACTGTTGCTATGGCTGAATATTTAGAAGGCTCTACTTCTGCATTTGTAGATAAAATGAATTCTAAGGCTAAAGAACTTGGTATGAATGACACATGTTTTAAAAATTGCCATGGTTTAGATGAAGATGGTCATTTTACTTCAAGTTATGACATTTCTTTAATGTCTAAAGAACTTTTAAATAAGCATCCTGATATTACAAAATACACTACTATTTGGATGGATAGTTTAAGAGATGGAAAATCTGGGCTTGTTAATACTAATAAATTAGTTAGAAATTATTCTGGATGTACTGGGTTAAAAACTGGTTCTACTAGCCTTGCTTTATATAATTTATCTGCAAGTGCTACAAGAGATGATCTTTCACTAATTGCTGTTATAATGAAAGCACCTACTCCTGCTGTACGTTTTGCAGAGGCGAGTAAGTTATTAGATTATGGTTTTAGTAATTATGGTTATAAGCAATTTGCGAAACAACGGTGATATTGTAAAAAGTGTTAATGTTAATAAAGGTGTAGAACAAAGTGTTAACCTTGTATATGAAAATAATAGCGGTACTTTAATAAAAAAAGGTGAAGATAAAAATATAGAAGAAATTGTGAATATTTCTGATAATATATTTGCTCCTATTTCTAAAGGGCAAAAACTTGGTGAGGTTTCATATACATTAAATGGTACTTCAATTGGAAAAACAGCTTTAATTGCAGAAAGTGATATAAAAAAAATAAGTATAGGTACTATGATTGATAAATTATTTTTTAAATGGTTCTGTGTTTTACGATAATACTTATAAATACTACAAGCCAGCGATTGTTATCGCTGGCTCATATTATTCTACTGTTCATTTTCTGTTTCATCATATTCAAATTCATATTTTTGCATTTTTGCTTTTCTTGGTTGTACTTTTGTTGTATTTGGTATTATTATTGTATTTGGCTGTGTTTCTGTATATAGTTCTACTTCTTCATTAAAATTTCTTTGTTTTCTTTCTTCTTTTTCTTCTCTTTTTTCTCTTTCTTTTCTCTTTTCTTCATTTTGCTTTTCTTCTTTTTTGTTGTTCATTTGTTTATTTAGTATGTTGTTTGTTTTTTCTATTAGGTCTGGTACATAGTCTAATAGTCTATCTATTGCTGAACTATGTGATACTGGCAAAAGTTTTACGTTATTTCCTTGTATTACTAAAAATGCTACTGGTGATATACTTACCCCTGCTCCACTTCCTCCTCCAAATGGCAATTTGTAACTAATTTGCTCATCTTTTTCTTTTTTATTATATTCATTTATTGTTTCTGTATTAAATTCACTTCCTCCTGATGCAAACCCAAATCCTACCTTTGATATTGGTATTATAATTATATTATTAGAGGTTTCTATTGGCTCTCCTATTATTGTATTTACATCTACCATATCTCTAATTGAATTCATGGCTGTAAGCATAAGACCTTCTATTGGATGTTCGCTCATTTTTATCTCTTCCTTTCTTTACCAAATTATATATTACATAAATAATATGTACTATTTTTAGGTTAATTATACTATCTACATTTAAGTTAAATGTTAGTGTATTATATATAGGATTTATTTCATATTTTATTTTTTCTATATCTTCTTTTTTTACTACATGTGGTAGTATCATACTTAATATACTTGCTATAATTGCTACTGAATATGATGTTATTATTGCATCTTCTATACCTATATTTATTTGTAGTTTTAAACTTTCTATTTTTAATTTTAAGTGCTTTATAATTTTTAGTGTTTCTATATTTATTGGTATGTTTTGCTTTAGTTTGTTTAAGTCTATTTGTTCTATTTTTTTATTTGAATACATTTTTCTCATTTTTTCATTGTTTAGTTTAATTGAAAATATTTTTACTTTATTTAAAAAGTATATTTGTATTAATATTTTATATTTTCCGTTTTTCTTTTACTTTATTTCCTAATTTTAAATTTTCTATTTTAATTTTTATAGTTGATGTTATTAGTATTAGAAATAATGTTGAGGTTGTTATTAATATGCCTAAAAAAATAAAAACTAATATCATAATAGCCTCCTTCTTTAGGTTATTTTAATATTAGTTTTTCCATTTTTTTCTTTTTTAAACGTTTAAAGGCAAGAGAATTTATCTCCTGCCTTTATGCTTTTATGGCCAACACTTCTCAAAGTCTTCGTTGTACATTTCAGTTATGATCTGACTACGTCTTTCTCGTTCTTTCTCTTCTTTCTCCAATTGATAGTGCAATTTCAACTCACATGCCAGTTTGTCACTTTCTTCATCCTGACGGCGCTGGTGTTCCTCCCGTATTCTTCTTTCTTCCTGCTCCTTTTCGTAGTTTCTGAGCATATTCTGTTTTTCTGTTCTTCTTGCTGCCATCTTTTTTCCCTCCAAGATTTAAATTTAATTTTTTTGGATTTTCAAATTGTTACTAATTATATTTTAGCATGTTTTACATAAAATTACAATAGTTTTTTGTTTTGGTTTCCGCATTGGGGACAGTTCCTAATCTAGCTAGTTTATTTTTGTTTCTTGCCTTGTGGTTCTTCTCTATCTTGTTTCCGATTACGAACCGTCCCCAAAGCTACTATCCTGCTCTTTTGGCTTTTTGTACTACTATGTCTCCAAATAGTTCTTCTTGGGTGGTTGTTACTTTACTTCTTCTTGAGAGCTCTAGTAGCCCTGTAAATGCTGTTACTACTTCTTGTTTGTTTGTTTCAGATATTTTATATAGTTTATTAAATACAAATCTTGGTTTCCTTAGTAATTCTCTAAACATTTCTTTTACTTTACTTCCTACTGTATATGTATCTGTAATTGCTATTTTTTCTATGTTTTTTGCATTTTTGTTTAATCTATTACTGCTTTTTTCTATAACTTTTGCATACATTTCAGATATTACTTCTTTTTTATATTCTCTTTCTATTTTTTGTTTTGGTAGTTCGACTTCTTGTTGCATTCTATAGGATCTTTTTGAATATATTTCATAATTTTCTTTCATTTTTTTAGATATTTCTTTATATTTTTTATATTCTATAATTCTTTGTAATAACTCTTCTTCTGTTAGTTCTTTTTCATCTTCTACTTCTGTTGGAAGTAAGTTCTTTGATTTTAAATATAACAGTGTTGATGCCATGATTATGAATTCACTGGTTATTTCTAAGTTCATTTCTTCCATTTGATTTATATATTCTATGTATTGGTCTGTTATATCACTTAATTTTATGTCATAAATATTCATTTTATTTTTATCTATCAAATGACATAATAGATCTAATGGGCCTTCAAAATTTTCTAGTTTTATTGCATATTTATTTGTTTGCAGTGTTAATACATTTTGCATTTTTTGTTTCCTTTCTATTCTTCTATTTTTGCTATAGCTTCTTTTATATTTTCTTCTTTATAACCTTTCTTTATAAGGTATATTTTTATATCATTTTCGTCCATATTTACAGATTTTTTTATTGCTATATTTTCTGCTGATTTTCTTTCATATTCTTCTAACTCTTCAATATTATTATATATATATTCTTCAATTAAACCAACGCTTATTCCTTTTGATGAAAGTTTATATTTTAGCTCTTTTATAGATAAATTTTTAAGTGCTATATATTCACCAACTGCCCTTTGTATGTACTTTTTATCTCCTATATATCCATTTTCT
>CAMXOP010000121.1 GCA_947245665.1 uncultured Clostridiaceae bacterium
GTTGCCAATTTGCCCCATCCCTTTTTGTTTCCAATCTTCTTGTCACTTTTATTTCCAAATTTCATTTTTGAAACTATCTCCATTTTTCAATTTTGGAATTCCTAATATATCTAAAATTGTTGCTGATATGTCTGCATAGGTTTCTCTTGTTCCTATATTTGTATTTTCTTTTATTTTGTTTCCATATATTAGTATTGGTATATATTCTCTTGAGTGATCTGTACTTGGTGTTGTTGGGTCGTTTCCGTGGTCTGCTGTTATTATTAGCATATCTGTTGATTTCATATTTTTTATTATCTCTGGTAATTTACTATCAAAATATTCTAATGCATTACTGTAGCCTTCTACATTATTTCTATGTCCATATAACATGTCAAAGTCTACTAAGTTTGTAAATATTAGTCCTTGTGTATCTCTTTTTATCTGTTCTATTGTTTTTTCTATTCCATCATCATTTCCTTCTGTATGATAACTTGTTGTTATTCCTCTTCCACTAAATAAATCTTCTATTTTTCCTATTGCTATTACTTCTTTTCCTGATTCTTTTATATTTTCTAGCATCGTTCTTCCAAAACTATTACTTTCAAAGTCTCTTCTGTTATATGTTCTTGTAAAGTTTTCTCTTGTTGTTCCTATAAAAGGTCTTGCTATAACTGTTCCTACATTATATTCTTCCTTTTCTAATATTTTTCTTGCTATTTTGCATATTTTATATAATTCTTCTACTGGTATTACATCTTCATGTGCTGCTATTTGAAATACACTGTCTGCAGATGTATATATTATAGGATACCCTGTTTTTATATGTTCTTCACCAAATCTTTTTAATATTTCTGTTCCTGAACCTACTTCATTGCATAATATTCCATTTACTCCTGTTTCTTTCATAAATTCTTGTATAAGTTCTTCTGGAAACGCATTTGGATATGTTGTAAAACCTGGATTAGTTATATGACCTGATATTTCCCAATGACCTACTGGGCTGTTTTTTCCTACTGATTTTTCTGCTAATTTTCCATATGAACCTATAACATACTCTTCCTTTTCATTTATACCTATACCTTCTATATTATATAATCCTAATTTCTTCATATTCGGTAAGTTTGGCTTACATTTTTCATATATTCCTTTTAATGTATTACTTCCTTCATCTCCATATTTATTAGCATCTGGAAGTTCTCCTACACCAAAACCATCTAAAACAATTATAATTGCTCTATTAATCATCAATTTTCTCCTTTTTCAATCTAATTTTTGATACAAATATCATATTCATAAACTTGCAATAATTTAATTTCATTATCAAATTCATTATTCAAAACATTAATATTAAAATCTTTTCTTGATACTAATTTCATATCAAATTTACTCAAATCTACCAATACTTTGCTTACTATATCCATTCCTTCTGGAAGCGTTTTATTTAAATTATCATAAAACATTATATTAGAATAAAATATAATTGGCATTTTTTCTTTCATATTTATCCTATATAAATTTATTTTGTCACCTATAATTTCACTTTTTAATATTTCTTCCTTTGGATTTATATTAAATATTTCAAAATCGTTCTCTTCTAATTCTTTTTTACTCAATTTATAAACTGGCATATCATATGGACTTATCATTTTTCCATATACTTCTTTTAGTAATTTTCTATAATTATCTATATTCTCTTTATATTCCTCTACTGTAGTTTCTGGATTTATTCCTAATATTTTATATTTATCCTTTTCTATTTCTCTGTGCTTATTATTTTTTAAAACTTTTATTTTTGTTTTATCTTGTGCTATATTACCAAATATATCAAAATCCTTTTCTTTTATTTCCTCTATATTTTCTACATACTCTTGCTTAAATTTCTTTAATCTCTTTCCTATTTGTGTATCATCTCTTTTTAATATTTTACTTTTATTTAATATATTGAATGTTTCTATGTCATTTATTATTCCAAATACTGCATCACATTCACTTTTGCTAAATACTTCTTTTTGTATTGAATCTACTTTTATCCCTAGTTCTTCTAAGTCTTCTTCATAATTGAATTGTTTTTTTAGTCTGTTTTGACTTTCTCTTTCTTGTTTTTCCGCTTCTGTTAATAAATTTACTTCATCTTTATTTGTATATTTCCAAAAATCAAATATGCTTTTCTTATGACTTTCTATTTCATTAATATATAATGTGGCATTCTGTATTTTTCTTTCTAAATTTTCTTTTTTATTTTCTAATGCTTTTATATCCATTTGCATATTTTTAAATTTGTTTGTTTGTTTTTTTAATTGTTCACATATTTTTAATAAATCTTCTATTGTATACAAATCTTTTTTTTCTATTTTTTCTATTTGTTTTATCTGTATATTATTTTCTTCTTGACTATTTACTTCAATTTTTACCTTACTCTCATTCTTAGATTTTTTCTCTTTTTTAAAGAAGTATTTTACTTTTCCTAAAAAAGTTTTTTTACATTCTAAAAAATTGGTTATTTGCTTTTCTTTTATTAAATATTCTTCTTTTTGTTTTTTTACTGTTTGCTTTAAAAGTTCTAAATTTTCTATACTTAATATAATTTCATTAAATACTTTTTCTGCTCTTTCTTGTTTTACTTCTACTTCTTGTCTTATAAATTCTGATAAATTTTCATAACTTATTTTCTTTAAATTATAGCAAAAATCTAAACTACCTTTTTCATTTATTATTGTTTTAAAATTATATTCTGTTTCATCAATTGAAGCTAATATAAATAATGCTTTTATAAGTTTAAATTGCTTTTGTGCTTCTTCTTTATTTATTAAACTTATTTTATATATACTTTTTACATTTTCATAAACTACTGCTTTTCCTATTATTTCTATTGATGGTTCTTCTTTTTGGTTATATATTTCATATACATTAGCCCATTCTTTTGTAAAAAACCATAAATAATTTTCTAAATCTTCTATTTCAGATTTTTTTAGTATTTTATTTGAGTATTCCATATGACTAATTGGTACATATATTTTTTCCTTTTTCCTTGTTTTTTGTGCTTGTATTTTTTTCTTTATTAAATAAAATAAGGCTTCAACATTATTTTCATTACTTGAAAATAGCATAAAATATTTATCTTCTATTTCTGAATAGTATATTTGCCATATGTAATTATTTTTATATTTTATTTCATATGGAATATATTTATTCAACATTTTTTGTTCTTCTTCAAGTTGTTTTACTTTTTCTATATCAAAATTATTTAGCATATTTAAAAATGTTGTATATTGTTCTATAGTTTCTTCACTTTCTGAGTTCATATAAAATGAAAGCGGTAATGCCCTTTTTAACTTTTCATTTAAATCATCTAGTCTATCTACTGGTGTTATTAATATTTCTATATCTTTTACATTTACATATTTATATATTTTATAATTATTATCTTCATATGTTTTTAATGGTTTATATCTTATTTTATCTATATTTGATAAGCATTGTGGTATATTTTCTAATTCTAAACCTATAAATTTTAGCTTTTCTTCTATTGCTTTATTATTTTCTTTAGTATTTTTTGGCACGTTTCTTTTCCTCCTAGTGTATTTTTTTAAAGTATATCACATATATTTTTTTAGGGCAATTATTTAAAACAAAAAATCTAGCTCCTCTATGAAAGAAATGTGATAATGTCTTAAGTAAAGAAATGAGAAAATGTCCCAACA
>CAMXOP010000122.1 GCA_947245665.1 uncultured Clostridiaceae bacterium
CCTTTTGTTTCCAACTTGCCCTGTCTCTTTTGTTTCCTGTTTTGTTCAAAAAAATGCCAGGCTAAAAATAGCCTAGCATTTTTTTATTTGGCGTAATCTACTACTCTTGTTTCTCTTATTACATTTACTTTTATCTGACCTGGGTAATCCATTTCACCTTCTACTTTTTTAGCTACATCTCTTGCCATTATAGTCATTTCACTATCTGTTATTTTATCTGGTTTTACTATTATTCTTATTTCTCTACCAGCTTGTATTGCAAAAGATTTGTCTACTCCTTCAAATGAGTCTGCAATTTCTTCTAATTGTTGTAATCTTTTAATATATGCTTCTAATGTTTCCCTTCTTGCTCCTGGTCTTGATGCTGAAATTGCATCTGCTGCTTGTACAAGTACCGCTTCTATACTTAGTGGTTCTACATCTCCATGGTGTGCTTCTACTGCATTTATTACTATTTCATTTTCTTTGTATTTTTTTAGTATATCTACCCCTATTTCTACGTGTGTACCTTCCATATCATGATCTAGTGCTTTTCCTATATCATGTAGAAGCCCTGCTCTTCTTGCAACTTTCGGATCTAAACCTAGCTCTTCTGCCATTATTCTAGCTAAATTTGATACTTCTACTGAGTGATTTAGTACATTTTGCCCATAGCTTGTCCTATATTTTAGCTTTCCTAATAATTTTATGATGTCTGGGTGAAGTCCTACAACTCCTGCTTCCATTGCTGCTCTTTCACCTTCTTCTTTAATTGTTTGTTCTAGTTCTTCTCTTGATTTTTCAACCATTTCTTCTATTTTTGCTGGGTGAATTCTTCCATCATTTATTAGTTTTTCTAATGCCATTTTTGCAATTTCTCTTCTTAATGGGTCAAAACCTGAAATTACTACTGCTTCTGGTGTATCATCTATTATTAAATCTATACCTGTTAATGTTTCTAGTGTTTTTATGTTTCTTCCTTCTCTACCAATAATCCTTCCTTTCATATCATCATTTGGAAGTGATACTATTGATACTGTTGTTTCTGATGTATGATCTGCTGCACATTTTTGAATTGCATAACCTATTATTTCTTTAGCACTTTTCTCTGCTGTTTCTTTAGTTTTTTGTTCCATTTCTCTTAATAGTTTTGCCTTTTCAACTGTTATTTGTTTTTCCATTTCTGATAAAATCATTTTTTTTGCTTCATCTTGTGATAATCTTGAAATTCTTTCTAATTCTTGCATTTCCTTATTTCTTAATTCTTCTAATTCTTTGCTTTTATTTTCATTTGCCTCTGTTTTTGATATTAAATCTTTTTCTTTTCTTTCTAACATATTAATTTTGTTTTCAAGATTTTCCTCTTTTTGAATCAAACGATTTTCTTGTCTTTGTACTTCGCCTCTTCTTTCTCTAATCTCTTGGTCTAGCTCTTTTCTTGAAGCCATAATTTCTTCTTGCGCTTTATAAATTTCTTCTTTCTTTTTATTCTCTGCTTCTTTATTTGCTAGTTCTATTATTCTTTTAGCTTCATTTTCTGCACTCTTCATTTTAGATTCAGCTATTTTCTTTCTAATATATACACCTACAAATGTAAATATTACTGCTGAGATTAGAAATACGGCAATATTAATTATGATATTCATAATTATTTTACACCTCTTTCTTATTTAGTTTTCAATGTACATAAATATATATTATATGTTTTTTATCTTTTAAAATATATTTTTGTCTCCTATTCTATTTTATATTTATTATTGAAAAGTGTCAAGGGGTTTAGTAAAAAAATATGGAGTTAGTAGTGAGGAGAAAGAAAGAATTGGGGTATGTCAAAATTCTTTTTTCTAACTTCCACATAAAAAATTCAGCTTTCGCTGAACTTTTTTATGCTCTTGGGTGAGCTTTTTTATACACGTTTTTTAATCCATCACTTTGGAATTGCATATATACTTGTGTTGAAGATATATCTGAATGACCTAGCATTGTTTGAATTGCTTTTAAGTCTGCTCCATTTTGTAATAAATGTGTTGCAAATGAATGTCTTAATACATGTGGTGTTATATCTTTTGTTATATGTGCTTGTTCTTTATAGAATTTTACTATTTTCCAGAATCCTTGTCTTGTTAATCCTTGACCATTTATATTAACAAATAATGCCTTAATACTTTCATCTCTTATAAGTACTGGTCTTGCTTCTTCTACATATTCTTTTAAAGCTTTTAAAGACATTGTTCCTAGAGGAATATTTCTTTCTTTTGATCCTGTTTTGCAAACAACATATCCTTCTTCTAAATTAACATTATCTATGTTTAGAGATATTATTTCTGTTACTCTCATTCCTGTAGCATAAGCAAATTCTAACATTGCTTTATCTCTAGTTCCTTTTAAATCAATATCTTTTGGTTGATTTAATAATAACTCTACTTCTTGTGCTGTTAATACACTTGGTGCCTTCTTTTCTACTTTTGGAGATTGAATGTTATTAGTTGGATCTGTTTTTACTTTTTTATTTCTTATTAAGAATTGGTAAAAAGATCTTATTGAAGCTAAATTTCTTGATACTGTTGATGATTTCTTACCTACTTCTTGTAAGTGATTTAAGTATTCTTTAATATCTTCCTCTTTTATTTTAGCATAGTTCATTTTATTTGCTTCTAAATATTTGTTATAATATACAATATCCCTTCTATATGATTGTAAAGTATTATCTGATACCTTCTTATCGTTTTGAAGAAATTCCAAAAAAAGTTTAATTTGTTTTTCCATTTTAGCTCCCCTATCCTTATCTTATTTTTTAAATTTACTTTAACTTACGTAAACTGTATATGTTATATCAAATTAGTTCAAAATTGTAAAGAGATTTTTGCAAAATTCTACAATTTTTTTATATTCTTAGGAAAGTCAACCATAATAGTAGTGATTTTCATTATGCAAACAGTTTTATACACATAGAAACTATGTTACTAGATCCATACACTTCTACAAATGATGCTCCCACCATTAAAGCAGCTATAAAACTCGAAAAAATTGTGTGTCTTACTATTTGTATTTTTACATTTTCTCTTCTTTTATCTTTTATTATTGATTTATATAATTTTATTCCACTAACTGCTAGTGCTAATATGCAAGGTATAAATATTATATTTTGTAACATTAATGAACATATACTAAATAAAATACCTTTCCACATAGTATATGTAATCATTATTGAAGATAATGTATAACCTAAACAAAATCCTCTAATACCTATTATTATATAAACAATTGGTATACCTATAACAGTAGAACCCACAAACCATAAAAAAATAGCAAGTACCAAATTACTAATAATAGAACTTTTAAGTAAATTACCTACATCTATTTCATAATTACTATTTAAAGCTTCTGTAAAATTTCCTAAATATTGTGTTATTTGGTTTTTTTGACTCTCATCTGCATTATTTATAAACATTACACCAATTATAATTCCTATTAAAAAAACTATGCATACTGTCAAATATTCCTTTATATTTTTTCTAATATGTTCCTTTATCAAATCTAGTATTTTAAAACTCTTTTTCTCTTGTTTCCTCATAAAACTTTCTCCTTTCGCACTTTCTACATAATGTCTATTCCATAAAGAAACTTTTTAGAACAAAAACTGGAAACAAAAGGGACGGGGCAAAAAATTTCCAAACTGTGGATAACTTTTAAATA
>CAMXOP010000123.1 GCA_947245665.1 uncultured Clostridiaceae bacterium
CAATTTTGCGAGGCCTGTTGCTTTCCAATTTTGCCCCGTCCTTTTCTTTTCAGCTGACATCTCTTTCCTTTGTTATTTACAAAATCTATGTCTTCCTATTGTTACTGTCATTGGTCTTGACCAAATCCATTTATTTGTTGCTGTACTTGGATTGAAGTAATATATTGCTCCATAAGATGGATCCCATCCATTTAGGGCATCTTGTGCTGCTTTTATTGCTGTACTATTTGGGCTTAAGTTTATTTGCCCATCTCTTACTGCATCAAATGCTCCTGCTTGATATACTACTCCCGATATGCTGTTTGGGAATTTTGAACTTTTTACACGGTTTAATACTACTGCTGCTACTGCTACTTGCCCTGAATATGGCTCTCCTCTTGCCTCTCCATATACTACCCTTGCTAGTAAATTTAAATTACTTGAATTAGATGAAGAACTACTAGATGATGAAGATGTATATATTCCCATAGCTCTAAGTGTTGCTGGTCCTGCTATTCCATCTACTGTTAATCCATTTTTTCTTTGAAAGTATTTAACAGCTGCTAATGTTTGACTTCCATATATCCCATCTATATTTCCATTATAATATCCCCATCTTTTTAGTTTTGTTTGTATTTGCGTTACTTCACTTCCTCTTGAACCATACTTTGAAAGTGCTTGTATTTCTTGGCTTCTTATAAATACATTATATCCTATAAATAAAGTAAATAATAATGTTATTATTACGATTGGTTTTGCATTTTTTTTGATTTTTATAATCATACTATATACGCCTCCTTAAATGTTTCTAACTATATAAACAAATCTTTTGGAATTATTTTCTCCTAAAAATATTTTTTTATACAATAAAAAAGAACTAACAAAATTAGTCCTTTTTTATTATATAATTAATTTATTATAGTTTGATTATGCATACTATTGAAATTTCTTAATTATTATCTTCAATTTTTTTATCTTTTGATAATTTTACTGCTATTTGATGATTTACAATATTAGATGATGCTTCTAATACTTTTATTGTTTGTTCTTCTATTTTAAATGATTCATTACTATAAATTTCATATTTTACAAATTCATTATCATAACTTTGTACTTCATTTCGAAACATTTGATTAAGAAATTCTGAATCTTGCAATAATTCTGCTATATTTGCGCGATTTCTCCAATTTGATGATGCTGCCAAAACTTTTATTGTTTCTTCTTCTATTTCAAAAAATTCATTATTATAAATTGCTTCTTTTACAAAACTATTATTGTACCCTTCTGCTTCATTTCGAAGCATCTTGTTAAGAAATCTTGAATCTTTTGATATCATTGCTGCCTTTTCTCGATTTATCCAATTTTTTGATGTTGCTAATACAGTTATTGTCTCTTCTTCTATTTTAAATATTTTATTATTATATATTTCTTCTTTTTCATTTTCATTATCTTCACCATTTACTTCTTCCCGAAGCATTTCATTTAAAATTTTTGAAGTCAAACTCTCCTCTCTAGCTATCATTTTTCTTATAAAACTATATATCGATTTTCTTGCATATTCCATATATCTCTTTTTGTTACTAAGATATAATTGAAATTGTTCTTTTGAAGTTAAATAATTAAATTTAATTCCCATTTTTTTCATTTTATTACCTCCTTAAATTTTTAAGATTTGGTTTATAATATAAAATTTATTATTATTATATATTTTGCATATAATTTTGTCAATTGATATACAGTACTATGATTTTTTTATCTATACTAGTTTTCAAACTTAGGTTCAGATGTTAACCTTATTCCCAAATTCTTCATAACATTATTTTCTTCACTTGTAACTATATAAGTAGAATGTGCCTCTAGCTCATTTAATTTTTCTAGTTGCTCTATTGCTTTTTCTGCACTTTTATTATTAGAACTACATATGCTAAGTGTTATTAACACTTCTTGAATATTTAAACAATAATTTTTCCTATATGATATTTTTTGTTTCATTTTGAATATTCCTTCTAATACTTCTGGTGATAATAGGTATTCTTTATCTGGTAAACCTGCTAGCTGTTTTAATGTATTTATAAGCATTGCACTTGAAGCACTTAATAGTTTAGATTCTTTTCCTGTTATTATTTTCCCATCTTTCAGTTCTATTGCAACTACATTTGTCTTTTTCTTTTCTGCAGCTTCAATAGTATAATCCACTATACTTCTATCTTGTTTATTTAAATTTAATTTCGTCATTAATGCACATATTCTATCTACTACTTCTTGTGTAGTTGTACCTTTTTTCATATCACACATAGTTCCATAATATCTTCTTATAACTTCTTGACATCCTGCTTCTTTTGCTGCTTCATCATCTACTATACACTGTTTTATCATGTTAACGCCCATATCTGTTGGAGAATTATATATTTTTTCTCCCATTATTTGATTAAGCATATTTTTTAATATTGGAAATGTTGATATATCTCTATTATAATTTACCGCTTCAATATTATATTCTTGCATATGAAATGGATCTATCATATTAACATCTCCAAGGTCTACTGTTGCTGCTTCATATGCTACATTTACTGGATGTAGTAATCCTAAATTCCATACTGGGAAAGTTTCATATTTTGCATACCCAGCTCTTATTCCATTTTTGTTTTCATGATACATTTGTGATAAACATGTTGCAAGCTTTCCACTATTTGGTCCTGGTGCTGTTATTACTACTAATTTTTTGCTAGTCTTTATATATGGATTTCTTTCAAATCCATCTTTTCCAAATATCTTTTCTATATCATTTGGATAGCCTGCTATTGGCTCAAATAAATAGGATGTTATGTTTTTCTTTTTTAAAGTTTTTTCTAGTTTTTCTACTCCTTTTTGACCTGTATACATATTTATTGCTACTCCACTAACTAAAATATCCATTTTTCGCATTTTTTCTATTAATCTTAATAAATCTTGTTCATAACTAATTCCATAATCTGCTCTTATTTTATTTTTTTCTATATCATTTGCGTTTATACAAAATATAACTTCTAATTCATTTTTAAATTGTTTTAATAATTCTATTTTTGCATCTGGCTTAAAACCTGGAAGTACTCTACTTGCATGTAAGTCATCAAATAGTTTTCCACCAAATTCTAGATATAACTTATTATCAAACTTTTTTATTCTTTCTTCTATTTTTTCCTTTTGTATTTTTAAATACTTTTCATGTTCAAATGCTACTTTCATTTTTACTTCTCCTCCTAAATATAAACGGCACAGTGCTACAATATGTCACATGCTATTCCTTAAGCAGTGCTCCAATGTGTATATTTTTTCTACATAATAAAAATAGATTAAAAAAATATTTCCGAAAAATTCGGTTTTTTTTTAATCTATTATTAATTATTTTTATAATATTATCACTAATTATTTCTTTGTGCAAGGGTATTTTTAAAGATTTTTTATATTTTATATAGTATTTATCAATTTAATTTGATATACTACTAATAAAACAAGAATAAAATTTTCTAAGTGAGCTCATGAGAAAATCTAATTTTTTTATAATCATCTCCTAATGAAACTCACCACTATCATGATGGCTTTTCTTAGAAAATAAAAAGTAGTAAGTTTAATTCTTACGTAT
>CAMXOP010000124.1 GCA_947245665.1 uncultured Clostridiaceae bacterium
ATGAGATTTATAAAATAGAATTTTTAAATTAACTTTATTATTTAAATATCAATTTATAAAAGAAGTTAAATGACTATGATAATATATTTTTAATTTAATCATACATGAAAAAGCCCAATAAGTATTTCTAATTATTGGATTTTTTCTAAAGTTAATGACATATCCAATTTTAAAAATATCCGAGATATAATTATAAAAATATTGCCATATTTTGAATAATTTAATATAATGTTATTGTAATTCGTAACAAATAAAAGTTTAAATTAAAATTTTTAGGAGGACAAAATATGCATATTTTTCTTATCAGACATGGTGAATCCATAGCTAATAACGGAAATAACTATGTTAAACGGATTCCTGATCATTTAGTAGAATTGAGTTAATTTGGAAGGAAGCAAGCATATAAAGGAGGCATATGGTTAAAGAATTATTGTGATCAGCAAGGAATATGTTTAGATAATGCACGAATATGGCGTAGTCCATATTGTAGAACGAGACAGACATCAGAAGAGTTTAACAAATCTCTTAATATATCAGATATAATAGAGGATATAACTCTTATAGAGCAGCGGTTTGGTCTCTTTGATTCTATTCCTGAAGAAGAATGGGGGAAACTTTTTCCAAGAGAATATGAAGAATATGAAAGGCAGAGGAATAATGGAGGGAAATTTTATGCCCAACTTCCTTTAGGAGAAAGTCCATATGATGTAGCAATTCGGGTACATCAATTTATGGGAACAATTCACAGAGATTATGAAAGACATGGAATAGATACCTTGTTTATATTCACACATGGTACTACACTAAGGGCTTTTTTACTAAGGTGGTTCCATTATTCACCAGAATGGTTTCATGAAGAGAAAAATCCGAAAAATTGTTGGATAAGAGAAATTAAAGATGATAAAGACTGTGGATATATCAATAATTAAAGAATCTTCGAATTTTATGAAGTGAACCCACTTTAGTGTACATGAATAAAAGAATCTATATGGGACTACTTTAATTTGTGGTCCCATATTTTTTATTTGATTTTAATCTAATTGTATTATAAAATAATAAATCTAATTAAATAATTTTTAGGAGGTATAGCCTATGAAAATAATTGGTGTAACGGGAAAATCTGGAAGTGGAAAAACAACGTTTGCTAGTAAGTTAGCCGAGAAGTTAAATTGTGATTATATAGACATAGATAAAATAAGCCATATGCCTTATAAAAAGCCAGAAATTATACATATATTATGCAAAGAATTTGGAAATGGAATATTAGATGAAAGCGGCAACATAGATAGAGAGAAATTAGGAGATATAGTTTTTTCAAAAGAAGAAAATATGAATAAATTAATACAAATAACCCAAAGAGATGCAGAGCAGGAGTTAGATACTATATTATTAAGAGCTGATAACAAAATAATTGTTTTAGAATGGATAAAACTACCAGCTAGCAAATATTGGCAAAAATGTAGCATAAAAATATTAGTTAAAACCAATGATACAAAAAGAAAACAAAGGGTAATTCAAAGAGATGGAATATCAAAAGAATACTTTAAAAAAAGAGATTCAGCAGCTATTGACTATGAAGAAACCGAATTTGACTATATTTTTAAGAATGACAACAATAAAGAAGAAATGGAAGAAGCTATTCATATTATAAGTAATAAAATTATGGAGGATTAGACTATGAAATTAAAGATATTAGGCACACAATCACCATATAATACAAAAAGACATAACTGTCCAGGTTTTTTAATACAAGATGAAGAAAATTTGTTAATGTTAGATTGTGGAAGTGGAACTCATAGAATGTTAAAATATCCTAAAGACTTACAAAATTTATCAGTAATTATAAGTCACTTACATAGAGATCACTATAATGATATTTATAACTTGCAGTATGCATCTTTTGTATTTCATAATCAAAAAAGAATTAATATTCCGATTAATATATATCTTCCACAGTCACCAAACAGGATAAATGAAGATATAAGAGCTGAAAGCAATTCATTTGCAGAATATTATGAAATTTCTGAAGATACAAAAATAAATATTGGGAATATGGAAGTAACATTTTGTAAAACAGACCACCCAGTAGAAACCTATGCTATAAAAGTTATGGCTGGAGGAAAAAGTATAGTATATACTTCAGACACATCATTTTCAGCAAAAGAGAAAATAGTAGAATTTGCAAAAGGTGCGTATTTATTAATATGTGAGGCAAGTTTACTAGAAAAATATGGTTTCCCAGAAATTAATTCACATTTAACAGCAAGGCAAGCAGGGATAATTGCAAAAGAAGCAAAAATACAAAAGCTAATCTTAACTCATTTTTGGCCAGAAGAGAAGGCAAAACAATACGTAAAAGAAGCAAAGAAGGAATTTAAAAAAGTAATTACAGCCAAAGAAGGAAAAATACTTAGATTATAATGTATATAACAACTACATGATATTGTTAAGAAGATTAATATTAACTAATAAAAACCAAAAAAATCCATTTTTTAAATGGATTTTTTTGGTTTTATAATATTTAATATTGAATTTTTTTTCATTAAAAAATACTTTTATATTTTACTGTTCATTACTACTTCTAAAATATCTTTAGGAAGGTATTTAGAAACGTCTACATCATTTTTAAGAAACTCCATAACTAAACTAGAGCTAACATTTCCATATTCACAAGCTCTAATATAAATAGTATCTAATCCAGAAACTTCTTTATTTGTAGCAGCTAAACTCTCTTCATAATTGTAGTCTGTGCCATTATTTCTAATACCTCTTAAAAGAAGTGTTGCATTGTTATCAAGAGCAGCTTTAAAAGTTAAACCCTCATAAATGATAACAGTTACATTAGAAATATTTTCACGAACTAAAACTTTTTCAATAGCTTCTTTCATTATGTATTTATCGAATCTACGCTTTTTATCAGAATTAGTACCAATTCCAATAATAACCTTATCACAAACTCTAAGAGCTTGCTTAAGTACATGTAAATGACCAATTGTAAAAGGGTCAAAGCTACCTGAATAAAAACCAAATTCCATATAAATACCTCCTTTTTGATAATGAAGAATATACCTATTAAAGTTTTATTATAGGTAATTAAAACTTGATATATTTGTTAGTATAGCACAATATACATAAAATCGCAATAGAAAATAAAAAAACAAGAATAAAATTTTGTAGGTTTGTCAAACATATGTCACACTTTCTTAGAAATATCTATTGTTGAA
>CAMXOP010000125.1 GCA_947245665.1 uncultured Clostridiaceae bacterium
AAACTAGATATTTGTGTTTAATACTAGTTACCCACTCGATTTAGCGAAGAGCCTAAAATTTTATATATAAGGAGATAAAGTATGATTAAACTTGTTTCTAGTGATATTGATAGTACTTTAATTGATAATGTGCATCCTATTTGCCAGAAGAATGTTGAGGCTATTTCGTATTTCAAAAATAACAATGTTATTTTTGCTCTCTGTACAGGTAAATCATATGCTATTAGTAAGGATTTTTGTAAGAAAGTTGGTGCAGATTTTGGTATTTTTGGTAATGGTTCTCATTGTGTAGATTTATCTACTAATAAGGATATTTTTAAAAGCACTCTTTCTGTAAGTGCTCTTACAAAATGCTTAAAACTTGCTAAGAAATATGATATGCATATACATGCAAATACTGATACTGGTATTATAACTGAAAAGCTTGAATTTCTGGATTTAAGAAATTCATTATTATTCCCTGGTAAAATAGAAATTAATGAAGTTTCTGATATTTCTAATCTCTTAATTACTGGAAATGTTGGAATTTTGCAGTTAGTTGTTTCTTCAGGTGATGATTTATTAGAGCTTAAAGCTAAATTACAACAAATAAAAGGTATTAGTATTACACATATTAGAAAGAAAGGAAAATATCGTGATACTATTATAGATAAGGATTACGAATATTTAGATATTTCAGCTTCTAATGTTTCTAAGGGAAATGCGGTTAATGCTTTAAGTAATTATTTAAGCATACCAAAAAAACACATACTTGCTATTGGTGACAATATTAATGATATAAGTATGTTTAATGTGGCTAATATTGGAGTTGCAGTTAGCAATGCTTATGATGAAGTAAAGGAAGTAGCAGATTTTGTTACTCAAAATTCCGCTGAAAATGGTGGATTTGCTGAAGCAATTTATAAGTTTATTTAAAATATTTATAAAAACGGAGTATTTTACAATTTTATTGTAAAATAACTCCGTCCTTTTTTATCTGTTAACACTTTTTTAAATTATTTATAAAATCTTAAATGTTGTTATTTTATCTCCATTTATCCTCATTTATATATTTTGTTAAGGCCATAATAAATGACATTTCTGTTAAGTCTATTCTTGATACTTTTTCATGTGTTAATAGTTGTATTCCTCCACCTTTATTATGCCTTTCTTCATCTTTCGAAAAAACTTTATTCATTACTTGGCTTAAGTCTGTATTTATAATGTCTTTTACTAATCTTTCTGGTACTGGAAATGATGGACTTGTTCCATAGCTTTCAAAATCATTATTGTCTTCAATTACTGCAATATTGGTAATTACCCATCTTCCTAGAGAATTAGTTATTCCACTTTCTACTGATAAATATAAATCTGCTTCTTTGTTATTTATTTGTGCATATTGTTTTAAATTTCTAACTCTATTTTTCGCTCCTTTATATATTTCATCGTTAACTGGTTGTTCACTTACATTTGACTCTACTGGTATTCCTTCAATTTCTACATTATCGAAATAATTTAATAAAGCCTTCCTTGCTCCTTCAATTTTTCCTTGGTTTTTTGTTGCTATTAGTACCTTCATAATACTTTTTTCCTTTCTTTTTGTCTATACATAAAATCTCTTTACCCCAAAAGTAACAGATTTCCCATTAGGGACAGATTTCCCAAAAGGAAACGTCCCCAATGGGAAGTTAAAATACATGCGGTTGCCAGTTTGGGTTGAATTTGTATAGCTTTGATGGTCTGTGTCCTGCATTTTCTTCATATTCTTCGGTTTCTATTACCATGTCTGATACCTTTCTTCTAAAGTTTGCTTTTAGTAAGGGCTTATCTAATAGTATTTCATATACTTGTTGAAGATTTGTTAGAGTGAATTTTTCTGGCATTAGGTTGAAAGCTATTGTTGTATATTCAACTTTATTTTTTAATCTTTCTATTGCATATATTAATATTTTTGCATGATCAAATGCTAGGTCTGATTGCAATATTTGTGTATATATTATTGTGTTTCCATTTACTATTTCTTTTACTACTTTTACTCTATTTTTTAATGTTGCTTGTTTACTTTCTAACAATATTTCTATTTCTTCTGCTTTATAATATCCATTTTTCTTTTCTTTAGTTTTTTCTTTTATGGTATTTAATTTTATATTAAACCATTCTATGTCTTCTACATTTTTTCCTGCTTTTATTTGAATATCCCCTATATCTACTAATCCCATATAAGATGTGCTAATTACTCTTTCTCTTGGATCTCTTTGTGGGTCTCCCCATGAGTATAATTGTTCTAAATATATATCTTTAATATTTGTTTTTTCTTGTAAACATCTATTTACTGCTTCTTCAAATCTTTCCTCTTTTTCTACAAATGTTCCTGGTAATGACCATTTATCTTTATATGGCTCTCCAGCTCTTTTTACTAATAAAACTTGAAACTTTTTTTCTGGTAATTTTCTGTAATTATCCACATTTAAATCTCTTACTGTGAATATTATTGTATCTACTGTAACTGATGGTTTAAAATATTCTTCTTTTTTCATTTTTTCCTCCGAATGTAAGTTTAGTTTGGAAGTTAGAAGTTGAAAATACGCTAATTCCCTCAAGGAAGTTATTTCTCTTCTTACTTATTCTTTTTTATTTCTAATTTTTAACTTCTATTTTTCAAATTTTAGTTTTACTTAATATCATTTTAATAATAACATTACATGCTTTTTTTGTCAATTCTTTTTAATTTTAAAATGTATTTAATATATGATAAAATCACCTTGAAAGTTTATAAACGAATATTTCACC
>CAMXOP010000126.1 GCA_947245665.1 uncultured Clostridiaceae bacterium
TCCCATATGTCCTGGTAATTTTTTACCTTTGAAAACTCTACCTGGAGTTGATGTTGGCCCCATTGAACCTGGTCTTCTGTGATACATTGAACCGTGTCCCATTGGTCCTCTACTTTGTCCATGTCTTTTTATAACACCTTGGAATCCTTTTCCTTTAGATGTTCCTTGTATATCAACACTGTCTCCAACTGCAAATACGTCAGCTTTTAATTCATCTCCTACTTTTAAACCTTCTAAAGAATCTAATCTGAATTCTCTTAAATGTTTTTTAGGTGTTATGCTAGCTTTTGCATAGTGCCCTTTTACTGGTTTGTTTACTTTGCTTTCTTTCACATCTCCGAAACCTAATTGTACAGCATCATAACCGTCTGTTTCTACTGTTTTTATTTGTGCTATAACGCATGGTCCTGCTTCTATAGCTGTTACTGGAATAACTTTTCCTGTTTCATCAAATATTTGTGTCATTCCAATTTTCTTTCCTATTATTGCTTTTTTCATTTTTTATTTTCCTCCTAACTATTGGCTAATGATTTTTTATTTATTATTTGATATTTACATATAATATTTTTATTTTTCACTAGCTTGGTTTTTGTTGTATTACAAATTTAATATTGTTTAAATTATAATTTGATTTCTATATCAACACCAGCTGGTAAATCAATTTTCATTAAACTATCAACTGTTTTTTGTGTTGGATAAAGAATGTCTATAACTCTTTTATGTGTTCTCATTTCAAATTGTTCTCTTGAATCTTTGTGTTTGTGTGGAGAACGTAGTATTGTTACAATTTCTTTTTCTGTTGGTAATGGAATAGGTCCAGATACTTTTGAGCCATTTCTTTTAGCAGTTTCTACTATTTGAGCAGCAGACTTTTCTATAAGTTGTGCATCATAAGCCTTTAATCTTATTCTCATTCTCTCACTTCCTACTTTGTTTGATGTTGCCATTATTTTTTCCTCCTTTTCTAATGTCAGGGTATTCACTTTAACTTTTGTTAACTTCCACTTGGTTTAAAATATTTTCCCTTCCCTTGTGAATAAGTGTTCAAATAGTTATAGTATTCTCCTGTTTTTTAACTTTTTGGTCGGAAGTTTTAAACGCACCCTAGTGTTTCTTTTATTTTCATTATAAAACCCAATCATTGCATGATAAAATTGGGATAAGTGCTTTTATTCTTTATAAAACTTACCGCCTGGTCTAAGCCATGACATACTCCATAGAAGTTCCCTCCATTCCTTAGTTCCCTAAGTATGTAGCCACATTCTACTTCATCGCTTTAATTACATGCTCTTAATATTATACAACGCTTATAGCCGTATGTCAATGGGTATCTTGAAAATATTTTGTTTCTTTGACATAAATTTAAAATAATACCATATTTTGTTTTGCAAATTTTAAACTTTACTATTCTTTATTATATTTATTTACAAATAAATGCGAAAATTTTTACATTTTCGCATCTATCTTTTATTCTTAAAATATTTTCTCCTTTAATTTTATGCAATATAAAGTGCTATGCGGAACCCATTGTTAGTTCCTGTACCAAGAGCATAACTATTAAGGCGGAATGCCGCAGGGTGAGTTGTATATCCATTATAAAGACTACCACCACGGAGAATATATGTAGTAAATGTATGATTTGTGCTATATTTAACTCCTTCTACATATGCAGCTTCTTGTGTCCACTCCCATAGGTTTCCTACTATATCATATAAGTTCATTTTCTTTACCTGTTCTGTTGATCCTGTTGTTTCTTCTTAATAAATTTATCATTCAATATCTTCCTTATAATATAAAAGTTTTAAATTGAGTATTATAAGTATCTATATTTTCTAATAATTGCCATATTTTTATTGATTTTATATTTATTTTATTGTATAATAATATTATTGTAACTTTTAACAGTTTTTCTTTTTAATGAAAGGAGAATTCAATGAAGCACATTACAACACTTTGTACACGTAATTTGAATGATTCTATTAAACATGGCGGGTGTGGGGAGTGTCAAACTTCATGTCAGAGTGCCTGCAAGACTTCTTGTACTGTTGGTAATCAGCAGTGTGAGCAGCTTAAAGGTAAAAGTGATGAAAAGAAATAATTTTTGCAATTGGAGCAGCATTTTATATGTTGCTCTAGTTGTTTTTTGTTTATTTTTATGAGATAATATTTGTACTTGGAGGTTTATTATGAATGATAATTATTTAAACAAATTAGAATATAATAAAATTTTAAATTTATTAAGTAATTATAGTGTTACTTATTTAGGAAAAGAACTTTGTTTAAAGTTATTACCTAGTTTCAAAAAGGATAGAGTTACAAAATTATTACAAGAGACTTTAGAGGCTTGTACATTAATTGCCCGTAAAGGGAATTTACCTATTTGCAATATTTCAAATATAGATTTATATATAAAAAACTTAGAAAGTTCATATTCTTTAAACACTACTGGTTTAATTAACATTGCAAAAGTTTTAAAACTTTCTAGGGAATTAAAGGATTACTTTTATAATGACTATAATTTTAATTTAACTGATTTTCCTATTTTAGATGATTACTTTTCAAATTTATATTGTAATTTAAAAATAGAAAATCAAATACTAAATTCTATAATTGATGAAAATACTATTGCTGATGATGCTTCTTCAGTTCTTATATCTTTACGTAGAAATAGAAGAAAATTAGAAAGTGAAATTAAAGAAAGTCTAAATAATATGATACATTCATCTACTTATTCTAAATATATAATGGATGCTT
>CAMXOP010000127.1 GCA_947245665.1 uncultured Clostridiaceae bacterium
TCTGAATTTTATTAATATTAAATTATTAATTTTATTATTATTAGATTCTGAATTTTATAATATTAAATTATAAATTTTATTACATTAATTATAATTGAAATTCTTTTGAAAAGGAGAAAATAAATGGAAGAAAAAGAAAAGTTAATTTTAGATTTTATGGCAGAGGAGAGCTATATTCCTATGAAAGCTAAGGAAATAGCTACTATTTTATGTGTTCCTAAAACGGAGTATTCAATTTTTAATGAAGTACTAAAAAAATTAGAGGAAGAATATAAAATTCAGAAAAATAGAAAGTCTAAATATAGTTTGGTAGATTCTAATAAATATATAACAGGTGTTTTTAAAGCTAATGAAAAAGGTTTTGGGTTTGTTAAAATTAAAGATATAGATGATGAAATTTATATTTCAAAAAAACATACGAAAAATGCTTTAAATGGTGATACTGTTCTTATACAAATATTGGAAGCTGAAAAAGATAGTACACATAATACAGAAGGTAGAATTGTTAAAATATTAACAAGAGATAAAGATACTGTTGTTGGTGTTTTTGTGAATAGTAGAAACTATGGATTTGTTATTCCAGATGATAGAAGGTTAGGGACAGATATTTTTATATCTAAAAAGAACTTTGGTAAGGCTCGTAATGATAGCAAGGTGTTAGTTAAAATAACTAAATATCCAGAAGATGGTAAAAATGCAGAGGGCAAAGTAATAGAAGTATTGGGGAATATTAATGAGGCAGGTGTTGATATGCTTTCATTAATTAAAGATTATAAACTTCCATATGAATTTCCAGAAGCTGTAATAGAAGAAGCTGAAAAATATAGAGAAGAAGATATTAAAAATGATATTAATGGTAGATTAGACTTAAGAGAGAAAGAGATTTTTACAATTGATGGAGAAGATGCAAAAGACTTAGATGATGCAGTTAATGTAAATAAACTAGAAAATGGTAATTATGAATTAGGTGTTCATATAGCAGATGTGAGTCACTATGTAAAAGAAGGCTCTAAGTTAGATAAAGAAGCAATAATACGTGGTACAAGTATATACATGCTAGATAGAGTAATACCAATGCTTCCACGAGAACTTTCAAATGGAATTTGTAGCCTAAATCAAAAGAAAGATAGGCTAACACTTTCAGTTATAATGGAAATTAATAATGAAGGACAAGTAGTATCTTCTGAAATTAAAAAAAGTGTTATAAATGTTACTAGAAGAATGAGTTATAATGAAATTGCTACTATTTTGAAATATGTAAATAACAAAAAAATTGAAGAAGTAAAAGATGTAAATGAGCAAATAAGTGAACAGAAAATAGAAAATGCAAATGAAGCAAAAGAAAAAATAATCAAGTTAGAAAAAGATTTGAAAGTATTAAAGGAATGCAAACCATATTTTGAACATTTTAAACAAATGGAGGAACTTGCAAAAATATTAAAGCAAAGAAGAGAAAAACAAGGAAGCTTAAACTTAGATATTCCAGAAACAAAAATAGTTCTAGATAAAGATGGATTTGCAATAGATGTAAAAAAATATGAACTTACATTTGCAAATGAAATAATAGAGCAATTTATGCTTACAGCAAATGAAACAGTAGCTGAAACCTTTTACTGGTTAGAAGCACCTTTTATCTACAGAGTACACGAAGAACCAGATGAAGATAAAATTTTAGAATTAAATAAATTCTTATACAATTTTGGCTATAAAATTAAAGGAAGTAAAGAAAATATCCACCCAAAAGCATTTGCAGAAGTATTAGAAGATATAAAAGGAAAAGAGGAAGAAAGAGTAATATCTACTTTAATATTAAGGACACTAAAAGTAGCAAGATATGAAAGCGAAAATAAAGGACATTTCGGAATAGCGAGCAAATATTATTGTCACTTCACATCACCAATAAGAAGATATCCAGACTTATTTATCCATAGAGTAATTTCAAAATACCTAGCCAATAACTACAATGTAAGCGAAGAAACACTTGAAAAATATAGTGAGCAAAGTACAAATTATGCTAACCAATCGTCAGAAAGAGAAAAAGTAGCACAAAAAGTTGAAAGAGATAGTATAGACATTAAAAAAGCTGAATTTATGCAAGATAAAATAGGCGAGGAATATATAGGTATAGTATCATCAATAACATCATTTGGAATGTTTGTAGAGCTAGAAAGCACAGTAGAAGGTTTAATAAGATTTGAAAACTTAGGAGATGAATATTTTATATATGATGAAAATAGAAAAACTTTAACAGGAGAAAAAACCAAAATAACATATAAAATAGGAGATAAGGTAAAAATAAGAGTAATTCACGCAGATAAAATAACAAGGCAGATTGATTTTGAAATAGTTTAAAATATGAAGCGATATATTGTATATAACATTAAATTATAATGTAATATATATAAATACATTAATATACAAAAATGAGGATATGTTATTGAAAATAAAATGAGTAATTTTTTAGGATTTGCTAAACAAAAAGTGAAAATAAGAGATGTTATAGAAGCTTTTGAAGAATACAAATAGAAAAAGAATGGCATAAAGGAAAAATTGAGAGTTTTTATATCTTCAAGAAGAGTAGGTCGTGAGAGTATAGAAAAAGTTGTGTAAATAAATCCTTCCGTGATAAAATATAAAGAT
>CAMXOP010000128.1 GCA_947245665.1 uncultured Clostridiaceae bacterium
TCCACAGTTTGGAATTTTTTTGCCCCGTCCCTTTTGTTTCCAGTTTTTTATTTTAGTTTGCCGTAAACTCCGCCACCACCTACTTCTATCTTTGCTTGCCCTGTTCTTGCTTCTTCTATTTTATTTGCTATTTTTTCTCCTACTACTGATTCTATATCGTCTTTTGATAACTTATGCAATATTGTCATTTCTGTTCCAAATTTTTCTAGTAATTTTTCTATTACTTTTGCTCCTACTCCTGGTACAAAACCTAGTGGTACTTGATATATGTATAGTGGTCTTGTTTTTGGACTTTTTGTTTCTTTTTTGTCTCTTATTAGTTCTATTCTGTCAAACACTCCAAATGTTACTTTGTTACTTCCACATTTTGGACATATTGTTACTGGCTGCTTTGTTTGTATTGTACTTTCACAGTTATCACAATATGTTCTGTGGTATTTTCCTAGTTTTGGGTCTAAACCATAATTTGCAACTACTTTTCTTCCTTCTTCATTTTTTAGTGCTTTTATTACTTCTTTGAATGATATATTTTCTACTTGTAGTTTGTTATATTCTCTTGCTATTTTAGGTAATGAATGTGCATCTGAGTTTGTTACAAATGTTTTTGTTTCTAGTTCTGATATTGTGTCTGCTAAAAACGTGTCTGAACTTAATCCTAGTTCTATGGCAAATATTTTATGAAATTTTTCTTTGAATATATCTTTTAATCTATCTACACAGTTCCCATAGTAACTTTTGTGTGGTGTGAATACATGGGCTGGTATTAATATTCCATTGTATCTTTCTACTATATCTATTAATTCATAGCCTGATAAGTTTGACCTTTGTGTGCTTAGTGTTATATTTTTTATATGATGGCTCATTTCTTCTGAAAAGCCTTTTATATCCTTTAAGTGTGGAAAGAAACATACATTGTGTGCTGCACCTTTGTGACCATTTCTTCCTATTTCTGAAGTTTCTACTTCACTTCCTAGTAATATACATACTTTATCTTTGTATATTATTCCTCCATCTTCTATTTCATAAGCTTCACCTGTTTTTAAGAAGTTTTCTATATCTTCTATTACATATGGTGATGCACAATCTATAATTCCACATATTTGTATTCCTTTTCTATCATAGCACTCCTTTGCTATATTTGCAAAATTAAGTGACCTTGCCGCTGTTATTTTTATTGGTTTCCCATTTTCACTTCTTCCTATGTGTATATGTAAATCTGCAAATACTTCGTTCATTTTTGTTTCTCCTTTGATATTTATTTTATGTTTTTTAAAGAAATAGTAGTAATTATAATATATAGCGTAGCAACAAGGAGGTTTAATTTGTTTTTTAATTGTATATTTCGTCAAGTTAGTAGGAGGGTAAAAATTAAATTTTAAAAAATAAATTAAACTTCCTAAAAACAAGCTATTTTTACAATATATAATTTTAAGGGCGTAGTTCAGTAAATTCTCATAGGTATTACTTACTGATTAAGCCCCTACATCTATATCCTATTTATTCTTATTATTTGTTTTGGTACAATGGTGCCATAACCTACGAGGTATTCTCACAAACAGTTCCCTACAAACTTCTATTTTCTTTTTAATATTATTGTCTCTATTTCTTCAGGGTTTATTTTTATATTAGTTACATATTCTTGTTTTTCTTGCTTTGGCTCTTTTTTCATTTCTTCTAAAGTTTTTTTTATTTCTATTTCTGAGTTATATGCATTTACTAAAGCTATTTTTGTTGTTCTTGAAGTGTTTATTAATTTTGATAAATATTCTATACTTCTATTTAGCCCTATATGCACTTTTTGTATATGTTCAACAAATTGTACAAATTCTTGTAAATATAGGTTTGGCTTACTTTTTAAGTTTCTATACTCTAATAATAGAAGCGCTTCATCTGGTTTGAATGCTATTCTGTCAAATCTATCTAATAACATTCCTCCAAAATGATCTACTAGTTCTAATATATCACTTTCTTTTTCCCTTGGTTCACTTCTTGTATATCTATTTACTTCTTCACAAATTTTGCAAAAACGTTCTGAAAATCCTAATTTTTCTAAATATTCAGCTCCATCTTTTGCATAAGATTTCACTTTGTTTATATCTGAAAAATTACTTGGTTTCCTACAATTACATAATAAACACGCTGTTATTACTATATTTTTGTCTACTTCTCTTATATCCATTATATCAACAAACAACTTAGCAAGTTCTGTTTTTAATATAACAGATTTATCAAAAAATACTATATTTTTCTTTTCTAAATAGTACATTATTTCCATTTTTCGAGTCCAGTCTTCTTCTTTTAAAATATAGTTTGCAAATGTATCCTCCATATTTATACCCCCAATTTTTTTACATTATATTTCAAAAAGATGCTTTGTTCAACGTTTGTTATACAAATGATAATTAATTGTAATACTGTTGTAATACTGTTCTACAAATAAAAAAAAAATAGAAGGTTTATGTGATAAACTCTCATCAATTAAACTTTTTTGTTTAATAATTTTGATCTATTTCACAAACTTCTATTTTTTATATTATTTTATATGACTATTAATTTACTTGTATAATCCAAATTAGCACATGAATTATATTCATATCCTAGTGTATATATATTACTAGC